>NZ_JAJGUA010000024.1:0-155310 GCF_020784695.1 Limosilactobacillus secundus
TAAGGCAAAAGAGGCCTTTTTATATAATTTTTATCGCCCACCCGCATAGCAGGTGGTTTTTTGTTTCGTGCACTCGCTCTGCTCGCGCACTCAACCAGGCCTAAAGACATTAATAAAAGCAGCGTCCAAAAACTGATCGCTGCTTTTTTTGTTGTTTATCTCTCTGCTCTTACTCCGAAAATCAAGGAGACGATCATTACTAAGATTACTGCCCCAATAATTGATGGAACAATTGCCATCCCAGCTACTTGCGGTCCCCATGCTCCTAATACTGCTTCACCAATTGCTGATCCTACTAATCCAGCAATAATATTACTGATAACGCCCATCGATCCACCACGATGGGTTAATGCACCAGCGGCTAAACCAATCAATCCACCAACAATTAAAACCCAAATCCAGTACATAATCATCCCTCCTTTTTATTTCCTTTTATTGACTCTTTAAGATCATTAATCTCATCTTTTACTTTCCCTTTAAGTTTCTGAAGTTTTCCTTCTCCTTCACGAGTCTTATCGTTAGTTACTTTTCCTTCAGTTTCTTTTAGTTTCCCTGCTATCTTATCTTTCATTCCGTGTTTATCGCTAGCCATTATTATCAGTCCTTCCTTATATATGGCTATCAGTGGCTGACAACATTTGGGATGTTCCTCCTTTCTAAATCGACTAGTGGTATTTGACACTTCTAAGCTTAACAGTTAGTTCATGAGAAAGCGATGTCTTTTTAATTTACTTACGCCTTCTTTAATAATTTTATTTATATCTTAAACAAAAAGAAACTCTACCGTCAAAAATTGGTAGAGTTTTTAATTAATTACATTCTAATTTCATTACGTGAATGCTTACCTTCTAGAATCGTTACCGCATCATTTAAACTAATCTCGACCATATTGCGAATAGATGTTTCAGTGAGAAACGCTACATGGGGTGTAACAAGAACATTTGGCATCGTTGCTAATCTCTTGTAATCATCTGGAATTTGATCTGGTATAACTTGCTTCCCAAAGAAAGAAGTTTCGTCAGCTAATGTGTCTAGCCCAGCACCCGCAATTTCTTTATTTTCCAATGCTGAAATTAGGTCTGCGGTATTTACCAGTTTTCCACGAGCCATGTTAATCAAGTAAGCATTATCTTTCATCATCTTAAATTGTGGTGCTGCAATCATGTTTTCGGTACTGGGTAACAACGGTGTATGCAATGATAAAATATCCGCATTCTTAATAACAGTATCGAAATCAGTATATTCAACGTATGGTTCATATTCGACATTGTACGATGGGTCATATGCAAGAACTTTTGCCCCCAATGCTTTATAAATCTGAGCAGTCGCTCCACCAATATTACCAAGACCGACAATTCCCACGGTTAAATTGTAAATTTCATTACTGATTAAATCATCGCTCCACCGAAAATCGCCATGGCTCATGCGTTGTTCAAATTCACCAATCCGTCGTAACAAATACATCGCCTGTGTGACACCCATTTCTGCAATTGCCCGTGGTGAATAAACAGGGACATTCGTTACAATAATGCCATTTGATTTACATGCATCTAAATCAAAAATATCAACACCAACCATTCGCGCAGCTAATTGTTTTATTCCCATGGCTGCTAATTGCTCATATAGTTTTTTATCCCCCAATTTAGTTGTCTGTTGCAGAGATATTCCGTCATATCCCTCAGCAAGCTTAACTGTATCAGCATTTAATGGTTCAGTAACCATCTTGACGTCATTGCCTGTCTTCTTTGCCCATGCTTCAATATAAGGCTTTTCAGCGTCACGAACGCTATATATAATTAAATTCATCAGTTTTCCCATTCCTTTCGTAAAAACTGCTTACACTAATAGCTTAGCACTCCTTCAATTAATCATCAGTATTTTAGCAATAAAGGAAAGGCGAAATAATCTCCTCGACAAGGCGGTGGGCTAAGTTTGAACGATGATTAGCACGGCACGCGCTGATTATCGTTCGTACTTAGACTCGATCCTTACGATTATTTTCCACGGCATCTTGATATTGTTCGTGAAAACAGTTGAGGCTGAGAGAAAACTTTGTTTTCTCTCAGCCTCCATATTATCTTTAATTATTGTTCACCGTTGTCTCCTTGGTTTGGGCGACGTTGTTGAAGGTGCATTCCGTCATAATCGCCTTCTGGTCCAAGCAGTTCTTGGTTATTATCCAATTCTGAGCGACCAGCATAGTGATGATGTTGTAACCAAATCATACCGACTAATAACAATGCATAGAAGACAATTGTGATTACGATCAGAACAGTGTTACAGAACATCGTGTAATGTGCTCCTAAACCACCAGAAATTGAATCACGGAGTCCTAAGATTGAGTAAGTCATCGGTAAGTACCAGTGAATTACGTTATAGAACTTCATTGTAATTTCCATTGGGAAGGTACCACCAGATCCACCTAATTGAAGCATCAAGAGAACCATGGCAAAGAATCGACCTGGGTTATCAAAGAGCATTGAGAGGAACATAACAATTGCCATTGAAGCTAACCCGAAGCATATCGTCGTCACAAAGAATGAGACTGGGTGAATAACTGTAAGTCCACAAGCCATCATAATTGCGTCTTCTGCGATTGCCATTGCCGTTACCACCAGTGATCCAACTGTTACCTTACTTGCCCACCAAGCGATTGGAGCTTTACCAAATTCAGCAACCCGACGAATTGGGTAAACAAAGTTAAATACAAGTGCCCCAACATAGATTGCTAATGATAGAACATATGGTGCTAAGGCGTGACCATAGTTTGGTACATAACTGTAATCTGTGTGCTTAAGAGCAGTTGGTTCTGCAAACATCTTGGCAGTCCGTGGTGAAGTCTTAATGCCGTTGATTTGCTTAGCACCACCTGCAAGAGATGTAGCGAGTTGAGAAGCACCAGCATTTAACCGTGCAATTCCTGAAATAAGAGCAGGCGAATTATCTTGAAGTTGTTGAGTTCCGGCAGCTAATTGATTTACACCGGCAACAAGAGCAGGAACTTGACCGTTTAGTTGACCAAGCGCCCCAGCTAATTGAGCTGCACCAGAGTTCAAGGCCCCGCTATTAGCGTTAAGCTGGGCAATTCCATTACCTAATTGACCAACACCGGCTGTATATTGACCGATTCCGCTAGCCAATTGACCAGCTCCGGCTCCAGCTTGGGCGACACCAGCTGTGTATTGACCGATTCCGCTAGCTAGTTGATTGGCTCCGGCTCCAGCTTGAGCGACACCAGCTGTGTATTGACCGATTCCTGAATTAAGCGTACCAGCCCCGGCAGCAGCACTATCAACACCATTAGTGTATTGATTTACACCACTATTAAGCGTATTTGCTCCAGAAGAAATTTGACTTGTTGCTTGTTTAAGTTGATCAACAGCACCTGGCATTTCCGCTAGGGTACCTTTATAGCCATTTAAGGTTGCTAATAATGAGTTAGCTTGACGAATAGTACCATCTGCATTATCTAACACAGCAGACATTTGCGAGAGCTGACCTAATTGTTGCTGCATGCCACTCAAGCTTCCTTGAAGGCTACTTAATTGACTAAGTGTCCCACTTAATCCTTGAATAGCAGAAACGTTAGCACTAGCCATTTTTGCAATTTGTTGAGCGGCCTGCTTAGATTGTTCACTAGCTTTATCATCGCTAAGAATTTGTTGTGCTAATCCAGCAATTTGACCATCATTAGTTGCAACACCTTTAAGCTTGTCACCAGCACCAGCAGCACCAGATAATGCTCCTGAAGCTTGTTGAAGGCTAGCAGCACTACTTTGAACACCAGCAAGAGCATTCTTGGCAGTTACCAAACCGGTCTGGAGTTGACCTAATCCCTGCTGAAGATTTTGTGCTTGGTCCATGGCCCCCATAATGCCGTTAAAGTTAATGTTTCCTAATTGACTGTTAACGGTTGAATTCAACTGATTAGCACCTGATGCTAATTGACCTGAACCGTCTCTTAAGTTAGCAGAATTACCACTTAACGTATTCAAACCATCGCTTAATTTATTAGCACCTGAACTCAAGGTACCAGAGTTAGCCATTAAAGTATTTAACCCAGCATTCAACTGACTAGCACCAGAATTTAACGCACCAGAGTTAGCCATCAAAGTGCTTAATCCACTGCTCAACTGGTTAGCACCGGAATTTAGCGCACCAGAATTAGCCATTAACTGACCAACCCCATTGCCAAGGAGACTAACGCCACCAGTATATTGCATGATACCATTTGCTAAGGTTTGGCTCCCGGTAGCAAGTTGTTGAGCACCAGAAGCTAATGGCGCAACACTAACACGCAAGGTTTGAACCCCGTTATTTACTTGGGAAACCCCTGCAACATAACGATTTACACCATCACTTAAGGTCACCATTCCGGTACCAATTTGTTGAGCACCATCAGCGGCTTTGTTCATCCCTTTACCTACAACATGTAATTGCTTAAACATTACCGTTGCGTAAGCGTTAGTAACCTGGGCACGAATTTTTTCGTTTAGCCGTGTCATCCCGGTTTGGACAATTACCTGTCCAATATAGTTTAAGGAACCATTAGTTTGGTAATGTAACTTCATAGTCTTGGGATGCTTTTGTAGAACAGTCGTTGCATTTTCAGAAAAATCTTTAGGAATCGTAACAATAGCATAATACTTACGATGACTCATACCATACTTTGCTTCTTTAGCTGATACAAATTCCCATTTTAATTGGTGATTTTTCTTCAATTCATTAACCGTCTGTTTTCCGACATCCATTTTCCGGCCTTGATACTCAACCGGAATGTCCTTATTTACAACCGCAACCGGTAAGTTTCGTGTACTTCCATACGGGTCCCATACTGATTTCAAGAAGAAAATACTATATAGGAAAGGTATGAAGCAAATAACCGTTACTGATAAAAGCAGTAAACGGTTATGAATAATATGACGAAATTCGCCTTTAATCATGCTCCACATTTAATACTTCACCTCAAAATTTATCCTCTCATAATTTTAGTTTGTTAGTGATTTGGTAGCTGCTCTTGCAAACTTAATAACGTCCTCAGTTGGTACGTCATAATTATTACGCTGCCACCAGTAAAAAGTCCCGATAATAGCTCCACTCAATACATAAGCAAGCATCTCAGGATTATCAGACTTTTTTAGCGCCGTTACAATTGGATCATTAGTCTCAAGATCACACCGCTCTAAAAGAACCTGACTTAAAATATTTAAAATTTCGGTATACAAAGAGCTGCGTGCACTATTAGGTGCTAAATGACGGATAACATCCTTATTTTTATCAATGTATGATAATAATTGCTTTATAATGTCATCTTCAGAATCTGTATTTTCCGTCAATTTATTAATTTGCGCATTTAACGTTTGTTCTAAGAGGTCGTATTTATCACTAAAATAGCGATAAAAACTACTCCGATGCATTAATGCTTCTTTACAAATTTGATCAATAGTCAAACTTTCAAAAGAATTTTTCTCTAATAACGTTAGCAATGCATTTTCAAAGTCACGAATAGTTCTCGTAACACGCATACCTCTTCCCTCCCTAAACAATACAAATTTAACATGATTATTCTAACTTGTTGCAATTTAGTACAACAGGGGTAATTGAAGATAATTATTTCAAAATGCGACAAAAATAAACATTCGTTCACAAAAAGACTTTTGTTTGTATCTTAATCAAACGAAAACTATAATATGCTCCTAGATTTAAATGGTCAAGCACGTCCGTAGCAAATTTATCTATCTTTTATAAGTAATCATTCATTAACTTTCTAAATCTCTTCTCTAAAATACGGTATAATAAAGGTATTAAAGCTATGTGATTGGAGGCTTCATAATGGCAACAACTAAAAAACATTTAACTAAATCCAAAAACAAAGTATTTCTTGGTGTCTTTGGAGGTATCGCCAACTATTTTGGTCTTGATAAAACCCTCGTGCGGGTAATCGGAATTCTTATTTTCGTCTTTACCGGATTTTTCCCGCTCGGAGTCTTCTACCTCTTAGCTGCCCTCGTAATGCCTGAATATAATGATAATAAGACAAATAATGATGACAATATCGTCGACGGTGAATTCAGAGAAAAATAATGTTGATTGCAGCAAAAAAGCTGAGGTTGGGAGAAATTCCAATCTCAGCTTTTTTAAGCATTATTTCGTTGTTTATAAGCTACTTGAACTTGTAGTCCATAATCTTCTTCCGTTAAAATTGTTGAGCCGCTTCGCCCAGCAATCTTGTTCGGCCCCCCAGTAACAGCTACTGCCGCAAGATATAATTGATATTTATCATGGGCAGTATGGACATCAGTTAGGCCGATTTTGGTAATATGACCAACCGGGCGTCGTTCCATTTGGTTCATTCCGATATAGATCTCAAGACGGTGTCGCAACTCATCATGAACTAATTCAAAGTATGGCGGAACAGACTGTGAGTTCAAAGCTGTAACTGGTTTTTCAGTTGCCTGATATTGTTCAACGATTTCTTTTTCACTCAAACCATCATAGCCATTAACAAATACACCTTCCATTAATAGTTGGTCAACAACACGTTGTAAATTATGTTGTTCATATTCATCAATCGCTACTGTTGCTGGAATCGTATCGGCATTAGCAAACAAGCCATTTGATCGGTTTGCCAATTCTGCTGCTAGCCGTTGTTGTGCATCAAGCGGCATCTTTGGCTTACCATCTTCAAATTTTTGACCAGTAATCTTTGCGAGACGAGGTGAAATAAAATCAAATTGCGAAGTCTTTTCAAGAAAGTAAAAGACGAAATTAAGATAGATAAAATATGTTAATCCAATTACTGCTAAGCAATACAACACTGCCCGTAGCCAAACATGGTTCATAAAGAGTCGGGAAGTAACATAAACTAAATAAATATCGCCTAGTGAAGCAATGATGATATAAATACGACTCTTTAACTTTACGTCAAGGTTAAAGTAACTCAATGACGAGTTAATCATATCAAGAAAACTAAACATTAATAACCCGCCTCCTTATTATTCAGTTGTAGTTGTTCCGGTAGTACTACCACCAGTCGTGTTTTGTGTTGTTGTATTATTGTTCGTTGTCGTACCAGCCGATTGTGAGGTACTGTTTCGATTAGAACTCGTACTTTCATTTGTATTTGTTGATCGATTTGTCGATGTTTCTGTGCCAGTGTTTCCTGCTGACCGTGTAGTTTGATTAGTATCCCCAGTATCATCCGCTGTATTGTTGCTATTACTTGTCCGGGTAGTTGATGAGCTACTTGCACTTTCATCATTATCATCATCACGATCGCTTTGTGAATTCCGACTTGATTGATTGCTTTCGTCATCACCCGATTGCTGAAATTGGCGACTTGTTGATACTGATGTTACTTTTGCACCCTCAGAAGTATGCGTTGCCTTATTAACCACTACATTGGTGGCACCCAACGCAAGTACCAATGATACAAGTGCAAAAGGGGTTACTAATGGCGGTATCTTTGCTCCCATGTCTCATTCTCCTTTTCCAGAGTATATAATACACGAAAACTGGCCCAATAAATATAAATTTATTGTAAAGATTTTTTCTGGCATTGGGCACATATTCCGTGCAATTCAAACCGATGCCCAGTGATTTTAACTCCTGGCAACTGCTTCTCAAAGAATTTCTTATCAATTGGTGGCATTTGAATCTCTTGAACTCGTCCACAAATATCACAAATAAAATGATGGTGATGGGTAAAATCACATGAATATTTAACCTGCATCTGATCATGATGTTGACGCAATTCGACAATACCCAATTTCTCAAATTCTTTAAAATTTCGATAAATAGTATCGTGACTTAATCCAGGGAATTGTTCTCGAAGATATTGGTCAATTTCTACAATATTAAAGTAACGATCAGGATGCCGCGCAACTGATTCAATCATCATTTTACGTTGCTTAGTCCACCGCAAATGATGGTCTTTAATAATAGTCTGTGCTTGATCAATTAATTTCTCCAATATTTTTCCCTCCCGATTAGAGATGATATTGTAACATATTTTAGTTCTTTTTGGATAATATCTGCCTAACAATTATATCTATTTGTTGTTTAGTATTTTTCCATTGGTCATTAACTACGACATGCGCAATTCCTTTTAAAGCCGCTGGTAGTACAAGATCACGGTGATACTCTTTGCTATGTAAACGAGAACGAATCGCACTCAATTTATCGCCGCGTAGTGTCATTCGCTTAGCTAAAGAAGCCATATGAGTAACGGTCAAGAAAATAATTACTGCTTGAGCACCAAGTTGTTGATGGTAAGTGACCGCACCAGCTGTATCAAGGACAATTACATCATTTTTTCCTTGTTTCCATCCTTCTTCTAAGCCTTCTAATGAAGAACCATATTGAAATTGATCATAAGTTACTTGTTCAAGTAAATGAAGTTTTTTTAGAGAAGTCGGGTTTTCAAAATGATAGTCTACCCCATCTTGTTCCCCTGGACGTGGCCGTCGCGTTGTATGGGTGATTACCCGGTGCATATCATAATGCTTTTGAAGATAGCTAGCGACAGTTGTTTTGCCCGCTCCAGCTGCTCCTGTCACGATAAACACATACTTATTATTTTTCATAATTATTTATTTTAAATGATCGTTAACTTGATCTAACAATTCTTTTAAATTCTCATAGGTTAAACGTTCACGAGCATCTTGATAATTGAACCATCCACAATTCTTAATCTCTTCTGCTTGCAAGTGAATCTCTTCCTTATTATCTAACTCGGCAGTATAAAGGGTCATTTGCTTATGATTGCCATTTGGTAAGTCGTATTCTGTATATACCTTAAAACTTGTATCAATTAGTAATTCTAATTGTGTTTCTTCCTTAATTTCACGAATTGCAGTTTCCTCCAATGATTCATTGCCTTCAACGTGACCTTTGGGGAAGCCCCAAAAGTGTCCTTTATTTTGACTTTCTAAGAGTAAATACTCAATTCCATTTTCGCCTTGACGATATACAACTGCTCCACTAGTAACTTCAATTGCCATTTTTATCCCTCTTTTGTAATTAAATTTTTCTAATTTACTTTTAATATTAACTAAGGTATCATTATTAATTATAAACGTGACGAACCATTTCGGCACGTAAAATTTATTATAGCAAAGGTGGGTTAAAGATGAGCTTAAACATTATGCGAAAAGAAAGTCTTGATCGGTATCTTGGTGAAGACAAGCTTTTCGTTAAATCAATGAATGCTCGTGATCTCATGGCAATTGGGATCGGTACTGTTATTGGTACCGGGATTTTCATTCTCCCTGGAACAATTGCCGCAAATTCAGCTGGACCAGGAGTGTCATTGTCATTTCTGTTTTCAGCGATTGTCTGTGCGCTAGCTGCAATGTGTTATGCTGAGTTTGCTTCTGCATTACCAGTTGCTGGGAGTGCTTACTCGTACGGAAATGTAGTGTTTGGTGAATTCCTTGGCTGGTTGCTTGGATGGGCATTAGTGCTTGAATACATGTTAGCTGTTGCATCTGTTTCTACAGGTTGGGCAGCCTACTTCAATACATTACTTGAAGGATTTGGTGTTCATCTTCCTAAAGCACTTTCAGGTCCATTCGATCCAGCCCATGGTACCTACATAAATATCGTGGCGGTTGTAATTGTTCTTTTAATTACAATAATGCTTGCACGGGGGATGCAATCTTCACTGCGCATCAACAACATTGCTGTTTTCCTTAAAATTGCAATTATCTTAATCTTTATTATTGTTGGTTTCTTCTTTATTAAGCCCCAAAATTACCATCCCTTCCTTCCATACCACATGAAGGGTGTGATTCACGGGGCAACGATTGGTTTCTTTGCTTACCTTGGATTCGACTGTGTTTCTAGTTCAGCCGCCGAAGTTAAGAATCCTAAACGAAATATGCCTCTAGGAATTATTGGGACACTTGCTGTTGCAACAATCTTATATACCGGTGTTGCCATCGTTCTAACAGGAATGGTTAAGTATACCAAACTTGATGTTGCTAATCCGGTGGCATTCGCCTTACAGATGGTTCATCAAGACTGGTTGGCAGAATTATTGTCAATCGGGGCTTTGATCGGAATGTTCACAATGATGGTTTCAATGATCTACTCTAGTTCTCGTTTGATCTATGCAATTGGTCGTGATGGTTTACTTCCTTCATTCTTAGGAAAGCTTGATAAAAAGAGTCACTCGCCACAGATAGCATTATGGATTGTTGCTATCATTATTGCGATCATGGGCGGTCTTGTTTCCCTTGATCAACTTACAAGTTTGGTTAACATTGGGACATTATTTGCTTTCATGCTTGTTTCATTTGGGATTATTCCCCTGCGTAAGCGAAAAGATATTGGTAATCGTGGAGGCTTTAAAGTTCCCCTCTACCCTGTTCTTCCAATTCTTTCTGGCCTTGCCTGCCTTGGCATGATGACCCAGCTACAAAAAGAAACGTACATTGGAGCAGCAATTTGGTTTGGGATCGGAATTGTCATCTACTTCACTTACGGCTACTGGCACAGTAAGTTAGCAGATAAGAATTAATAGCAAAAATTTAAAAGTTACGTCGAGAGTGGAAGGTGATTTTCTACTCTCTTTTTCATTTAAGATAGCAATTTGCATTAAATACCATTTTTTTGATAAGGTAGTACTACTTACTTTTTTCATTTACAAGGAGGAATCAATTAGTTAGGCTAATATTTGATCACATACGCCTAATTTTTTATGGAATATACAAAGAAGAATTACAAAAAAGCACCTTTATCATCAATTCACTTTCGAATATATTTTGCCCTCGCTCTTGGACAAATTGCTTGTGGTTTTGCGCTTGGAATTAGTGGAACCGCCCTTTCCCAAGCAACTGATTATATCAATATTACCGACTTTTGGGTTGGCCTAATTGGTGCTGGGAGTTTAATTGGACTTGCTGGGAGTGTTTTAATGGGTAAAATCGCTGATCAATTTGGTCGGCGAAGAATGTTGATGCTCGATATGTATCTTTTTTCTATATTTTCTTTTTTGCAATTAATAACAACGAATCTTTTTATCCTGCTTGTCTTACGAATTTTAATCGGGTTAATGATTGCAATTGATTATACTGTTGGAAATGCTCTCTTGGTAGAATGGTTACCAGCAAAAGAAAGCGGACGTTTCCAAAGCCAACTAATCATTTATTGGACAATCGGTTTTATTACTTCATATATCGCGGGAATTTTAATAACTGGTTTTGGTCCTCACAATTGGCAAGTCATTCTTGCATCAAGTGTCGTTCCAGGACTGATTGCTGCCATTTATCGGTCAATCTTCCGTATTCCTGCATCCCCAAGCTGGTTAGCAAGTCAAGGGAAAAATAAAACTGCTCAAAAACTAATTCAAAAACATCTCGGTAAAAAATGGGGATTATCATTAAAACAAATTCGTAGTAAAAAGCCAAAAGATGTCTCTCTTAAAACCCTCTTCAGTCCCCCTTATCGCCGAAAAACCATTGTTGGTGGCCTATTCTATGCTTGTCAGGCATTTTCATTTTTCGGTATCAGTATTTTCTTGCCAATTCTCCTGAAAAGTATGAACCTTGGCAATGACAACCTCTCTGGGATTATCTATAATAGTTGCATCCTTATCGGCGTAATTTTCGGTAGTTTAATCTTCAAGATTCTTAGTAGACGGATGTTTTTAGTAGGAACATTTTTCCTTTCAGCAGTAGCACTAATCATATTGATGATTAGCAATAACTTTTCACCTTTCTTTCAAATTAGCATTTTTGCTATTTTTGCGATAGTCTTATCGTCAGGACTTGTCCTTGATTATCCATATCCAACAGAATTATTTGATATTAAGGTTCGAGCTAGTGGAGTTGGTACTTGTATCACCATCAGTCGTTTTGGAGCTGCTAGCGGAACATTCTTATTACCAATCTTAACTCACCTTGGCGGGGCAATTCTCGCAATGCTAGTTTGTACTTTTGTTTTACTGATAGGTGGTACTATCTGTCTTTTATGGGCGCCTGAAACTTCACCAAAATACATTTAACATTAATAGAATGGCCGGGAAAAATTCAAATTTTTCACCGACCATTTTTAGTTTTATACATCGACACAATAGATCAATCACTTTTACCAAATAAATACTTACGATCATGATAAATCACAAAAATACCAGTAATAACAAATAAAGTAATCATGCTAACCCGCAAATAAAACATCTCACGACTATATTGCAGTTCCTGTTGGTGATCGATATATGGAATAAGGAGCGCACTCTTATTATTAAGCTTAAAATATGAAATTAATTCCAAAACACCAAACAAAATAATTTGATTACAAAGCGAACCAAATACGGATAGTTTTTGGTCAATGCTACTATATTTATCGGGAACTTGTTCTCGTGCCCACTTCCCTAATAAGATGGCACAAAAGACTGTTATAGCTGTCCCAAGTAAATATAGGTAATCGGTATACGTTAAGAATAAACCAAGGGTAAGACAGATAAGGGTAGTTTTATAACAAGCATTTAATGGTATCTTTTGCAATTTACCACTCAATGCACCCACTAACATTCCTGAAAGCATCAATTCGATAAAAACAATAAAAATCCAATAAGCTTTATTCTGTTGAAAAGCAAATAGTAAAGTATAGATAATGACATAATTTTTGATCGCCCCGAGCCAAATACGAAATAGCTTAAAAGGTTGCCCAAGAATATTTCGTAGTTCAAGAATAATTCCAATAATTGCTAGCACGATTAGGACCCAACTAAAATCAGAAATTCGTCCCGTCTTCTTAAAAAAACTAATAATAAAAACAACTGTAAGCACAGCGATGGCAGGAAAAGCAGTTCTCAAATTAAAAGAGAATCTTAAATCCAGCGGTGTCTTATCTCGCTTAACAACAACGTAAGCATAAATAACTTCAAGTCCCAGAAAAAAGGTATAAAAAACAAAACCAACAACTAGTGGCAACTTCAACAGCAAAATTCCGAGGGCAATCAGTCCAATAATTACACTAAAGCCCGCGATAACATTTACTCGCTTCAAATCAATCCCAGAAATTTCCTTATTAGGATCACCTAGTAATTTTAATCCCGTCACGCCAAAACCGATCAAGATTGCCGCCAAGCTAGCAAGCCACTCAAAGCGAAAATAAATTCCAATAGAAGCAAGGATTCCTCCAATAAAAGCGACAATTGAACAAAACTTAGTAACACCTGACCAAGAAGCTAAATTTAAACGGCCATCGAGAATAAAGGGCATTACTTTTTCAACAGAGTAAACAAAAATGAACGGCCAAACAAATGTAATTATATTTGCATGGGCAATGATAGAGAATGCAAATAGCAACGTTGGAAATAGAATATAGCTTCGGGCAACAAATTCATGGTTAATTGCTAAAATTTTCTTCATAATCAAACTCCGATCACTTTACCTTTTATTTTTAGTAAACCACATCCCCGCGTAAAAGAAAAAGAATCGGACTCCTAACATTATTTTTAATGCTAGAAGTTCGATTCTTTTTTATAACTATTTAGCAAACATCTTAAATTCTAAAAACAAATCATTGTATTCGCCTAAAACACGTAATGGCAAATCACGATATACTTGCAAATGCTTCATCGTTGTTTCAGGAGGGTAGAAAGCTTTGTTATTAGTAACTTTCTTAGGTAATTCTTTTTTAGCCGCTTTATTTGGTGTCGCGTATCCAACATATTGAGCATTTTGCGCTGCATTTTGGGGATCTAACATAAAGTTAATAAATTCGTAAGCCGCCTTTTTATTACGCGCTACTTTCGGAATTACCATGTTATCAAACCATATATTGCTTCCTTCGCTTGGTACAACATAGTGAAGGTGCGGATTAATATTCATCATTTCGCGCGCATCACCAGAATAGGTCACACCCACGGCTGCTTCATTTTGCTCCATATACATCTTCATCTCATCAGCAATAATCGCTTTTACATTGGGCGTCAGCTGTTTTAAATGATCCTGCGCAAGCTTTAATTGATGATAATTAGTGGTATTAACAGAATGATGCTGAGTAATAAGGGCAACCGCAAACACATCCCGTGCACTATCAATTAGCATAACATTATTTTTTAAATGCGGATTCCAAAGTTGTTCCCAATGTTGGACGTCTTTACCATTTACTTTTTGGTCATTGTAGATAATCCCTAACGTTCCCCAAAAATATGGGACAGAATAACGATTATCGGGGTCAAAAGAACGATTTAAAAATTGCGAATCAATATACTTAAGGTTAGGTAATTTACGATGGTTAAGGGGAGCGATTAGATGCTCCTTTTTCATCCGTTGGACAGTGTATTCACTTGGCACAACAACATCATAATTAGTTCCCCCTTGCCGAATCTTAGTTAACATTGATTCGTTGCTATCAAAGGTTTCATAATCAACATGATAGCCAGTTTGATGTTCAAATTTCGTTATCAATGCTGGATCAATATAGTCTCCCCAATTGTAAATTGTCAGTGTTTGTTTACCACCACCAGTTTTTTGTTGGTTAAAAGCGATGTCCCCAAGCGCTAACAGGATACAAATAACGACAATTGCGAGGAATGCAGTAAATATCTTTTTCATTGAGCATCCCCCTCTTTAACAGCCACAATCCGTGTTCGTCGACCGCCACGTTTACTAATAAGGTAATAGCCAATTACTAACAGAAGTGAAACAATAAACATTAACGTAGAGAGAGCATTGATTTCAAGATTGATTCCTTGACGTGCCCGCGAATATATTTCCACCGATAACGTTGAGAAACCATTTCCAGTAACAAAGAAGGTCACAGCAAAGTCATCAAGGGAATACGTAAAAGCCATAAAATAGCCCGCAAAAATACCAGGAGTAATTGACGGAAGGATTACCCGGGAAAGAACTTGCCAGCGACTGGCCCCTAAATCATAGGCAGCATCTACTAATGTTGGGGACATTTCATTTAATTTCGGCAAAACCATTAAAACGACAATCGGAATACAAAAAGCAATATGGCTTAAGAGGACTGATATAAAGCCTAGTCTCACTCCCAGCATGGTGAAAAAGATTAAAAAGCTTGCCCCAATAATTACATCGGGCGAAACCATTAAAACATTATTCAAGGATAACAAACTATTCTTCCATGGGCGCCGTGCATCCTTAATTGCTAAGGCCCCTAATGTACCGATAATCGTTGCTAGTAATGACGCCAAAAATGCTACTAACAAGGTATTGATAACAATGGTAATCATTCGCGTATCCGCAAGTAAATCCGCATAGTGTTGCCAAGAAAAGCCATGATATTTTTCCATTGTTTGACCACTGCTAAAGGAAAAAACAACTAGATATAAAATTGGCGCATATAAAATCACAAAAACTAACGCAAGGTATGCTTTTCCCCATGACCATCGCTGCTTTTTCATTAATGGCGTCCTCCTTTCTGTTTCTTATCGCCAGTCATAAACATAATAATAAACATTGCAATAATCAAAACGACCCCAATCGTTGAACCCATTCCCCAATTTTGCGTTGTGAGGAAATGTTCTTCAATTGCAGTCCCTAAAGTAATTACGCGATTTCCACCAATCAAGCGTGTAATCATAAAGAGAGAGAGAGAGGGAATGAAGACCGCCTGAATTCCTGCTTTTACGCCTGGCATCGAAAGAGGCCAAATCACACGACGAAAGGTTTGCCAATGGGTAGCACCCAAGTCATAGCTAGCATTTATTAGTGACGAGTTAATTTCAGCCAGGTTATTGAAAATCGGCAAAACCATAAACGGAATTTCAATATAAGCAGCCACAAACATAAAACTAGCATCCGTGAACAAAAGCTGATGGCTCCCAAGTCCCATAAACTGGAGGAAACCGTTAATTGTTCCGGTTCGACTAAACAAACCAATAAACGCATAAGTCTTTAATAATAAGTTGATCCATGTTGGCAAAATCACTAATAACAACCAAAACTGCTTGTTAGGCAATCTATTTAAAACATAGGCAGTGGGATAACTAATCACTAATGTCACAAGCGTAATCAAAAAGGCATACCAGACAGAATTAAGCGTCATCTTAAGATAAACACCCGCTGTCAAGTATTCAGCATAGTTATTAAGGGTTAGCTGACCATTGATATTAAAAAATGATTGATAAAGGATCAACACCAATGGAGCAATTACAAATAGGATAATCCACAATGCATATGGGACGATAAACATCGCTTTTTGCCGCATTAGTCCCCCTCCTCGTAGCTATCAAGGCGTGCATCAAAATCTTCTTCACTTTCGTTATACCGCATAACGTGAATATCTTCGGGGTCAAATGTAATCCCTACTTTAGCCCCAACCTTTGTTTTATGAATGGAATTGATTTTCCACTTATGATTACGTTGGTCAATCACCGTAATTTGATAATCAACGCCACGGAAAAGCTGGGTTTCAACAGTACCGACTAATTTTCCTTTTTCAACCGTCGTAATGTCAAGGTCTTCTGGTCGGATGACAACTTCAACCTTTTCGTTTGGTTTCATCCCCGCATCCACACAATCAAAGTCTTGGCCATTGATTGAAACTACATAGTCTTTTTTCATAATGCCTGGGACAATATTGCTTTCGCCAATAAAATCAGCCACAAAATGGTTAAGCGGTTCATCGTAAATATCAACGGGAGTCCCACTCTGCTGAATCTTACCATCATTAATAATCATAATCTGGTCACTCATGGCTAATGCTTCTTCTTGGTCATGGGTAACAAAGATAAATGTAATCCCCAACCGCCGTTGCAATTGCCGCAATTCAGTCTGCATTTGAACCCGTAATTTATGGTCCAACGCAGACAAAGCTTCATCCAATAATAGTACTTTCGGCTTATTAACGATTGCCCGCGCAATGGCAACTCGCTGTCTTTGCCCACCAGACATGGCCGTAATTTCACGATCATCATAGCCATCTAATTGAACCAAGTGCAAAGCTTCTTTTACGCGTTGTTTAATTTCTGCTTTTTTGACACCTTTAATTTGTAATCCAAAGGCAACATTTTCTGCTACATTCATATGAGGGAAAAGTGCGTAATCTTGAAAGACGGTATTGACTTGCCGTTGATTGGCTGGAATATCATTGATTTGCTTCCCATCAAAATAAATTTTTCCACTACTAGGATGATCAAAACCAGCAATTAAGCGTAAAATTGTTGTCTTTCCTGATCCCGATGGTCCTAATAAGGTATAAAATTTCCCGGCCTCAATTTCAAAGCTTATATCACGCAACACAACGTTATCATCATACTGTTTGCTTACATGCTGAAATTCCATTATGTTTTTTACCATCAGCGTTTCCCCAATCATCATTTTTTAAACTAAGTCTTAGTATAAAGTATACGCCTTAAATCGCAACACTGTTTATCCTAAGCAAATTATTATAAAAGTGCGATAATTAATATATCAAATTTTATACGAGGTGTTCCAGATGAAAATCAATCAATTTAGTATTACTTCAACTACACCACAAGCACGGCGCCAAGAATTAATGCGGATTCACTTGCTTCGGAAAAATGAAGAACAAACTTTGACACCAAACGCAATGTTTGAAACTTTCTTAGCACGCATTCATATGGCAAGTGCCCAGCCGATTGTCACTAAACAGTGGTTTCATGACCTATTAGCTACTCCTGACCTTGCTCTTGATGATTGGTTTGACCAGAATCAAACATTAACCGATGAAGTATTTTACCTCGTCGCCCTCCAACTACTCGATTTTGAGGCCGCAGTTGATTTTGATATTACAGATCCCCTTGCTACAGTTAAGAAAATTGGCTTGCCTGTCGAAGCACATCAAAAATGGACAACTGCAAACGTTATCGATGCTTTTTACCTGCTTTTAAATACTCACAACAAAAACGGTCAATCGCTTATTGATCATTTAACAGCAGAGGGCTTTATGGCTTGGAGTTACCAACTTCCAGCAGAACAAAAGCCGCTCTTTTTCAACGGAAAGCCACTTGCTAGTTTTGATCCTGCTAAATTCATTCGTGAGGTTGTTTACATTGAGACGGATATGGATACCGATTTCGATGGTAAAGCAGATTTAGTTAAAGCAGAAATTATGCGACCAATTGAATCGGACCATGGCTTAAACGTTCCTGTTGTCTTTACTGCCAGCCCTTATAATCAAGGGACAAACGACGAATGGGGCGAAAAAGCAACGCATAACGTCAATATTCCTTTGAAACATAAGGATCCTGATCATCAGACCCCGACTGAAGAAACATTCCCAACTGATTTTTCACGACAAAAAGTTACTGGGGAAAGCCGCCAAGCGACCGAGACGTTTAGTACTACGCCAGCATACACGCTAAATAATTACCTCGCTGTTCGTGGTTATGCGGTTGTTTATTCAGCCGGAATTGGAACCAAAGATTCGGATGGCCTGCAAACGTGTGGTTCTCCAGAACAGACTGATGCGATGAAGGCTGTTGTCGAGTGGCTTCATGGTGATCGGCAAGCCTTTACTGACCGTCATAGCGGGACCACAACCAAGGCGGCCTGGTGTAATGGTAAAGTTGCAATGACAGGGCGCTCATATCTCGGCACTCTAGCCACCGCTGTCGCAACCACTGGTGTACCAGGTCTCGAAGCAATTATTAGTGAAGCTGCCATTTCCAGTTGGTATGACTATTACCGGGAAAATGGTCTCGTCCGGGCACCAGGCGGCTTTCAAGGGGAGGATGCAGACGTTTTAGCTGATGAAACATTTAGCCGGACCAAACGACCCGCAGATTATCGCCGCATAGAAAAAGTTAATGATCGATATATTGCCAAAATGCAAGAAGCAATGGATCGGGCAAGCGGAAACTACAATGAGTTCTGGGATCACCGTAATTATCGGCACAACCTCGAAAACATCAAAGCTGCTGTAATGATGGTTCACGGGCTCAATGATACTAATGTACGTCCTAGCAACGTTAAAGCACTTTATGATGGTATTCAGCACCTTCCGATTACTAGTAAACTCATCCTTCACCAAGGACAACATATTTATATCAATGCCTTTCGTTCATTAGATTTCTCTGACATGGTTAATCTCTGGCTTGCTAATAAGCTCTGGGGACAAGAAAATCAAGCCGATGATACTTTGCCAAGTGTTCTCGTACAAGACAATAGCACCCCTGAAACTTGGACCGCATATGATCAATGGACTGCGGGCGAACAGAAACAGTACCAATTTAACGACCGCCGCCTAACGAATTTGCCTGGGTTAGGAACTCAAAGCTTTAATGACCAGCAACCAGAAGAAAAGTACCTCCAATGGTGTAAACACCCCCAAGCATGGGCAAAGGCACTCGTTAATGATAACGGTCAATTTAGCCGGCGCTTTGTAACTGCTGTATTTAATGATGATACACTTCTCCGCGGAACTCCTACTGTCACATTAAAAGTAGCTTCTTCGAAAAATTATGGAATGATTAGCGCTCGGCTTGTTGACCTTGGCAGCAGTAAACGCCTGACAATGTCACCTGTTCTTTTTAATCGCGACGGCCTTGAGTTAGGTTATCATTGGAAGACAGATGATCTTCGTGAATTCAAATTGGAAAAAGAACCAACTACTTATAAAGTAATTTCAAGCGGGCACATCAATTTACAAAATCGAAATAATCCCGCCCAAGTTGAAGAATTACTGGCGAACCAATTTGTCACCGTTAAATTTGATCTCCAGCCAATCTTCCACCGGATTGTAGCTGGTCATCAACTTGGAATCATCATCTATAGTACTGATTATGAATACACTCTACGTGGCAACGAACGGATTGAATATCAATTGGAGCTGAGCAACTGCCATCTAAGTATTCCAGGGGTTACTATTTTGAACTAAATGCTCACTAAAAAGACAGAGGATAGAAACTAGTTTTAGCAGAATTAAGCTAATTGAGGTAAAATAGTTAATATTATCAATAAAAAGGAGAGATTCGAGAATGAAACAAGGCACTAAAATTATTACCCTTGATAACGGCTATCATCTATGGACGAATACCCAAGGTGAAGGTGATATTCATTTATTGGCTTTGCATGGGGGTCCTGGTGGCAATCATGAATACTGGGAAGACGCTGCCGAACAATTAAAGAAGCAAGGTCTTAACGTTCAAGTAACAATGTATGATCAATTAGGTTCACTATATTCTGATCAACCAGATTTTTCTGACCCTAAGATTGCTAAAAAGTACCTTACTTACGAATATTTCCTTGATGAAGTAGATGAAGTACGAGAAAAGCTTGGCTTAGATAATTTCTATCTTATCGGTCAAAGTTGGGGTGGCCTTTTAGTTCAAGAATACGCTGTTAAGTATGGCCAACATCTTAAAGGCGCAATTATTTCTTCAATGGTTGACGAGATTGACGAATATGTCGACCGGGTTAATGAATTACGGGAAAAGACTCTTTCTCCAGAAGCTGTTGCCTTTATGAAAGAATGCGAAGCCAAGAATGATTACAGTAATCCTAAGTATCAAGAATACGTTCAAGTAATGAATGAACAATACGTTGACCGGAAGCAACCATCCAAGCTTTATCACCTTAAAGACCTTGGTGGCACGGCGGTTTACAATGTCTTTCAAGGTGATAACGAATTTGTGATTACTGGTAAGCTTAAAGACTGGCATTTCCGTGACCAATTAAAGAACATTAAGGTGCCAACTTTAATTACATTTGGTGAACACGAAACGATGCCAATCGAAACTGCTAAGACAATGAATAGTCTCATTCCAAATTCACAGCTAGTTACTACTCCCGATGGTGGTCACCACCACATGGTAGATAACCCCGATGTTTATTACAAGCACCTCGCTGACTTTATTCGGAATGTTGAAAATAATACGTTTAATAATTAATAAAAAGACCGAGGAATTGTTCCTTGGTCTTTTTATTAATAATCCGTGAATCATGTTTTAAAAATATCTTAACTAGAACTAAAATATTAGATGGATATGATACGATATTTATACAATAAATACGAAGGAATGATTAAAGCAAAAACTTAATATGGCTTCACTGATGTTGTGCGCTTAAGGTGTGGGACCTTTAAGCATTAGTCACTTTACTCAATTTATATATTTAAGGGGAAAAATGAAAGAAAATTATCAACTAACAACTGACGAAATAAAGAAAGAATACCAATTAACTGATTTTACTCACGGTTTATCAACCCAAGCTGTCGAAAAACGGCTTGCTGATGAAGGGCGTAATATCATTGAAGTAAAACCAACGCCCAAGTGGAAACTCTTCTTACGCCAGTTTAACAATATTGTTATCTACATTTTATTAGCCGCTACTTTACTGACCATTTTAATCGGTCACTATACCGATGCGATTGTTATCGGGGCGGTTGTCATTCTAAACGCGCTCATTGGTTATTTCCAAGAATCAAGCGCAGCGAATGCCCTCGCCAAAATCAAAGAGATGATGGCACAACATGCTACCGTCTACCGGAATGGTAAACGACAAGACATTGATGCCGCCGACCTTGTCCGTGGGGATGTTGTTTTCCTCGAAGCCGGTGATAATGTTCCAGCCGACTTACGAATCGTCTCAGCTGATAACTTGCGAATTGAAGAATCAGCTTTAACTGGTGAAACCAATTCGGTTATCAAAACTGATGAAGCAATTACCGACCAAGACGTTCCCCTCGCTGATCGTGTTGATATGGCATATGCTTCGACTTCAGTTACAAGCGGAAGTGGACTAGGAGTTGTAGTCGCAACTGGTGAACAAACCGAAATTGGTAAGATTTCACAAGAAGTTGCGCAAATCAAGCCAAAGAAGACACCATTAACTAAAGAAATTGACCATGTTGGAAAGGTCGTTTCTTACATTACGATTACTGCTTCAGTAGTTGTTTTCGTTGTCGGTTGCTTCCTCGAAATTTACTCCTTGCCTGCCCTTGCGCTCGCAGTCGTGGCAATGTTGGTTGGTGCGATCCCAGAAGGTTTGCCCGCAATCACCTCTGTTATCTTAGCCTTTGGTATTAGCAAAATGGCAAAAGAGCATCAGACGATCATCAAATCAATGCCTGCTGTTGAAACATTAGGCTCGGTCGATGTTATTGCTACTGATAAAACAGGAACCCTTACCAAAAACGAAATGACTGCCATTGAGTTATGGGTCGGCGATAAACACTACACGGTTACTGGAACTGGTTATGCTCCTAATGGTGAGATTCTCTTAAATGGCAAACCAGCCCAACTGACAGATCAGCTCAAACTTTTCTTAGAGGCTGGATACCAAGCAAATGATACGGTTTTAACTGATGAAGACGGCACTTGGCATATTAATGGTGAACCAACTGATGGAGCTTTCTTAACTCTTTACCACAAAGCGTTTGGGGCTAAATATCAATCGCCATATAAAGCGGTTGACCTCCTTCCATTTGATTCTGATTACCGTTATATCGCTGAATTAACTCGTGATCCGGAAGATAAGCAGCAAGTAATCTTTGTTAAGGGATCTCCAGACAAGCTCTTTGAAATGGCCGCAAAGGAAGATCCACAATTTGATACTGCCAAGTGGCAACAACGGGTAGATGACTGGTCCAAAGCCGGAAAACGAGTTATTGCGGTTGGTTATCAACCAGTTAATGGCGAAAACCTAATGGAAGTCGAACATGATCACCTCTACAAGGGAATTCACTTACTTGGTTTAGCTGCTCTTCAAGACGCACCACGCGAAGAAGTGATCGTTGCGTTAAAGCAGATGAACCGGGCCGGTGTTTCCGTTAAAATGATTACGGGAGATGACCCGCAAACCGCCCGTGCAATCGGTAAGCAACTAGGCCTATCAACCGGTCCAATCAACGCAATCACAGGAGCAGAATGGGACAAACTCTCTGCTAGTGAACGAGAAGAGGCTGCTTTAAATAACCAAGTCTTTGCTCGGACGACTCCACAGAACAAGCTTGAAATTATTGAAGCCCTTCAAAACCGGCAAAAGATCACCGCGATGGTTGGGGATGGAGTTAACGATGCTCCCGCCTTAAAGAAAGCCGATATTGGGATTTCAATGGGGATCAAGGGAACGGACGTCGCTAAAGATGCTGCTGACATGATCTTAGGAAATGATAATTTTGCGGTAATGGCTGCTGTTATCAAAGAAGGTCGGCGAATTTACGACAATATCAAAAAGAGTATCTTATTCTTATTACCAACCTCCTTTGCTGAAGGATTGGTGGTTGCCTTCTCTATTCTTACTGGTCAGCAAGTTCCCCTCCAACCGGCTCAACTATTGTGGATTAACTTAATCGCCGCAATCACTATCCAGTTCGCATTCGTCTTTGAAAAAGCAGAAAAGGGCATTATGGATCGCAATCCGCGACCAGTGACCCAACGTTTAATGAATCGGCATGATTTAATCCAGATGGGTTATGTCTCAGCTTTAATGGCGCTATTCGCCTTAATTGGTTATGAATGGTTCATCAGCGCAGGGGCAGACGTTGTCAACGCTACAACAATGATGGTTAATACTATTGTTATTAGTAAGGCCTTCTACTTCTTCAGTATTCGAACTGAACGATATGGACTAAAAGAAGTTGCAAATATTGGTAAGAAAGCCTGGGGCGTCATTGGATTAATGATTTTATTCCAATTGATCTTTACCTACGTTCCATTTATGCAGGCTGCCTTCCATGTGACTGGAATAAGTTTGTTAGAATGGCTAGCAGTAATTGTATTCTCTTGCCTAATCTTCTTATGTACTGAATCAGATAAAATGATTCGTTTCCGTCTAAATCGCCGATAAAATTAACGACACTGAATTAGATTTCATCTTCTTCAGTGTCGTTTTTATAAACTTTCGTAATGTTTCAATCAAATCTATGTAAGCGCATTCTAAAGTTTGATATGATACACCTAACACATAGAAAAGGAGTCTTATCATGAAATATCAAGAAACCAAAGAAACACTTAATCAATTAGTTGCTGATCTGAGTCAAATGGCAATGATAATTCATCAAACTCACTGGTATATGCGTGGCACTAACTTTCTAAAGCTACATCCATTAATGGACCAATTTATGGATGAAATCAACGCTCAACTTGATGTAATATCTGAACGATTATTAACTCTCGATGGTGAACCTTATTCTACCCTAAAAGAAATCGCAACCCATACGAAAATTAAAGACTGGCCAGGAAACTTTGATAAAACCACTCCCGAACGACTTGCCCATTTAGTCGCTGGCTATCGCTACCTTGAGGACCTTTATCAGCATGGAATTGAAGTGACTGATATTGAAAAAGACTATTCTACCCAAGATATCTTTATTGGTTTTAAGACGGCAATCGAAAAGAAAATCTGGATGCTGCAAGCAGAATTAGATCAAGCACCTGAAATCGATAATTAATAGTAAAATAGGCACCAAACTAATCGAGATTCGAACGTTTAGTGCCTATTTATTGTCTAAAATTTACTTTTTCTGGTTATCTAGAAGTCCTTCTTTTTCATCTTTTAATCGCAAGTCATCAAGCCATTTTACATGCTTTTCTTCGTAACTACGATCTTTCTTGATAAAGAAGTAGGCCGCCGCGGCAAGAATGGCGATGACAGTTCCGACAAGCAGGGTCTTAGCCGTAAAATTAGTAACCATGTAACAAGAAACTAATAATGCAAAGCTGGGGATAAGATATTTCCCAGGTAATTTGAAACCGTGTGTTGGATACTCATTGCTATGTTCAAACTTAATTACTGCAAGAATTGAAGGAACATATTGAATAAACGAAGCTAAAACAGTACAACTAACTAAGAAAAGATAACTCTGGGTAGCGAATATAGCAGAAAGGATTGATGTTAATAAGATTCCAACCCATGGGGCATCATGTTTATTCTTCTTCCCAATAAATTTTGGTAACATTCCGTGCTCATTAGCCATTGAGGCAATTAACGATGGCGTGTTAAACGAAGCTGAGAAGGCAACCCCAAAGATACTTACAAGCATTCCGAAAATAATAAAGGCATATCCCCACTTGCCAATAGTGGTTCCGAGTCCCTTCGCAAGGGCACCTCCCAAAGCATTAGCCAGTGGTGTTGAGTACCCACCTAATTTAGTACCGGAAAGCCCAACGGCAACGGTCATCATCAACGCATCCAAAATAGTTACACTCACCATGACTGCAATTAACACCCGCGGAATATTCTTTTCTGGATTCTTCATTTGCTTAGCAGCAATTGGTAAAAATGAAAAACCAGTAAAAAGATAAAAGATCGGGGTAAAGGCTTCACCAAAATGATGAATAAATGGCATTGGCCCCTTTAAAGCTGCTTGGGGAATCACTGGTGAGAAATTAGCTTTATGAATGAAGAAGACCCCAACTACAATAAAGATGATCAACGTAAGGATTTTAGCAGCGGCTGATACATTATTAACTAGTTTAACAAGGCCGCGACCAAAGAAATTAATAACCGCAAAGAGAACAATTAAGCCAAAAGCAGCGGCCCCATAAATAAGTGGTCGATTAAAGATTGGCAAGAAACTCTTGAGGGTAGTTAATAAGGCAACAATTTCCGCTGAAAGAGTACAACACCCTAAGAACCACGTAAAAATCCCTAACTCATAACCGGTAAATCGTCCGAACGCATGATAAGAATAAAGCCATGCTGCCCCTGAGCCGGTAAAACGACTAGAAAGATCGGCATAACATAGGGCGATCAACGAAACGGTTATTGCCGTACATAGCAAAACTGCTACAGCCGATAAGTTCATGTACCGATAGATAACAGATGGCAGTAAGAATGTTCCTGAGCCAATTACTCCATTAATCCCTAAAAAGTAAATCGAGATGAAAGATAGCTTTTTAGGTACTGATTTTTGATTACTGATAATGACCACCCCACATAAATTTTATAATTCCATTTATATTGTAGTCTTTTTCAAATAAAAGGTAAATTATCAGCTATTCTAATCTCAATCTTTTTCGAAATTGTTATACAATTAAGAACATACTTATATTTGATAAAGGATGAATAGAATGGCACAGAAGATTGAGAATTTTATTTTTGATATTGATGGCACTTTAATTGATACTATTGATATGTATATGCCAGCAATGATTGATACTTTAGCACAACATGGTCACCCAGTTGCGCCCGACAAAGTAGAACAAACTAAACATGACTTATTTGGTATTACTGGTCGAGATGCTCTTCGCTTGGCTGGAATTAGCGAAGATGAGATCCCGGCGATCCAACAAGACTGGTTTAAGCTAGCTTATCAACGGGCGGATCAGGCAAAAGTGATTGAAGGAATTCCAGAAATGCTTAATACCCTTGCCAATCGTGAAGATGCAAAGATCGCCATCGCCACTTCAAAGCTTGCTGACGAGTACCAAGAATATTTCGTTAACAAATATGACTTTGCAAGATTATTTAAAGTTGCCATTACGTCTGCGGATACTAAAAAGCATAAGCCAGCTCCAGATCCTATTTTAGCGGCGATGGATAAAATGGGAGCCGATCCGGCAACCACTGTTTATGTTGGGGACACAATCAATGATATGAAAGCCGCCCATGCAGCCGGTGCCAAGTTTGCAGGCGCCCTTTACTCTTCCGCAAATCCCGACAGTATTAAAGCTGCGGACTTCCCATTAATGAAGCCGGCTGATCTCTTAGAAATTTAAAACAAATAAGAAGTCTCTGATGTTTAGAATTCAAACGTTAGAGACTTCTTTTTAGTTTTTTCAATTATCTATTTTAAATTTCTAAGGCAGCATCGCAATCAAGCTTAAAAACTTATTATCCAACTGAAATAATGTGTTACAGTAGGGACATTTTTTCATTTAGTAATCCCCATTGAAGAGCTATGCATTGCCATTCGCTTATCGGGATAGAGTTTCTTAGCTAGGGCGGTTACCGCAGTGGGTGCTTCCCCAAAGCCAGCCGCAATCAACGCGACTTTCCCCGGATAGGTCACACCATCCCCGATCGCGTATACTCCTTCAATACTGGTCTCCATCATTGAATCAACTTTGATCAAGTTGCGCTCTGCTGCTAAGTCAAGGGACCACTGATTCAAGGCCGCATTATTAGAGGTAAAGCCATAGTTAACCACAATCTTATCCACATTCAATTGCGCTTCATCGTCACTACGCATCTTCTTAAGATCGAGCGTTACCGTCTCATCATCTTCTACCGTTAATGCGCGTGGTAAGAAAGGCGTATCCAGTTGGACAGATGATTGTTTAAGCTGAGTTACAGTATGCTCCAGGCCACGGAATTGGTCCCGCCGATGGACAAGGTGCACTTCCTTGGCAACCGGTTCAAGCATCAAAGCAATATCAATCGCGGAGTCTCCCCCACCAAGAATGGCAACCCGCTTGTCCGCATAATCAGCTTTATGGTTAACAAAATATGAAAGCTGCTTGCCTTCAATCTCGGCTGCTCTCTCCAAAGCAAGCTTACGGGGAGTAAACGCTCCGTTACCAAGAGCAATAATTACTGCTCGTGACCGGGATACCCGCTTAGCTGATTTGATGGCAAAGGTTCCATCATCTTCTTTGATGACGTCCTCAACAGTTTCGCCAAGGAATTGATCAATCGGTGCCACTGCCATTTGCTCATCTAGCTTAGCGATCAGGTCATGTCCAGTTACGCCTGGCATTCCTGCTACATCCCAAACTTGTTTTTCAGGATAGAGCGCCCCTACTTGCCCGCCAAGTTGCGGAAGGCTTTCAATTAGCTGGGCATCTAATTCATGAAGGCCGCAATAAAATGAAGCAAACATCCCTGCTGGGCCTCCACCAATAATTGTCACATCATAAATTTTCTCTGCCATTTCTCCTCTGATCCTTTCATTTCCATCTCTAGAAGTATTATATCATCTTTATTTTTGATAAAATTTCGTAAGCGGTCTCAAATTTTAATTGTAATTATTCCAAATTTAAATTAACATATTATATACAGAGATTGATTTTGCTTAAAATTGGAGGAATAAATACTATGGCAAAACGTAAAATGATTCTTGATTTAGATACTGGTGTTGATGACGCTTTAGCTATTGCCTATGCGCTCGCTGACCCAGAAGTTGATCTAATCGGAATTGTAAGTTCATACGGTAACAACCTATTAGATGTTTGTGCCGAAAACAGCCTTAAATTATTGGAATTATTAGGTCACACTGATATTCCAGTATTTAAGGGTCTTCCACATTCATGCACTACTGACCACTTTGATGTAATGCAAGTTTCAAAGGATATCCACGGTGATAACGGGATCGGTGATGTTGAATTACCGGCGCCAAGTCGGGCTCTTGAAGAACAATCCGGTGTTGATTTCTACATCGAAGCCGCTCACAAGTATGGCAAGGACTTAATCATCATCCCTACTGGTCCAATGACTAACTTAGCTGCTGCTTTGAAGAAGGATCCTGAAATTGCTGACTTGATTGGTAATGTCACATTCATGGGTGGGGCCTTAACTGTTGAAGGTAATGTTACTCCTGTCGCAGAAGCTAACATTAACCAAGATCCAAAAGCTGCTGATGAAGTAATGAAGTCCAACTTGCCACTTACGATGGTTGGTCTTGATGTTACTTTGCGGACTCTCCTTACTAAGAACGAAACAAAGCAATGGCGTGAATTAGGCACTGCTTCTGGTAAGGCATTTGCTGATATTACCGACTTCTACATCGACGCTTACTACAATCTTGATATTGATAAGCGTGGTTGTGCCCTCCATGATCCATTAGCTGTTGGTGTTGGGATTGACCCATCATTTGTTTCAACTATTAGCTTATTCATGAAGGTTGTTTACCAAGAAGGACCTTACTATGGTCGGACAATTGGTGACAACGCTAAGTTAAACGATCCTAACCCTAATGTTAAGGTTGCCGTTAACGTTGATAAAGAACGTTACCTCAAGGCCTTCATGGACCGCTTAAACAAGCTTTTCAAAGAAAACTAAATTTAATTAAGAGGCTGTTGAAAATAATTCTCCAGTCTCTTTTCATTTTACAATGCATTATTCTCCTGTTTTTCTTCGATAGTTGTTATAATAAAATTTGTAAAGGATTGTTTTTGATTTTACTAAGGAAGTGTCTTATCAATGGGTCGTTTAGACAATAAAGTTGCAATTATTACTGGTGGTTCTAAAGGAATTGGAGCCGCTGTCGCAAAGAAATTTATTGAAGAAGGCGCAAAGGTTGTTTTAACCGCTCGGAAGATGGACGAAGGACAAAAAGTCGCTGACCAACTAGGTGACAATGCGATCTTTATCCAACAAGACGTTGCTCGGAAAGGAGACTGGGACCGGGTAATTCGCCAAACTATCCAAGTCTTCGGAAAGCTCAATATTGTGGTTAATAACGCGGGAATTGCTGAATATGCCGATGTTGAAAAGACAAATGCTGAAATTTGGGATAAAACAATTGCTGTTAATCTCACTGGTACGATGTGGGGAACCAAGCTTGGTATTGAAGCAATGAAGAACAACGGTGAAAAGAATTCAATCATCAATATGTCATCCATTGAAGGGCTAATTGGTGATCCCGACCTCTTTGCCTACAATGCTTCTAAGGGTGGTGTTCGCCTCTTAACTAAGTCCGCTGCACTTGATTGTGCCCGGAAAGGCTATGACATCCGCGTAAATACAATTCATCCCGGTTATGTCTCAACTCCACTAGTTGATAATTTAGTCAAGGATGATCCAAAAGCTGAAGGCCACCTAGAAAGTCTTCATCCCCTTGGCCGTCTTGGAAAGCCAGAAGAGATTGCTAACCTTGCTTTATACCTTGCTTCAGACGAATCAAGCTTTAGTACTGGTTCAGAATTTGTCGCTGACGGTGGCTACACGGCTCAATAATATTTATAAAAAATAAAACTAAAAGGATCATTGCCAAACTAGGTGACAGTGATCCTTTTGTTTCACATTAAATTCCGAATAACCAATGAAACTGCCAAAATCAATGATCCAATACCGACAATTATTTGCATCAAACGGCCAGGTAGGTGACGAACAATAATTGGTCCTAAGTAGCCCCCGATTACATTTCCAATCATCAACGGAATAACATAATTCCAATAAATTGTCGTCTCAAGTGCGAACACTATCCAGGATGTTGTATTTGTAACCGTCATCGCAACATTTTTTAGCGCATTATTAACGGCGAAACTCTTTTGCCGATTAATCACTGTCAGCAAGGTTAGCATTAACACTCCGGCACCCGCATTAAAGAAGCCGGAATAAATCCCAACAATAAAAATACCAATGATTGATAAAAATTGGCCGATCCGTGATTTACCAAATAATTTACTATTTTCTGCCATCGTCCCCGTACTTTGCTTCGGGTGATGGGGAAACAACAAGATAATTCCGGCTATCGCAATGCATAATGGCACCAGTTCCGCAAACCACTTACTGGGGACAGCAAAGAGCAAAAAAGCCCCAATAACGGAACCAGCAAATACCAATGGCAGAATAATCCATAATTGTCGTCGATTATGCTCTAATTCCTTAAACGATGAAAAGACCGAACTATAATTACCAGTAATTGTCGAGAAAGCACTTGTTACATTTGCCATCACCGGTGGTAATCCTAATGCAAGCAGTGAAGGATATGAGACTAATGATGCTAAACCAGCAGCTGCACTAATAATCCCCGACAGAATCCCAATTCCTAGTAATAATAAAACAAAAACTACTCCACTCATTTTTAAACCATCCCCTTAAATGCTAGTATTAATTGTAACCCACTTTTCTAAGATAAGTAACCTAGTTAACGATTTGCATTCCGTTATAATATTAGCTATGATAATGGAAAACAAATCTGGGGTGCCAAACGGCTGAGATAATACCCATTGAACCTGCTCTGGTTAATACCAGCGAAGGGAGATTCAGTGATATTAACTTAATGATTAACTCCATGATTTTTTGTCATGGAGTTTTTTTACCCTTATATCTTAAGGAGTTTTATTATGACTAAACGTTCACTACATTTGCGTGACATTATTTTGCTTGCCCTAATTGGAATTATTTTTGGTGTAATTTATTTTGCGGCCGGTTTTGTCTATAACGGCTTAACTGTTCTGCTGACACCAATTGGTTATGGTCCAATGGCGAATGATTTAACAATGGGAATCTGGTGTATGGCTGGACCACTTGCCGGTTTCTTGCTACGGACACCAGGAGCGGCTTTCCTTGGTGAGTTTTTGGGAGCAGCCGTTGAAATGCTTCTCGGCGATCAGTGGGGAGCAGCGAACCTAATTTCTGGAGTGGTTCAAGGTATCGGATCTGAGCTAGGTTTTACTTTTACGCTCTATAAAATGTATAACTGGTTGACCCTGCTCATCTCATCCCTTACCCTTACATTTGTTACCTTTGGCTGGGATTGGTTCCGCAATGGTTATAGTCACTTCAGCGGACAAATGCTCATCATTATGCTCATTGCACGCTTCATTTCAATGTTTGTCTTCTCTGGAATTCTAGTTAAATTGATTACTAACCTTCTCCAACGAGCCCACTTAATCAAACGCTAAGACTATGAAAAATATACGATTTAAAGACCTTTCATTTAATTTTGATCAGCAACCAATTCTTAAAAATATCACCGCCGAATTTGCTGCCGGAAAGATTCACTTACTTACCGGGGTCTCTGGTAGCGGCAAATCCACCATTCTCAAGTTAGTCGCTGGGCTTTTGCCTAAATATGGCGGTGAAATAGTTACTGGAGCAGTCGATGTACCAACAGCTGCCCAAATCGGGATGGTATTCCAAGATCCGTTAATGCAATTTGCCCTCGATACGCCACGCCACGAATTAGAATTTACCCTCGAAAATTGCCAGGTACCAACTGACAAAATTCCAGAGCGTGTTAAAGAAGCTTTACGATTTGGTAAAGTTGACGATCTTGCTAACCGGTTAATCACAACTCTTTCCGGTGGGCAACAACAGCGCGTGGCTTTAGCAGCTACTACGGCAATGCAACCAAACGTGCTTTTATTAGACGAACCCTTTGCCAATATTGATGAAGAAAACCGGCAACTTATCCTCAAACAATTAGTCCGCCTCAACAGTGACTATCACACAACAATTATCATTACTGACCACGATTTGCATGGTTACGAGCAACTACATCCACTGGTTTGGCAATTAGCTAAGGGGCGTCTTACTCAACTTTCCAGTAAAAATAGTAGCCAACTTTTGACAGAGCGCGCTACTCCCCAAATTACCACTGCCCTTCCCCCGTCAACCTTGCCCGCAATTATCAAATTTGATGAATTAGCAATAAAACGCGATAATTATCCCTTACTTTTACCAACCAATTTAGGCATTGTTAAAAATAAAATAACTTTACTAACTGGACCAAATGGGATTGGTAAATCTACCCTTCTAAAGGCAATTGCCCGGCTTTTGAAATATGAGGGAATGATTGACTATGCGGGGGAAAGCATTCAAAAAATATCACCTGGGAAATATTACAAGCATCTGGGATTGATTTTCCAACATGCAAACGATCAATTCCTAAATGTAACCGTTGGCGAAGAACTGGCATTAGGCTTTAAAACTTGCCAGAACCCCTATTTTAATCAACAACAAGTCAACGAAGCATTAACAGCTCTTGGTTTGAACGGAAGAGAAGATCAAGTTGTTTATTCTTTGAGTGGTGGTCAAAAGAAAAAGCTGCAAATCTTGCTGATGTTAATGCGCGGACAAGAAACATTATTGCTTGACGAACCATTTACTGGTTTAGATCCGGCATCTTTAAAGACTGTCCTGCAACTAATCAAAGCATCCCAAAAAGAAAAGCCACAAACTTTGCTGATTGTTAGTCATCAATTAAGCGGACTTGATGGTTTCATTGATTATCACCTTACAATGAATCATCAACGTCTTAATTATGTTGGAGGGAGTTATGAATCCTAGTTTAAAATTATTACTTGTTATTTTGCTTTCACTTGAGCTGACTTTTGTGACTAAGCTGTGGATTAACCTGATTGTCATCGTGGTGTGTTTGCTAATCCTTATTCATCAGCGATTTCACTGGCGACAATTTTGCTGGTTGGCTTTTGTCCCCCTTTTTCCGGCACTAGCTATTTTTATTACAATTGTCTTCTTTAGTCCTAGTCATAGTCTCTTCGATGGAACCGTTCTTTTCAGTCGGCTCTACGTTTATGTCTGCCTTGGAACAGTTTTTACGTTCACAACCGATAATTTAACGCTTGCTCGCTCATTAGAACAAAATTATCACCTTCCCAGCAAATATGCTTATGGAGTGCTCGCCGCTCTTAATCTGATTCCAAAAATGAAACAAGCCGTTACAACTATTTATACGGCCGGACAAATGCGGGGTGTTAATTTACATTGGTGGTCACCAACGCTCTATTTCAAAGCGATTCTGGTTGCTATTCAATGGTCGGATCAATTAGCGCAAGCCATGGAATCACACGGCTTCGTAGAAGGACAAGCCCGAACAGCTACCGTGGATATTCCGATTACCAGCCACGATTGGCTTTCTTTTTTTAGTATTATTTGCCTTGTACAGATAATTGTAATTGCGCTCCCTTGAGTTTTCATGCGATAATAATATAAAAAGAAGGGACTGATATAGTGAACGATAATAATTTAACGGACCGGATCGTTAATGCTTTATCCTATTTAAGCATCTTATTTTTACCAGTTATCTTTCCACTAATCGTGTGGATAATTGCCAAAAACAGTGATCGACCAACTATTGCTAAGAACGCTCGCTATGCATTTTGGAGTCAAATTTTCCCATTGTTATATGTAATAGGCGCAATTTTAGTCTTTAGTGTCTTTTCATTAAACCCCGCTAACTTCCACGGGGGTGCATTGTTTGGAATCCTCCTAACATTTGCTCTTTTATTAGCCTTTTTGTTATTTATTTATAATATTGCCATGGCCGTGAAAATGCTGATTGGCCGTGAGTAAGCTTAAGTAAGAGAGTAGTAAGTGGGAATTAGCCTCGACGCGAAGCTAGTTCCACGATATCTTAACAATGTTCGTATAAATAAAGAGGCTGTTGAAAAAAAATAAATTTTTTCCAGCCTCAATTTTTTATCCAAAATATCAAGTGAGGTGATTAATCGATGGAAATGATTTTAGGCATTGTTCTTCTATTGACTGCTGTTGTTGCAGCTAATGTCGTTCATCTTGTTTATCCTAAGATTCCACTATCCATCTATCAAATTATTGCAGGAATTCTTTTAGCATCCCTGCCTACTGAGGCCACTAATTTTACCATGCATCCAGAATTATTTATGATGGTGATCATTGCTCCTCTAATGTTTAATGACGGACAGAACCAATCATTCCGTTATCTTTCGAGCAATATCAAATCGATCCTATCAATGACTGTTGGATTAGCACTTGTAACGGTCTTGATTACTGGTAGCTTTTTACATTGGCTTCAACCAAAAACGTTCTCCTTAGCACTCGCCTTTATGCTGGCCGCGATTATTACGCCGACTGATGCGGTCGCTGTAAAGTCGATTACTACTAATATGAAGGTACCAAAAAACGTTAATGGCGCTCTGGAATACGAGTCCCTCTTTAATGATGCATCAGGAATTGTGCTTTTAGATTTGGCGCTGGAAACATACCGTTCTGGACAATTTTCGCTTGGTCATGGAATCTGGATCTTTGTTTATGTTTTCTTTGGCGGAATTATCTTTGGGGCAGTGCTAGGAAGCCTATTAATCAGTCTCCGTACTAGTTTGATGCGGAAGCACGTTGATATTGGCTCCATCGTTATTCCGATCAACGTCATGACCCCCATCGTTGTTTACTGGTTGGCTGAAGAACTGCACCTTTCGGGAATCCTAGCCGTCGTTGCAGCGGGAGTTGTTCATAGTATCCTCTATGATCGAATGCGGCTTACATCTACTAAAGTGCAAATGTCTACTACTACTATCTGGAACATCATTAGCGATGCGTTAAACGGATTAGTATTTGTCCTTTTAGGGGTGATGCTTCCGCAGGTACTGGGAAGGACTTCTTGGCAAAATCTGGGTGCAATCGTTGCCCTAGCCTTTGCCATCTATATTATTACAACCCTCTTAAGATTCTTATGGGTCCGGTTTAAGCTCGTCAACATTCAACCAACTAACCTCAACCGTGATAGTCTCTTAATGGCGCTAGGAGGAATTCACGGAACGATCACTCTAGCATTAGCTTTCTCGTTGCCAGTTCTAATTAACCACCATCAATTTGCTTTCCGGAATTCAATGATCTTGATTGCTGCAATTGTTATTTTAATTAGTATTGCTGTTGGCGCAATTGGGTATCCAATTATTTTACCGCCTAAATCTAAGAGTTATTCGAAGAGTGAATTTCAAAAAGAACTTATTAAAACAGTTCAATATGCCATCAATGAGCTACGGACTTCAGAAAAATATTCACCGGAAAAAGCCGTTGTTATTGACCAATTAAGTAGTCAAATGACGCAATACCATGAATTCAATCGTAACGTTTATAGTCAATTAATGGGTAAAGCTCATCAAATTGAATTGGCTACCTTAGACCGGCTTAATGAAGAAGGCCGAATCTCTGACAAGGAGGCCAAATTCCTCGTTAATTTTGTTACTCGGTCGATTTTCCGCGTAAATAAACATAGCTTCCTTGAATTATGGGTCATCTTATGGCACCGGTTAAAATGGCGCTTTATTCGCTACCGCCATCTCAAACAAGGATCTCGCTACAATGTGGGGCCAAAATATGAATTAACCAAGGAACAGCGCGCTGAAACGGCTGAGATCCTCGGAATAATTAACCGAGAAATTGATAAATACCTTCATTCGATTGAAACCCCGCAAAACGCGAATGAAGTTGCGATGGTACGACGGACGTACTTCCAACGAAAACGATTCTTTGTGCATGATATTTCTATGGATACAGACCTCATTACTTCTTTATTTATTGAGGCATTTCAACTTGAACACAGTTATGTTCAGATGCAACTTGCTAATGATCAATTTTCACAAGAATTAGCAAACGCATTAAACGAACAGATCTCAACTGATGAATTGGTTTACACCCAATCACTAGACTAAAAAAGGAAATTGCTTTGCAAGATGTTGCAGCAATTTCCTTTTTTATCTTAAATAAATGTCAGCAAAAATGCGATTAATGCTGGTAAAAATTGAATTAGAATAATTTTTTTGGTTGCAGTAAGTGCACCAAATAATGCAACAACCATTACAAAGACCAAGAGCATTTGCCATACTAATACTAAGGTGGCCCCACTAAATAACCAGTAACTGGCGATGATGGCTGCTCCTAAGGCTCCGTTATAGATACCCTGGTTAGCGAATGAAACCCGGGCCTCATGCTGTTGCGTAAACTTAATCGGTAAGTCAAACGCCTTGGCTTGCTGTGCCGGGTTACCAAAGATTTCTAAGGCCATAATACCTAAATGTTCGATTGCAACAAACATCGTAACAATAATTGCAAACATCTTTTTCCTCCAACTATTTAATATAGTGATCTAAAAATCTTGTCAAATGGCGGCGATATTCGCTGGGATGGGTCGCATACGACTTTGCGTGCGCTGCTCCCGGTACTACCCACAATTCTTTGCTTCCCTCTGTTGCACGGTAATTGTGATAAACCATTTCAGTTGGAACAAAATTATCTTTTGCACCATGGATAAATAGCATTGGGCGATGATTATGATGCAACATATTTAGGGAACTAGCCTCATGAATGTAAAAACCATTCTTCACCCGATTAATTAAACTCATCGTACTTATTAATGGCACCCGTAAAAATTTTGGAATCCCATATAAATTACCGGCTTCATAATTCAATTCATCATTAAGGCTCGTATATCCACAATCTTCGACAAATGCTTTTACTTGTGGCGGAAGGTTAATGCCACTAGTCATCATCGTTGTCGCACCACCCATGCTAACTCCAAACAAGACTACCTGACTTTCTTCTCCATTATGCCGAATAAGTTTAGTAATCCATTTGCGAATATCATAACGTTCTGGCCAGCCATACCCAATGTATTTCCCTTGGCTTTGACCATGAGCACGCGCATCTGGCATTAAAACATTATATCCCATCTGATGGAAAAGCGCGGCATATTCACCCATCTTTTCTTTGTTACCCATAAATCCATGAGCAATTACGACATTTTTAGTTGTCGGTTTAGCAGCAGGGATGTAATCAGCAACTAGTTTATAATTCCCACTGGCTGATTTCATTGTCCATTTTTCTTTCTTTGCATGCTTAAACCACATTTTCTGTTCATACAATGGATCATTTCGCGAGATTTTAGTTGAATTATTAATAAAGTCCTTATGCCCCGGTACCATTGCCACCGAGAAAAAATAGCTACTAGCGGCAAAGATTGCTACTGCGATTACAACTATAATTCCAGTGAGCCATCGCCAAGGATGCCACTGTTTCTTTTTTGTCTTTGTTTTCAAAATAATTAACCCCATGTTGTATTATTTAATCAATGCGCCTAGTTTAGCACACTTTCTGTTATTTTGCATATTCTTTTCATTCAAAATTGCTACGCTAATGTTAAAATAGATAATGATATATTAAGGGAGTGAAATAATGTTTCCAGAACGCCTACGAGCACTTCGCAAAGGACAAAAGATAACCTTAAAGGAGCTTGCTACCCATCTCAATGAAAACCTTGGCCCAAATGAAAAACCAAACACTGCTTCGCAAATTGGTAACTGGGAACGCGGTATTCGGACCCCGTCATACGTTGAAGCACGAAAACTAGCCGAATTTTTTGATGTCAGTCTGGACTATCTTACCGGAAAAACTGATCGTGATGACTTTGATTTAGCAAAATTATTTTTCTCTAGTAAGAACCTGTCGTTTAATCAAACGGTACTTTCGAGTGATGACCGATATGAAATTTTTCAACTAATTGATGGTTACTTAAAGGGACGGCATAATCGCCGAGATACTGATACCTTCTATGGGAAACAAGAACAACTAGATTTAAAACTTAAATAAGGAGCTTGGAATGAATCCTAAAAAATTAAAACAGCTAAAAAAGCGTGTAAAAAAAGCTCATCAAATTGTTAATGAGCCTTCATATATTCAAGAACTAAATACTTACCGTGACCTATTCGATGACTTTCCTCCTGTAAAATACCTCATTAATAATGTTTTAGAAAGTGATCGACTGCTAAAGAATGGCTTATTGCCACAGCCTCTACCAAAATTACTTTTACCAGATAACATTCAAGATACCATTTTCAAAAGGGTTAATGAACAGTTTCCACAAAGTGATCCACGCGGCGATAAACTTTGGAATAAATATAGTGAAGCTTTGCCAAAATTAGATAAGGCATTGCGCAACTATCGTGATTATCTTGAAGAAACATACGGAATGTGGTCATACGTTAATGCACCTTTTGCCAAAGCACTTTCTGATTATTTAGGCGGAGCACCGACACTGGAGATTATGGCTGGTAATGGTTACATTTCTAAGGGATTACGTAATAACAACACTACCCAAAAGATTTATACTACCGATAGTCAAGCATGGGTAAAAGAAAACGAAACGGGTAAACACCCTGTTACTAAGATTGAAAAGTTAGATGCTCTAGCAGCAATCAAAAAGTATGGTGACGAGGTCGAATATGTCATTATGTCATGGGCTCCCGACAAGGGTGAAATTGACTGGGATGCCCTGCAACTTCTTCGTTCAGCATACCCCGAAGTCAAATTATTAGTTATTGGCGAAAAAGATGGCGCAACTAACTCTAAGAAATTCTGGCAAGAGGTTCACTTGAGTCAAGATGATGAGTTACAGAAAGTTAATGCTAACTTGCATTCGTTTGATTTGATTGATGAACAGATTTATCTAGCGAAATAAAAGAAGGACACATGGCTCATAAAAGCTAGTGTCCTTTTCATTTTATCCTTTAATAATATTCTTATTGCTTCCAGTTTTTAATGTTTCTTCAAAGTTTTCAAAACTAATTGAAATCATATCTTCTAATGCTGGTTCAGTGAAAGAACCTATATGTGGTGTAAGCAAAACTCTTGGGTATAATTTTGCTAAAGTTCTTACTTCAGTATTAGGAAGGTCTTCTATGGATTCAAATACGTGATTCATAATATTCTTTTCATCAATAAAGACATCTGCCGCATAACCCTTAATTTCATTATTTTGAAGCGCTTCAATCAAATCACTAGTATTGACAAGTTCTCCTCGAGCTGTATTAACAAATACAGCAGAAGATTTCATCTTTTTGAAAGTTTCTTTATTAATCATCTTCTCATTACTTCCTGGGAAATAAGGAACATGAATAGAAACAATATCACTTTGCTCTAAAAGCGTATCTAAATCGACACATTCAGCAATTTTTTGAGCTTCACTTGAAGGATGTCTATCATAAGCTAAAACTTTAGTTCCCATGCCTTTATACAACTTAGCTTCAGCAAGTCCAATTTTACCTATCCCAATAATACCAACAGTTGAATTGTGAATTTCTTTACTAAACAAAGTTGGCAAAACCTTAAAGCTTCCATTTTTACTATTATCAATTGCAATACTTGTATTTCTGAATAACTGCATCCCCAAAGTCATTGCAAGTTCTGCAACTGCATATGGAGAATAATTAGGAACTCGGGCTACTTGGATTCCAAGTCGATTTGCTGCTTCTAAATCTATATGATTATAGCCTACCGTTCTGGTAAAAACATATTTAATACCATAACTAGCAAATAATTCTAGATTTTTAGCATTTGCCAAACAATTGCCCCGTACTAACACCGCATCGCAATCTTGTGCTTCAACACCATTTTTTTCATCCAAAAATTCAGGAATTAATTTCAACGTATAATTATACTTATTTAGTTTATGAAAATATGGTTCTTCAATCGGACGCACACCATAACATGCAATTCTCATTTTCTTTATTTCCCTCTTTACATCTTTAATTTAGTGAAAAATACCTGCCGAACTTAAAATTCCTAAAATAGCAATCCATATCGGCATCATAACAACCGCAGAAACTGTAGATAAAAGCGAAGCATTAGAAGTTAAAAGCGCTTCTCGATCATAACTAATCGCATAAGCTGCGGCAACAGTTGCAGTTGGCGTTGCCATCATAATAACAACTGTTGCAATTGCTACATAATTCATTGGCATAATATGTGTAACATCTAAAATTAGTAATAAAACTAAGTTCAATAATGGTACTAAGATAACTTTATTAAATGAGTAGTACCATGCTAATTTATTTGAAATTGCATCCTTCAGTGAAATTGAGCCTAAAGTACATCCAATTGCTAACCATGCTAACGGAGAAGCAAGTGAAGCTAAATAGTTTAATGGTTTCCATAACCAGATAGCTGTTTGGTCAATTCGATAAAATGCAACTGTTGTCATACCACCGGCTGCAACTCCGTTTTTCATTAATGGTACAGTTACTTGTGGCATTATTCCTTGAATTAGCCATAATACAAAACCAACCAAGGTAGCAATAACTATAGGATTAAGAAACATCTTTTTGATATTTTCTTTTTCCATTTTCAAACCGGACATTTTAATATAGGCATATGAGTATAGGAAAATCCGGTACCCAATATTAAAGATAGAACTATATAAAACACCCTTAGCACCGTAAATAGCTCCAACAATAGGAATACCAAAGAAAGTAGTAGAACCGAATGTTGTTAAAATTCCCATAACTTCCCGCTTATCCATATTCTTACGACTATAAAGTAAAGGAGCAACAAAGATTAAAATAATATAAATAATAAAGCCCCATAAAAGAATCCCTAATCCTTGATGCATTGATTCATCATCAATTGGTTGCATAAATGAATTAAATGACAACGCAGCAATAGCAACAGCTAATACAACTTTAGTTAAAACTTTCCCGAAGTCTGGACCAAATGTCCCTTTTTTCCGTAAATAAAAACCTAAAAGAATAATAAAGATAGTAGAAGTAATAGCACTAACAATTCCTTGATTAGTGAATGTATTTACAATTGCATCACTAATATTCATAACTGATCTCCTTCTTGTTCAAAATATAATTAAATGGAATGCAATAAAGCATATTAATAAAACAATTATTTTATTTAGCTTTTCAACTTGTATACAGGTAGTATATTACTAGCATACAAGCAAAATGCAATACTTTTATTCAAATTAATTCATTTATTCACAAGCGAATTGAGTTTTTTATTAATGTAACAATGTTCACATTGCGTTTTTCACAAAATAAAAAAGTATTCTTAAAACTTCAATTGAGTCTTAAGAATACTTTTCAAGGCCAATTTATTCATTTAAATAATTTAAATATGTCTTTACCGAGTCATATACTTTTTGCAAATGATATGCTAACGCTTTTTCTGCTTCATCTAAATTTCTTTCTCGAATCCATTTTATAATTTCTCGATGCTCTTCTATAGATCTATCCATTCTATATGGATTGTACGAGCTGACATGGCGTGTTCGAGCAGTTTGTGCCTTCAATATCTTTAAAAATTGTTTTAAGCGTTCATGCCCAGCTATATGAGTAATTAATCCATGAAATTCTGTGTCTATTTCTAAGTATTTGTCCCAATCCTTTTCAAAATGAGCTAATTTAAATTTTCTTTCAATTTCATCTAATTTAAAATCTGGTATTAAATTAATTGTCTTTTTTAACGCAAATGTTTCTAATAAGCTTCGCAGCTCGTAAACTTCTTGAACATCAGCAGGGGTCAATGCGGTTACCACATTCTCTCTTCCGCGCATTTCAACTAGTCCATCAGCTACTAGCTGTTTTATGGCTTCTCTAACTGGTGTTCTACTCATATTCAACTGATCAGTAATTTGATTTTCAGAAATCACTTCATTAGGATGCAGTTTATTTTGCACAATTTCATTTTTTATAAAATTATATGCTTCTTCTTTTCGAGTCAAAGGGAATCTATCCTTCCAAGAATTACATTTTAGTATTAATTATAGTCCTTTTTCATGTAATTCTAAATTTTTATTATTGTACTTAATGCAAAAACAATTTACTTCTGCCTGCTATATTGCTCTAAGGATATGTCCTTTAAATCAATACTGTTTATTATAATTTACGGGTAAGCAACTATAATTTTCAAAAAAACAAAAACTTACTAATCATTTTCAATCACTAAATACTAACCTTACGCATTTTTGTCCGCCATTTTATTAAGATAGTGCCAAATCTGTGATCGGTATTTACGCAAGCCAAACAGCATTATAAGATAAATTATAATTGTAAGTGAAATCCAAAGAGGACTTTCTGATATAAAGGCAGCAAAAATCAATGCATTCAATGGTCGTGCTACTAAATTAAAGCTTGTTACCAAGACCACTCCAGTTGGAATTGCCACGCCATAGTGGGCCACTGCTGCAGTATAGACAGGACTGAGCCAACTGGCCGCATATAAGCCTAAACTAAACCACACAATTCCCGTCGCAATTACTTTTAAGATATTTCCACGAGTCACTGCGACAATTGATTCAATCATATATGGAATTGCAATTAAATCAACTACCGGAAGGGTCTTATTGCCAGGAAGAATAAAAGCAATTAAAACCATAATTGGGATTAAAATGATTCCTGAAATTAAAGTTGCTGATTCTCCATAGCCAACTCCATCATCAACTGCTAGGAACCACCGCTTTTTATCATAACGGCTATTTTTATTTTCGCCATGCCGTTTCTTCTGCTGCTCATCAATTTCAGTCGCGATGGGAATAAATGCCTTTGCGAATACGTTTGTAACAAGGGGAAAGATCGCCATAACGGCAGCTAGTTGAATCGCAAATTTAGTAATCTGTCCCCACGCACTTATTTTCCCCAGTGAAGATAAATTACCCAAGATCCCAATTATAACTCCCAAGATAATTCCCATTGTAATTGGTTCCCCAAAGACACCTAGTTTTTTCTGAAAATCTTTAGGGGTCATTTTCACTTTGTTAAATCCCAGTAAATTCCATAACGGATCTAAAATAATCGCCGGAACCACTTGCTCAATATTATGTAAGGCGTCGACGGTAGTATTCTCAATTCCATAATAGTCGGCCCACCGGTCTGCTTGAATCTCCGCTAAGGCTAGTGAGTACAGGAGCATAAAAAATTCCAGCCCTAATGATAGCCAATAATTATGAGTTACATAAAAAGCTAACGTGCCCCAAATCATATAACCAAAATTGTTCCAAATATTAGAAGGCAGAAATACTTTAGTAACTCCAAGCGCAAATAAAATTAATTCAGCTAATAATCCAAAAACGAAAAACGATAAACCAACGGTTGAGCCAAACGCTGCTAATGAACCTGCTTGCCAGCCAATATCAACCACTGGCAGTTTAATTCCCGTATTATCAACCATTTGGCGGACAATCTTAGTCACCACTGGCGTAAATTCTGTGATAATCCAAGTAAAACCAGTTAGACCGACACCAGCATAGAAGGCACTCATCATCGCTGTCTTAGGTTGCACTCGTAGTAATAAAGCAATGATAAAAATTATTATTGGAACAACTACACTTGCACCAAAGGTTTGAAAAATAGCATTAACTTCTTGAAGCATGTTTTCCCCCTCCATCGTATAAACTGTTACCTATATTCTCCCTAAGACCGATCTTTTTAGCAAGACAAAAGGTTTATCTTCGTTTGCTATAGAAATGCATTCAGAAATTTGCTACAGTATGATGAGTTTAATCTATTAGGGAGGGTACATTTTATGAAATATCGTTTACAAGCTATTATTTTTGTCTTTGTTGCCTTTATGCTTGGGTGCAATGAATATATGATTGTCGGAGTTTTACCTGATATTGCCCATGAATACCATGATTCGCTTGGTAAGTTAGGCCTACTTGTAACTGTATTTGCCTTGGTTTATGCTATTTTCACTCCTATTATTACTTCAATGGCAAATCGGTGGCGACGACATCATGTTTTATTAGTTCTCATGGTAATCTTCTTTATTGGCAATACCTGGACAGCGATGGCGCCAAACTTTATTTCAATGTTACTTTCGCGGATTCTCACCGCAAGTGTTGCTGGCGCGATTATTTCAATGGTTCTCGTAATGGCAAGCTATGTTGCGCCACGTGAAAAAAGAGCAAGCCTTGTTTCATGGGTTTTTGCCGGATTTAGTATTGCTTCAGTTATCGGCATTCCAATCGGGACCGTTATCAGCACTACCTTGACTTGGCACGATAGTTTTTGGATGATTTCGGGAATTACGATCATTGTTTTTATCGCCTTAACCTGGCTCGTCCCACGTGATACCCCACAGTTTAAGAGTACCCTTAGTAAGCAGTTCGTGTTATTTAAAGATTCACGAATCATTCTCGGTGTTAGTTTCATTGTTGCTATTTGTGCGGCTGACTACACAATCTATACTTATATTCGTCCCTTAATCACTAACGAAATGGGCTTTGATAACACCTGGTTGAATTGGCTTTTGTTTGGAATGGGAATTTTCTTTATCATTGGTAATAAATTTGGCGGATACCTGGCTGACCGTGGCGGAGTTCACCGGCTCAGTGGAATCTACGCGGCAATGACAGTATTATTTCTAATTTTTGGTCCTATCCTCCCATTTAAGTGGGGCGCGATTATTATTGTGGCTGTTTTATGCATTGCTTTTTCATGTTACGGTTCTTCTACCCAATTAATGTTCTTAGATATCGCCGAAAAACAATATCCACAATCACTTGATTTAGCCTCATCATTGAATTCAATTTTTGCGAATATTGGAATTTCTTTAGGCTCCTTTACTGCTTCACAAGCAGTTACCTTTACCGCGATGAAAAATCTTGGTTATGTTGGTGCAGTCTATGGGCTTCTTGTAACAATACTAGTCATAGTCCTGAGCAAAAAATATACAAGAATGCGTAATTCCTAATTCTTTAGGTGCAGATAGGAAAAATCTTTTCTATCTGTGCTTTTTATTTCCCGGGAAATCACTGGCAACTAATGGTAGCAAGTTGAGCAATTGTTGTTATCCAAGGATTCTATTGACCTTTTGATTAGATCCAATTAAATTCTAAATATAGATTTTGAAAAGGAGCTTTTTGCTATGCCGTACTCTTTTCCGCATCAACTTCTCAAATTGCGGACTGAAAAACAATTATCACAAGCTGAACTAGCTACACGCCTATTTGTTTCCCGTCAGGCTATCTCCAAATGGGAAAATGGAGATGCGGAACCAAGTATCGACAAGCTAATTTTGCTTGCCAAAGTTTTTAATGTTTCATTAGACCGTCTCATTCTGGGAACAAACGACTTTAATCAACCTCTGGTAAAACTTAATAATATTGTTAAAACTTTTAACTCCCCAGTTCTCAACAACCTTGATTTAACTATTCATAATAATGAACGCATTGCCCTCCTTGGTAGTAATGGTGCTGGTAAAACAACTTTAGTAAAGATAGTTGAAGGTGCTTTGAAACCCAACGAAGGTACTGTTAAATGGTATTTTAATAAAAATGATTCATTAAATATCATGTCCCAAGAAAATATTTTAATTCCAACCTTAAAAGTTAAAGAGCAGATTATCTTGACAGCTGCCATAACTAAGGTTGATTCAAAACAACGAATCAATTATCTCCTTGATCAATTTAAATTATCATCCCAGCAAAATACAATTATTGCAAAATTATCAGGTGGACAAAAACGCCGCCTTTCGCTCTTGCTTAGTGTCCTCCGTCAGTCCAAACTTTTGATTCTAGACGAGCCGACTGTTGGAATGGATTTAGAATCAATTGACTATTTTTGGCATTTCATTGAAAAGGTTTCAGGAAGTATTTTAGTTATTACTCATGATTTCAATCAAATTGATAAATTCTTTTCCCGTGTTCTCCTCCTTAAAGATGGTCAAATATCTCAAGACATCCTTGTTAAGGAAATCCACCAACATAACCAGACAATCGAACAATGGTATCGTCAGTACAATCGTTAGGAGCTTTCTTATGAAAATCATAGCAATTCAACTAAAACAAGTTTTACGCAATCGTCGTTTCTTTCTTTTTACTATTCTCCTGCCAGGTATTTGGTATGTGTTTATGATTCAAGTTGCTAGTACCTCCCTCCCCGCCACTGGCAACTTCCGGCTCGCTTTACTCTTGCTTGCTCTCCTGATGGGAATACTCGGCAATTCAATCGTTACTTTTAGCAAACGCATTTGCAGTAATAAGGACTTCTATCTTCTTCAATCACACATTAGCCACTACTCTCTGTGGAACTATTTGTTTTCGCAATTAATTACCCAAATCATCATCAATTTGTTCATCACCATCGTAATTATAATTCTTGCTATTTTTCTTCATGCTATTGAGTTCAATTCCATTACTATCACTAGTATATTGTTAACCAATATCATCGGAATATATCTAAGCGTGATCGGGTTTGCAATTGGGCTTTCCTTTGACGCACCAACTGTCGATGCCGCTGGAACCCCAATCCTATTTATAATCGCAACTTTTATTATTCCGTGGAAGCACCTCTTGCCAGCTAATTCCTTTATTGATTTTTTTACTAATGTTCAAAAACTATTCCCAACTTATTATCTTTACGCCGACCTTGATCATCTATCGGTTAGTCATTTGGGGCTACTTTTTATAACTGCGATTATTACTCTGTTACCTTGGCTTGGCTTTATCTATCGAAAATTAATCAATTAAAAAAACCGGAATACCTAGTATTAAATATACTAAGTATTCCGGTTTTTCGTGTATTGATATTATCTCAAGTTAATCGACACTGTCCACATGGTCAATTAACTGAACACCTCACAATCCGGTGAGTTAGTGTGTCCCACTTGTCAAAATGTCAATGGTAGCTCTTAGGGTCGCTACCAGACCTCCCGACTCATCGCAAATTGTAGTTTAACATATTCGACCTACTAATTCAACTCTTATGCTCTTACTTCCATTATATCTGCAAGGTGTTCAGCTACCCATTCTTGAGCTTTAGTAACCAAATCAGCTGTCTTTCCGCCCTGATCAGTTTCATTTGCTAGTTCATCGATCCGCAATCCCGTTTTATTAATATCTTCACTTTCCATTACTAAATAAAGATTAACAGAGTACTCGATCTCTTTATCTAATAATTTAACATCTAATCGCTCTGCCTCATCCATCGGTATGTTGATTAGGTTGGTTTCTAAGCGAAAGCTAACTGGGTCACCTTTTTTCATTTTAATATTCATCTTATATTGACCAAGGTGTCCCGTATCAAGCTGTTCAATCATAAAATTAATCGCAGTTGTTAATACTGTTTTTTGCTGTGATTGGGCAGCAGTTTTTTCAACTTCTTCTGTCACAACCTGATCGCTCGTCAACTGTGACAAATAATCAGCTACTGACATCTTCATTTTTTCATTTGCTCCTTCATTTTTTCAATTTTAGCTTTTGTGTAGTCTGCACGCTGTTTTGCACCATAATAAACACCAGCAGCTCCTCCTAAAATTCCAACAATACTTAGTGCTTGAATAAATAATCCGTATGCACTTTCTCGTGGACTTACCATTTGAAATGCGGCTAAACTAGCGATCGCAAAATAAAGATTTACTAAAATCGTTGCATATCCACAAAAGCGCATCTTTAAAAATGATAATCCGTTAACAATGATTGCTAACACGATAAAGAGGAGCAGCCGCGGCCATACAGAGAATGATGTCAGCGAGTGACCATGCTGAACAAACATAAAGGCATCAAGGACTAATGCAATTACTGCTGCTACTGATGTTACAATAACAACTTTTTCATTATTTTTCATTTATTTTGCCAACTTTCTTTCTTGCTATCCCCGCGGATGACCAATATTTTTATATCCCTTAATTAACAAAAAAGGAATGTAACGATTAATTACACTCCTCATTTTACTAAATTAAGTTAAAAAGCTCAATTATGCGAGTAAATCAGCTACTTCAGCGGTTGGAATTCCCGTAATATATTGTTGGGTGCCCTCATCTTCAAGGACTTTAGCAATTTCATCATGGTCATACTTAACTCCTTGGAGCTTTTCTGCTAATTGGTTAATATCCTGTGGCCCAAAGAAATCGCCATAGAATTTCACGTTTTTAATTACGCCATCTTTAACATCAAAGCGGGCATCAATTGTCCCCATATCAAAGTGCTTCCGCCGCTTAACCGTAAATTCTGGCGACTTACCATAGACCCAATCCCAGTTGTTATAATACTGCTCATAAATCTTATCAATTTCTTTTTGATCCTCGGGAGTAACCACGTATTGCTTATCCTTAATCTCCTCAAGGTCGTCAACACGGAAGAGACCCTTTAGCAATTCATCCCTAAATGTTGGCACATCAAGATCTTGGTATTTTTCATCCAAGTATGGGCGGAGGTTCGTAACTCGTGATCGAACGGATTTAATCCCCTTTGAAGCAATCTTATCTTTTGCCACATGAAGGGCATCAGCGACAACACTTAAGTCAACGTCAAGCATTAAAGTTCCATGGGAGAACGTCTTTCCATTCCGTGAATACATTGCATTTCCCGAGAATTTCTTACCATCAACTAGAATATCATTACGACCGCTGACCTCTGCACTAGTAGCGCCCATTTGATGAAGAACACTAACAATTGGCTCGGTAAATGACTTAAAGTCACCAAATTCCTCACTATCACTTGGAACCACAAAACTAAAACAGAGATTCCCTAAGTCTTGATAAACAGCACCACCGCCTGATAAACGACGGGTTACTCGGATATTGTGTTCCTTTACATAATCATGATTAATCTCTTCAAGAGTATTTTGGTTCCGCCCCACAATAATACATGGTTCTTCATAATAAAATAGTACTAAAGGTTCTTTACCAAAATCCTTATTATTCATTAGATATTGTTCTGTAGCTAAATTCATTCCAATATTATGAGAAGTCATTGAAACATAACGCATAACTAGCACCCTCTTATAAAATCGTCAACATAAATAGACTAAAACTTTACTTTTGTCATTTAATCATCCAATTGTAGTGTACGTCTTTCGGTAAGCGTTTGCAATATATTATCGATAAAGTAAAAAATACTTTCTTTTTTACATCTTTTTAGGGCGAAAACATTTTATAATAAAGGTATAAACTTTCGGAGGTGTCTATTATGACAGAAATTTATCCATACAAACACATTCTAGTTGCTGTCGATGGCTCAAAAATTACTAGTAACGTCTTAGAAAGTGCCATTGATTCTGCACTACGGAATCATGCTAGCCTTGATATCTTACGGATTGTTCAGGTAACGCAACTAACTGATGGTTATAGCAATGCGGCCCTTAGCAATGAAGAAACATATAACATTGTTAAAACTACCAAGGAACGACTCGATGACTTGAAAAAGCGCGCGGTCGATGCTGGGGTTGAAGATGTTAACGTTCATATCCGGTTTGGAAATCCAAAACGTGTTATTGCCCATGAATTTCCGTCAGATCACAATACTGACTTGATTGTTCTCGGTGCGACTGGTGTATCTGGTCTTGAACGCTTTGTTCTTGGATCTGTTACCCATTATGTTAGTCGGATGGCAAAATGTGATGTACTTGTTGTTCGCAAAAACGACCATGTTAACTAGGTGAAAACACAGTGAAACAAATTGTTACTGGCATCGTTGCTCATGTCGATGCTGGAAAAACGACTTTAACGGAAGCTCTCATGTATGAAACCGGAGCTATTCGAAAGCTAGGCCGCGTGGATAATGGGGATGCTTTTTTAGATCCTAACACACTCGAAAAACAACGCGGAATCACTCTTTTTACCCATCAAGCTGAATTAACATATAATGATCTTGCGCTTACTCTTCTCGATACCCCGGGGCACGTCGATTTTGCTAGTCAAACAGAACAAGTCTTACCAGTTCTTGATTATGCAATTCTTGTAATTTCAGCCACTGACGGCATTCAGGGATACACGCGGACATTATGGGATCTTCTTGTGCGTTATGATATTCCTACATTCATTTTCATCAATAAAAATGACGTGCTTGGTGCTGATCCTAGCGGTGTTATCAAGCAACTGCAAAAAGAATTCTCGCCGGCTTGCCTTGATTTTACTGATTCATTAACTGATGAAGTTCGTGAAATAATTGCGATGCAAGATGATACAGTTTTAGAAAGCTACCTCAATACTGGCAGTCTTAGCGATCAAACAATTCAGCAATTGATTAAACAACGTAAAGTGTTCCCTTGTTATAGCGGAGCAGCCCTAAAATTAACTGGTATCACGAAATTCTTAAAAGGACTTGAGAAATGGACCGTTATGCCTGAGTTCGCTGATGAGTTTGGGGCGCGGATATTTAAGATTTCCCATGATGACAACGGCAACAGACTTAGTTGGGTTCGTGTATTCGGTGGCAAAATTCCAGCTAAATTAGTTTTACTAAACGAAGAAAAAGTGAACCAAATCCGAATATATAACGGAGCTAAATTTACCCCAACTCAGGTTTTAAACGCTGGTCAAGTCGGTGCTCTTACTGGATTAACTTCTACATCCCCTGGACTTGGCCTTGGTAAAACAAAGCCACTCCCAGCACCAGTCATAAAACCAGTCTTAAATTATGCCGTTAAAGTTGCTAAAGAGGACCTTCATGCTTGTCTCAACGCCTTAAAAGAGCTTGAAGATGAAGATCCACAACTACAAATCTCTTGGCATCCTCATATCCAAGAGATCCACGTTCAAATTATGGGAGAGGTTCAACTTCAAATCCTGCAACAATTGCTTGAAAAACGTTACCAATTGAAAGTTACGTTTGATGAAGGAAACGTTCTCTATCAAGAAACGATTACTAATAAAGTCGAAGGGGTCGGTCACTTTGAACCATTACGTCACTATGCCGAAGCCCACCTTCTTTTAGAACCGGGAAAACAGGGCTCTGGAATTGCAATTAGGAGTGACTGCAGTCTTGATATCCTTGATCGTAATTGGCAACACCAGATCCTAACTAGTTTACAAGCCAAAGAACATCTGGGGGTTCTTACAGGAGCTCCCCTTACCGATGTCAAAATCACCCTCGTTGGTGGCCGCGGCCATATTAAACATACAGTTGGTGGAGATTTTCGTCAGGCTAGTTGGCGAGCGGTTCGTCAAGGATTGATGGAGTTAAAGGAACAAAACGAATGTCAATTATTAGAACCCTGGTATGCTTTCCATCTTAAAGTCCCGAATGACCAAGTAGGACGCGCAATTAATGATATTCAACAAATACATGGTACGTTCGAGCTTAATGAAGCTAATAATCAAGACCTAACTCTGATTACAGGAATCGCTCCTGTTGTGGGCATGCGTGACTACGCTCAAAGTGTTCGCGCCTATACTCACGGCCAGGGTCAACTTGATCTCATTGTTGCTGGCTATTATCCATGTCATAATGCTGAAGATGTTATTAAAGATGTTAATTATGATCCTGTTGCTGACCTAGAAAACACTCCTGATTCCGTCTTCTGTGCTCATGGTGCTGGTTTTCCCGTTCCATGGAATGAGGTTCCGTCAAGGATGCATTATCCCTATCGAAAATAAGTTGTTGATAAAGAGAGAGGCTGAGAAAAAACTTCGTTTTTTCAACAGCCTCTTTATTTATACGAACATTATTTAAGATATCGTGGAAATTAACCACAAGGCTCGAGGCTAAGTTCGAACGATAATCAGCCCGTGCCGTGCTAATCACCGTTCTATCCTTAGCCCACCGCCTTGTCGAGAAGGTTAATTCCCACTCACTCTCTTTTTTCATTCAATTGTTAATAACAAACCATATAACGCACCTAATAAATTAGCTTCATTGCCAAACTTTGCGGTCATTATTTCTGGCATCGTGACATCATCATGCAAACGGTAATCACTCTTTTGCAGAATCATAAATTGCTTCTTTATTTCATCAATTAAAATTTTTTGTGCACTAATGCCACCGCCAACGAGCACACGTTCAAGGTCAACAACTGTCTGGATATTTAAGATTAAGACAGCGACTCGCCGACAAAATCCTTCAAATAAGGACCAAATAACTGGGTTATGACGATTAATTTCTTTAAAGACTCGTCGGCCATCAGTTTTATCCTTAATATCACAAATATCAGCCATAGTTTCAATCATCTTAACTGCTGAAGTAGTAGCCCCCATTGTCGAATAGTGAAGTTCAGGGGCATCATTATCAATGATCATCGCGCTTAATTCACCGGCCTGAAAATGCGGCCCGTGCAAAAGCTGATTATTAATAACAATCCCGCCTCCAACTGAAGTTCCTAATGTAATTACAGCGCCATTACTGATACCATTGAGATTCCCAAGCCACATTTCCGCTAATGTCGCACAATTAGCATCATTACCAACATATACCGGGCAATGAGCTCGTGATTCTAGATAGGCTGCAAAGTTAAAGGTTCCCATAAAGCCAAGGGCACCAGTGAATTTTACCTCTCCCGTCGCCGGATTAACTACTCCTGGAAGACTAACGCAAATCGCAGTAACTTTTTCTAAAACTGGCTCAACAACAGCAAAGATTGCAGCCAGAAATGCATCTTTTTGATGAGGAGTTGGGACATGATTTTTCTCAAAGATATTACCAGAGTGGTCAATTAAAGCACTCTTTATCTCTGTCCCACCAATATCAATACTTAAATACTGTCGTTGCATAACTCCTCACCTCATCTCTCTTATATTATACACGACTCCGCTGTTGAGGGTACCAAATACAAATACTGATAAATAGGCCCACTAGGGTAAACGGCAACCAACTAAAACCAAGTTGATACAAAGGAAAACACTTTTCTGCAAAATGGATTAATGACATACTAAATGAAGTATCCCGTAAAACCGATGGGAAAGCATTTACCATATCAAAAAACGCAGGAATCATGGTTATACCTGTTGTAATTCGGTAAATTATTGAAGCTCCCTGGAATAGGGGTGAAAAAATACCTAGTAGAATCAACACAATAGCAAGTGGGTAAAGGAACATTAAAACCGGTATCGACCATGAAACGATTTGGTCTAATCCCATGTTAGCAACCAGAAATGATAATAGGCAATTGCCCCGTAAAAAGGCTTTATAAGAAATCTGGGGAAAACGGTAGTGAAAATCCTGAGCAAAAGCAACTACTAACCCCATTGCCGTTGTCATACAAGTAATTGTCGCAAGGGTTAGCAATAATACATTTCCATAATTTCCCATATAATAATGCGCAATTTGATTTAATGTTGTTCCCCCATTAGCTGCAATTGCAAATTGGTGCCGACTCGTTGTCCCCAAATAAATTAGTCCAATATACAAAATCCCAATTCCAAAAATTCCAATCATTCCACCCTTGGTAGTAGCAAGTGAAACTGATTGTTGAGATTTAAAACCAAGTTGGCGAATTGCGGTAATAATCGTAACGCCAAAAACCAATGCTGCTAATGCATCAACAGTGTTATATCCCTGAATAAAACCATTACTAAAGGCATGATTAACATATTCTGGAGTTGGTTGGGGAGTAGTTGTACCTCCCATTGGATGAATAAAGGCGAGAAGAAAGATCAAAAATAACATAATAAGGAAAATCGGATTTAAAATCTTACCAATTATTTCGGTGATTTTTCCTTCACGCGTTGCAAAAAAGTAAACAATTAGAAAAAATACTCCGGTATAGGCTAATAATCCCCAACCTTGCATCCCTTTACTTAAGTATGGCGCAACTCCAATCGTATAAGGTACAGTTGCCGTACGCGGGGTTGCACATAAAGGTCCAATAATTATTTGAACTAGGACAAGGAAAACAAGGGCAAATTTTTTTCCATTTGGTAAAGCTAGCTCATATAATCCATTTGCATGTGTAATACTAATCGCTAGTAATGCAAATAGCGGTAAAAGAACACCAGAAAGCAAGAATCCACCCGTTGCTGCTACCCACTGATTACCAGCTAGTTGTCCTAAATGCACAGGGAAAATTAAATTTCCTGCCCCAAATAACATCCCAAAAATTAGCGACCCAATTACCAAGTAGGTTTTACACGCTGCTTTAATTGAGTTCATAGTTAATCACTCATTCCTTTTCTCTAAATTTAATCTGACGCTAAATTATACCATGAAATAAGCGCCCAGGCAGGAGTACATTTCAAGCAAAGGGAGCGAGACAGAAGTCACTTGTGACTTCGTTTTTCGACGCGAAGCTAGCCTCTGAGAGCCCCCGCAAGCAACAATAGGCCTCCAATGTTCGGTTTTTTTACCGGGCGTTGGAGGCCATTGTTGTACTGCGCCATTTGTCTTTTGTGAAAATAACTTGGCTTATGTCACAGTCCCTTTAAATCTAATTTTTTAAAAAGTTAGCTACTAGTTCCAAAATTTCTTGGCGTCGTGAGCCATTAAACATATGCCCTTCTCCAGGGATTAAATGTAATTCACTGTTAGGCATGATTACATTATATTTCTTTGATGCTTCAGGGGAAACCACATTATCAGCTAACCCATGAATTAGCAGTGTGGGGCCACTATAATGTTGCGCTGTTTCGTAAATTGGTAAAAGCTGCGCCGTTCGGAAGTAGTCGCCGCCAACGGTAAAGCCATGCACAGCAACCGTTTCTGGTATATGGTTAGGGTCATATTGGCTTCCCTGACAGACGCCTTTTAGCGCATCATCTTTCAAGGTTGCAGCAGGTGCCAGTAGTACTAGTTTTGTAATAATATCGCGGTAATAAGCCGCCAACATAGAAGCAACTACCCCACCTTGCGAATGACCAATTAAGTAAATCTTCTTTGCTTGCATCGTGGTGTGAGCATAGTCAATAATTTTCATTCCATCCAAAATTTCACTGAAAACTGTCATATTCTGGAATTCACCATCACTATAGCCAGTCCCATCAAAGTCAAAGCGTAATGTTGGAATTCCTTGTTGGTTTAAATAGTGCGAAAGAGCATAAAGAATCTTAGAATCATCATATCCCAGATTGCCCTTAAAGCCATGCATCAGAATTGCAACCGTATCGTTTTTAATCGTTCTTGTTCTCTCAAGAAGGCCATATAGTTTTAGACCATCTCGTTTGATTGTTATTTCCATCAGACCACCTCTCACTTATTATCCACTGTTTGATTTAATGTTTTAGCTTCTCCAACATTGCGCGGTGGTGAGCCTCGTGTGACTCATCCACCTTAATAAAGAAATAAGAAACTGCTGCGACAATTGCAACGACAACACCAACTGTAATCGTCTTAATTGTAAAATTCGTTACCATATAGCATGAGATTAAGAGTGCTAACACTGGAATGATATATTTTCCTGGAAGCTTGAATCCATGATTAGGAAATTCATTAGTATGTTTAAACTTAATTACTGCTAAAATTGACGGAACATATTGCACAAACGAAGCAAGCACAATACAAGAAACAAGAAAGAGGTAAGATTGAGTAACTAATAACATTGAAACAACGGCTGTCAGGATAATTGCTACCCAGGGGGCATTATGACGGTTCTTTTTGCCAATCCACTTTGGTAACATCGCATGTTCGGTTGCTAGTGAGGAAATTAATGACGGAGTGTTAAAAGAGGCCGCAAATGCCACTCCAAAAATACTAATTAACATTCCCACAATTACTAACATGTATCCCCATTTTCCGACACCAGTTCCAAAGGCATTTGCAATTGGTGTACTATAATTTGACATCCTAGTCCCCAAAATACCGATCGCTACCAGCATCATTAGCGAATACATAACCGTTACGCTAACCATTACGGCGATTAATACGCGCGGAATATTTTTCTCTGGATCAGTCATTTGCTTTGCGGCAATTGGAATAAAGGAAAAGCCGGTAAACATATAGAAAACAACACTAAAAGCTGCTCCAAAATGCTTTGCAAGCGGCATTGCCCCGGTAGTTGCTGCATGAGGAATCACCGGTGAAAAATTAGCAAAATGAATACAAAAAACGCCAATAACAATAAAAGCAAGGATCGTAATCATTTTCGCAGCTGAAGAGAGGTTATCGACCAACTTAACAAGCGTCTGGCCGAAGAAATTAATGATTGAGAATAATAAAATTAAGCCAAAAACAGAAACATAGTATATCCAATGAGTATTAAAAAGTGGTAAAAAGCTTCGAAGAGTTGTCAATAAAGCTACCACTTCGGCAGATAAAGTACAGCATCCTAAAAACCACGTAAAAATGCCGAGCTCATAGCCAGTAAACCGGCCAAATGCATTATAGGAATAAAGCCAAGCTGCACCCGATCCGGTAAAGCGGCTAGAAAGATCCGCATAACATAATGCAACCATGCTAACCGTAATAGCTGCACAAAGTAAGACAAGGACACTTGCTAAATTCATATCCTTATAGATAACTTGTGGTAGCAAAAAAGCACCTGACCCAATAACACCATTAATACCTAAAAAATAAATTGAAATGAACGATAACTTTTTAGGACTTTTCTTTTTCGTATTGATAAGCTCCACCTTCTATCCTTTATAACAAAAATAAGATTACCTTTATTTAAAGTCTATTCTTATTTTAAAGGGTTTACAAGTAAGGCAAGGCAACCAATCTTTATATTTCCAAACAAAAAAAGACCGAGTTAAACTCGATCTCTTTTCTTAACTTATTAAGTGTTTAATTAGCAATCAGTAGCTGATTACTTAAGACCCTTCCAAGTCCAGTTAGTAACTTCTGGTAAGTCCTTACCTTCTGAACGGATGTAGTGGTTGTGCTTGTTGATCATGTTGTCCATCTTGGCAACAAATGCAGCACTCTTTTGTTCGTAACCAGGAACACTTTGGATAGCGTCCTTAGCTAAGTGGAACCGGTCAAGTTCGTTTAATACACGCATATCGAATGGAGTGGTGATATCACCATTTTCTTCGTATGAGTGAATGTGAACGTTACGGTTAGCACGATCGAAGAACAATGCTTGGATCATGTCACGGAATCCGTGCCATGCAAAGATAACTGGCTTGTCAGTAGTGAAGTAACTATTGAATTCAGCATCAGTTAAACCTTCAGGGTTCTTGTCAGTGTTCATCAAGCGCATAATTTCGATGATGTTGATGTAACGAATCTTCAATTCAGGGAAGTTGTCATGAAGAATGTCAATAGCTGCAAGAGCTTCTTCAGTAGGTTCAGTACCAGAAGATGCAAATACAACATCTGGTTCAGTACCTTGGTCAGTAGATGCCCAGTCAATGTAGCCAAGACCATTGTCAGCCAATTGAGTAGCTTCATCAATAGAGAACCATTGTGCACGTGGGTGCTTAGAAGTTACGAAGAGGTTGATGCATTCTTGGTTACGGAATGCCTTGTTAGATACAGCCATTAATGAGTTAGTATCTGCTGGCAAGTATTCCTTAACGAGGTCTGGACGTTCCTTTTCAAATAAGTGAGTCAATAGACCTGGATCTTGGTGAGTGTAACCGTTGTGATCTTGTTGGAATACAGTAGAAGTATCAACAAAGTTCAATGCTGGGTATTGGTGACGCCAGTAAAGATCCTTAGCCTTACGTAACCACTTCATGTGTTGAGTAAGCATTGAATCAACAACACGACCGAATGCTTCGTAAGTTGCGAAGAATCCGTGACGACCAGTTAATGTGTAACCTTCAAGGAATCCTTCAGCTTGGTGTTCTGAAAGTTGTGAATCGATCATACGACCTTGTGGAGCCACATCTTCATCGTTTGGTTCGTGGATACCTTCCATCCATTGACGCTTTTGACCATCAAGGAATGCGTAAAGGCGGTTTGACTTAGATTCGTCAGGACCAAATCCACGGAAGTTAGTTGGGTTCAATTCAGCCATCTTGTTGAGGTACTTACCCCATTCAAGCATGTCTTGCTTTACAACAGAACCAGGATTTTGAACATCAATAGCAAAATCACGGTAGTTTGGCAATACAAGTGGCTTAGGATCGATACCACCATTAGTGATAGGGTTCATAGCCATACGACGGTTACCTTCTGGTGTGTTCTCTTCAACAAGAGCAACTGGGTGACCATCTTCGTCGAACAATTCTTCTGGCTTGTATGACTTCAACCAGTCAACAAGGATGTCCTTGTGTTCCATGTCATCTTGGGATACTGGAACTGGAATTTGGTGTGCACGGAATGAGTTTTCAATTGGGTTACCATCAAGGTCAGTCTTAGGACCAGTCCAACCCTTAGGTGCACGGAAGATAATCATTGGCCATTGTGGTAATGAGTTATCATTGTTTTCACGAGCGTTCTTTTGAATGGCCTTGATTTCTTCAACAACCTTGTCTAAAGTCTTAGCCATTTCTTCGTGAACTTCCATGTGAGGCTTGTAACCCTTGAATTCACCATCACGGTCAGCTTCTTTGTAAGCTGAAACAAAGTATGGCTTCCAACCCATACCTTCGAAGTACTTAGTAAGTTCTTCGTCGCTCATCCGTGAAAGGATAGTAGGGTTAGAAATCTTGAATCCGTTAACTTGGATGATTGGTAATACCGCACCATCCTTGATTGGGTTGATGAACTTGTCTGAGAACCATGATGCCATTAATGGACCAGTTTCAGCTTCACCATCACCGATTTCAACAGCGGCAATAACTTCTGGGTTATCTAAGATAGCACCAACACCGTGTGAAAGTGAGTAACCAAGTTCCCCACCTTCGTGGATTGAACCTGGTGTTTCAGGTGCAGCGTGTGATGCAGTACCGCCTGGGAATGAGAAGTGCTTGAATAACTTAGCCATTCCCTTAGTGTCTTGAGTATATTCAGGATAAATTTCAGTGTATGAACCATCCAAGTATGAGTTGTTAACCATAACTTGGCCACCGTGACCTGAACCTTCGATGTAGAACATATCAAGGTCATACTTCTTAATTACACGGTTCAAGTGTGCGTAAATGAAGTTTTGAGGAACAATAGTACCCCAGTGACCAATTGGCTTAGGCTTAACATCTTCTGCCTTTAATGGTTGGCGAAGTAATGGATCACCCATTAAGTACAATGTACCAACTGAAAGGTAGTTAGCTGCACGCCAGTAAGCATCAACACTTTCCAAGTATTTCTTGGAATCGTAATCTACTGCCATCTAATAAACACTCCTTCTATATAAATCAATACGTCCTGTGCTTTCTAACAACATAACGTAAATCATTAAATTTACAATGTTAATGATAAACTGTTTTTTCAAAAAGTCAACCTTTTTACAAATTGATACGGTCCAATTATAAAAAATTAATAATTTTAAGCCGCTCTTTAGTTTTGCAAACCGGCTAACATCTTTAGTCTAACACCATGTGCCACCTTCTACGGTTATATTGCACAAACTTATGACAATCTATTGAACTCAAATTAATATTAGCCTTCCTGGTCTAAGCTAACAAAAGTGCTGTATTTCATGTATTTATAGTGAATACGCATATTTGAAACTTCAAATGGTGTTCCATCATCTAAAAAGAAAATTCCATCAATTATGCCCACCGGTTCTGTCGAATTCAACTTTAATAATTCTTGGTCTTGTGTATCTGATGGCGAGACGCCAATAGTCATAAACGACTTGGTAACCCGTTTTCCCATCGTATCCTCAAGATAATTAAAAATAGAGCCATTGACAATTTCAGGAGATAAGGTTGGTGTAATCTTAATCGGGATAAAACCAGTTTCAATCATAAAAGGTTGGTCATCAATTAGCCGTAACCGTTTGATTTGGTAAACAAAGTCATTATCATTGAGGAACAACTCTTCTTGTACATCCTTATTTGCGGGAACAACCTGATAATCAAGCAACTTAATCCCTTGCTTCTTCCCATCAGCACGGAAACTATCCGTAACTCCTAAATTACTCCCCTCATAATGAAATAAGGACTGATTTTTTAGGTAAAGCGGATTAATGAAGGTTCCCGAACCGCGCTTTTTGAAGATAATTCCTTCTTGCGCCAATACACCTAGTGCCCGCTTGATTGAACTTCGACTTACCTCATAAATCTCGCTTAAGCTTCGTTCGTCCGGTAGCCGCATTCCGGGGTATTCATTGTCTAAAATTTTTTGTTTTATATCACGCATCACTGAGCGATATACTAAGTCTGCCATCTAATTAACTCCTCGGATTTATTTAATTCGAATTTTAATGATACACTTTAAGTATAGCAGACCTATTTTAAATTGGGATCTTTTTGTGAAATATTGGTGCGACCCAGATAAATTTAGGAGGATCTTATTATGAGTAAAAAGAATAAAAAAAGTAAAATGAAAAAAACGCAGGTGGAACAAATCTTAGATAAAAATAATATTCCATATGAGCAAGCAGAATTTCCGACGCATCAAGATGGGGATGTCCGTTCAATGAGCGTTGACCATACCGGCATTGATGAACACATTATTTATAAAACCCTTGTCCTTACTGGTAATGTGACTGGTCCATTAGTCGGAGTCATCCCCGTCGACACCCACCTTGATGAAAAGAAATTAGCTAAGGTTTCCGGCAACAAAAAAGTTAACATGGTTCCCCTTAAAAACTTGTTAAAGACAACGGGGTATGTTCATGGTGCTAACACGCCTGTAGGAATCTATGAAAAATTTCAATATCCGATTTTTATTGATAATGAAGCAAAAGAACAAGGCGAAATTTATGTTTCATCTGGGAAAGTTGGTCGATCGGTTAAACTAAACGCTGAAGACTTAGCTGGATTAGTTCATGCAACTTTTGCTGATTTAGAACAAAAGTAATCTATCATTAATTGACCTCCCTAGTTGTGAAGACTAAACTTATTACTATAGTTTTATTTAAGGTCATTATAGAAAGGTCCTGAAAAAATGAAGAAAAATCTATCTGCTTGTACAACCGTCCTTGTAGGCCGTAATGCTACAATTGATGGCTCAACCATGGCAGCACGGAATGATGATACTTTCGCTCCACTTACACCACAACGTTTTGTAACTTATCCGGCATATCACAATCATCCTAATCAAGTTAAAGCTTATTTAAATAAGTGTGTGATTGACCGACCTGCTGATGGTTACCGTTATCAAGGTACTCCTAATGTCGACTACAAAACTGAAGGGGTCTTTGACGAAAGTGGTTTTAACGAAAAAAATGTTGGAATGAGCGCGACAGAAAGTGTTTATGCTAATGCACGAGTTTTAGCCTGTGATCCCCTTAATACTGAAACAGGAATTAATGAAGACCTTATCGTCGCTGCTACCCTTCCTTTCATCGATAGTGCACGAGATGGGGTTGCTTACCTCGGTAAATTAATCGCTAAATATGGTTCCGCAGAAGGAAACGGGGTTATTTTCAGCGATAAAGATGATGTTTGGTATATGGAAATCGTTACTGGACATCACTGGGTTGCACAACGGATTCCAGATGATGCATATGCTGTTACTGGAAATCGAATTGCCATTCAACAAGTTGATTTTAATGACAAGGCTAATTTTATGTGGTCTGATGGAATTCAAGACTTTGTTTCAAAGAACCACCTCAACCCAGACAAGTATGAATGGAATTTCCGCCATATTTTCGGAACTGCTGATATTTTTGATCAACACTACAACACTCCACGACAATGGTACGGGCATAAGGTGTTAAATCCAGAAACTGAATTTGATCCGCTTGATTTTGATATTCCATTTATTATGCAAACGGACCATCGAATTACCCTTGAGGACGTGGAGAAGATCCTCAGTAGCCACTATCAAGGAACCCCTTATGATCCACTAGGCCATGAAGGTACCGATCAGCAAAAGCATATGTTCCGGCCAATTTCACTAAACCGGACGCAAAATTCCCACGTTCTTCAGGTCCGCAATGACTTACCGGAAGCTGCTTCAACGATTATGTGGATGAGCTTTGGTATTCCTACCTTTACCCCATACGTTCCATTCTTTGGTAATGCTGAAGATATCGATGTAAGCTATCGTGAAACCCCAGAGAAACTTAATATGGATTTAAAGAGTGCTTACTGGATGTACCGGGCGCTTTCAATGATTGTCGAATCACACCATGCTGAATTTTCTAAGGCAGACCTGGATTATCTCAAAGCTGCCCGTGAGTATCTCTACCGCTGGGTAAATGAAGTTGCTCCACAGGTTAAGGGAATGTCATCTTCTGAAGTCAGTGCTTTCTTAAGCTCAAAGACGCATGAAATGGTTGCCGAAATGGCTAAACGAACAAAAGCTTTAATGGCTGAGTTAGTAATGAACGGACTCGAACTTTCTAAGTTAACGTTCCAAATCGATAAAAACTTGTAACAACAGATAAAAAATGGACTAGTTCATGGTTAAAACCACAAGCTAGCCCATTTTTCTTTAATTATTTCCGGCAAATTGACTATTATAAAGATTAGCGTAAAAGCCGTGTTTATTCATTAATGATTCATGATTACCTGTTTCGATAATCTTTCCATGATTAACCACCACAATCTGGTCAGCCTTCCGAATCGTTGATAGACGGTGAGCAACAACAAAACTAGTTCGTTCTTGCTGTAGAGCATTCATCGCTTCTTGAATCAAGACTTCTGTTCGGGTATCAACAGAACTAGTTGCTTCATCCAGAATTAAAATTTCTGGATCCGCTAAAAATGCTCGCGCAATCGTTAATAATTGTCGCTGTCCCTGTGAAATATTAGAAGCGGACTCGTCTAAGACGGTTTGGTAACCATCAGGCAGTTCACGAATGAAGGCATCCGCACGTGCCATCTTAGCAGCATGGTAGACTTCTTCATCTGATGCATCCTCGTTCCCATACTTAATATTTTCAAAAATCGTCCCGGTAAAGAGCCAAGTATCTTGAAGAACAATCGCAATATGCTTACGTAAGGCATCACGAGTCATTGAACGAGTATCTTTTCCATCAAGATAGATATGGCCACCTTGCGGATCATAAAATCGCTCTAAAAGATTAATAATGGTCGTTTTTCCTGCTCCGGTCGGGCCAACAATTGCAACCATCTTATCTCGCGGTGCTTTAAGATTAAAGTCTTGAATAAGCGGTTCATCAGTATAGCTAAATTTAATATCCTTAAATTCAACTTTCGGAATATCTTTTCCAGTAAGGGGCGGAATATCTTCAACCTTATCATTCATCTCTGGTTCATCCAAAACAGCAAAAATACGTTCTGCCGAAGCAATTGTTTGTTGGATGGTGTTACTTAAATTAGCAATTTGGGCAATTGGTTGAGAAAACTGATTGGTATATTGCAGAAATGCTTGCACATTACCAAGTGTAATCTGACCATGAATAACTTGAATCGCTCCAACAACCACGACAACAAGGTACCCCAGATTCCGAATAAAGACCATCATTGGCATCATTAAGCTAGAAAAAAATTGTGCTTTCCATGCTGCTTGGTAGTACTGATGGTTCTCTTTATTAAACTTTTCTTCTTCATCTTGTTCTTTGTTGAATGTCCGCACGATCGTATGAGCGGCATATGTTTCTTCTACTTGATCATTAATTTTTCCTAACGCGGCTTGCTGACGACCAAATAGCCGTTGTGAAGTAGGCGCTACAAATGCAACTACTAGAACACTAAGCGGAATTGTAACAAGGGCAATGATTGTTAATTTCCAACTAATCGTCAGCATTAAAACGAAAACACCAACAAGTGTTAGCAAACTCGTGATGATTTGAATCAAACTTTGCTGGAGGGTTCCCGCAATATTATCCATATCATTAACCGTTCGGCTCATAATATCTCCATTATTATGAGTATCATAATATTTAATTGGCACTCGTTTCATCTTCTCTTCAAAGTCTTGACGCAAATTGTAAACAACACGTTGCGATACCCGTGTCATAATTTGTAATTGTAAGAAACTAAATAGTCCAGAGAATAAATAAAGCAAAATGACTGTAATTCCAATTTGCCAAATCCGGGTAAAATTAATTGGAAGGGTACTTAAATGGGCGCCAGCTTTCATTTCTGCATACCCTTTAAGCATTCCGTCATAAATGATCGTAGTAGCTTCCCCAAGAATTTTTGGTGCTAAGATTGATAAAATAACGGAAATAACGGCTAAGAAAATTGAAACAATGACCCCAACTCGCCATGGCCGTAAATAGGTAATTAATCGCTTTGTGGTTGGCCAAAAGTGTTGAGCCTGTTCAGGTACTTGTGGTCCTCTACGCACGATCAACATCCCCTTTCTCGACTTGTGACTTGATTATTTGTTGATAAGTTTCATTGTGTGCTTTTAATTCTTGGTGAGTTCCCTGCCCAACTACCTGTCCTTCATCAAGCACAATAATTTGGTCAGCATCAACAACCGTCGAGATTCGCTGGGCTACGATAACCGTTACAGCACGTTGAATTTGTGGATCTTTTGCCAAAGTTGCCCGTAGTTTTGCATCAGTTGCAAAATCTAAGGCTGAGAATGAGTCATCAAAAATATAAATCGACGCTGGCTTAATAATCGTTCGAGCAATTGCTAATCGTTGGCGTTGACCACCAGAAAAGTTACTTCCATTTTGTTCAACAACCGCGTCTAATCCGCCTTCTTCACGGACGAAATCTGCCGCTTGTGCAATTTCAAGTGCGTGCCACATTTCTTTATCCGTTGCTTCTTCATAACCAAATTGAAGATTAGAACGAATGGTCCCGCTAAAAAGAACTGCTTGCTGTTGGGTTATAGAAATAACCTCATGTAAGTTATGCTGACTTAGCTTTTTAATTGGAACACCATCAACTTTAATCTCTCCGCTTTCAATATCAAACAGTCGCGGAATTAAGTTAACCAAAGCTGATTTACCTGAACCAGTCCCTCCGATAATCGCTAACGTTTGGCCTGCAGTAACTTTAAAGTTCAAGTCATGCAAGGCCAATCTTTCTGCCCCGTGGAAACGAAAATCAACATTTTTAAATTCAAGGGAGGCTGGTTGATTAATAGAAACCCTTTCTCGCTCTTTTTCCGGTACATTATGAATACTGATCGGTTGCTCTAAAACGGCATTAACACGAGCAGCAGATGCCGATGCTCGTGGAACAAAGACAAAGATCATTGAAAGCATCATAAAGCTAATCATAATCTGAGTGGCATATGTCATAAAGGCAATTAAATCCCCTACTTGCATGCTCATATTAGCGACAAGATGGCCACCCAGTAAAATAATGGCAACATTTGTCATCCCTAAAATAAGCGTTACTACTGGGAACAACGTCGAAACAATTGTAAAGGCCTTGATTCCGGTTTGCGTGTAGTCCTCGTTTGCTTTTTTGAAACGGTTTTGTTCCCGCTCTTCCTGCCGAAAAGCACGGATAACTCGAACCCCTGTCAGGCCTTCTCGGAAGATTAAGTTAATGCGATCAGTTTTTTTCTGAATGCTCTTGAATAACGGAACCGCAAAGTACATAACCGCCATGACAATAATTGCTAAAATCGGCAAACTAATAAAAAACACTTTAGTTAGTTGTGGTTCTCGAACATAAGCGAGAACACAGGCTGCAACAAGCATTACAGGTGATTGGAGCATCATCCGTAGCATTTGCACCATGACATTTTGAATCTGCACAATATCATTGGTTGACCGCGTAATTAAAGATGAATCGCCAAACTCATCCATTTCACGATTCGAGAAACGTAAAACCTTATGATAGATCTGGCTTCGTAGCTTTTCACCCACTTTCATTGATTGGGTCGCCGCAAAATAAACATTTAATCCAGCTGCCACTAGTCCAATCGCAGCCACAATCAGCATCTTAATTCCCTCATTCCAAATCACGCCCATATCCTTTTGCACAATTCCCCGATTAACAAGGTCGGCGGTAACTGTCGGTAAGTATAGGTCACACGAAACTTGGATTAATAAAAAGAAAACTGCACCAATTGTTGCCCATAAGGCTAAATTTTTTCGTGCTATACGTATCAAAACAATCCTTCCCTCATCTATTTTTTTAGTCATCTTGAACTATTATACAGATTTTTTGAAAATTAGCTTTTATTCTGATAATTCCTTTGATTAACACTTTTGTATAAGATAGAATATTATTTGAAAGCAATTACACAATTTTGGCACATACAGAAAGAAGATAGATATTTATGGTAAAAAAAATTTTTGCTTTTAGTATCCGAAAAGATGAAGAACCTTACGTTAAAGAATGGGCTAAGGATCATCCCGAAGTAGAAGTAGAATATACGGATGAACTCTTAACTCCTGAAACTGCCGCAAAAGCTAAAGGAGCTGACGGGGTAGTCGTTTACCAACAACTCGATTACACACCAGAAACGCTACAAGCACTGGCTGACGAAGGCATTACAAAGATGTCACTACGTAATGTTGGTGTTGATAACATTGATATGGCTAAGGCAAAAGAACTTGGCTTTGAAATTACCAATGTTCCTGTTTACTCACCAAACGCAATTGCCGAACATGCTGCTATTCAAACAGCCCGAATTCTTCGCCAAACCAAGGTCTTAGATGAAAAGATTGCTAATGGTGACTTACGTTGGGCCCCAACAATTGGTCGAGAAGTGCGTGACCAAACTGTTGGTGTTATCGGAACTGGTCATATTGGACGTGTTTATATGCAAATTATGGAAGGCTTCGGTGCTAAGGTAATTGCATATGACCCATTTGAAAATCCAGAATTAAAGAAGCAAGGATATTACGTTGACAGCCTTGATGATCTATATGCTCAAGCTGATGTGGTTTCTCTTCACGTTCCGGCTACTAAAGAAAACTTCCATATGATTGATAAAGACGCAATTGCTAAAATGAAAGACAATGTTGTAATTGTTAACTGTTCACGAGGCGCATTAGTTGATACTGATGCTGTAATCGAAGGACTTGATAGCGGAAAGATCTTTGGCTTTATCATGGACACTTACGAAGATGAAGTTGGAATCTTTAATGAAGATTGGCGTGGCAAGGAGTTCCCTGACAAGCGACTCAAAGACCTTATCGATCGTTCAAACGTCCTTGTTACTCCACATACGGCTTTCTATACTACTCATGCTGTCCGCAACATGGTTCTTAATGCCTTTGACAATAACCTTAAATTAATTAATGGTGAAGAAGCTGACACACCGGTTAAAGTTGGCTAATATAATCACTACAAATGAAAAAAGAGATTGGATGAATTTCCAGTCTCTTTTTTATTTAGTATTATTGCAAGTAGCGTTTAAACGCAACCGTTAAGGGTTTATACAAGATAAAATAACAACCAAAATTACCAACCGCATGATAGAAATCAAATAGCAAGCCACTTAGCCAGTACGCCATAAAAGCAGCCCAGCCCCCATATATCGACATTCCTAAACTAACTATGAACCCGTATTCAAAACCTAAAAACGTCGCTAAAATTAACTGAAGAGTGAAATGCTTCTTTAAGGGTGTTACTTTAGCTAATCCTGCTACTGTAACAACACAAACTATATATGCTAAAATTTGTGGGATTGTCCATATGCCAAATCCTAGTAAGAGATTTGATAGAACCATTATCATTACTGCTAACGATATTCCAAAACCAATTCCCAACATTAAAGTTGCAAGCATAATTAGATCAGTAACTGGCTGTACATTAGGAATTGGAATAATCTTGAATACACGTAAAACAGTTCCTAAAGCAGCAAGCATGGCAATCAATGTCATCCTTTTAACTTGATCATGCTTACTAACAACCTGCGATCGCGCTTTCATATTATTCCGCCTTATCTAGGGTAAATTGTACCTTATCATTATTCTTAAGAGTTTGCTGATTAGCTAACTTATTTACTTTTTTACCATTTACTGTGTATGTCCAATAAATACTCTTCTTTTGGTTTTCTTTTCTACCATCAATTGAAGTAATAAAACCCTTTGCTTCTTCAACTTTCCAATTCTTTTTTAGTCCAGTAATTACTTTATCGTTCTTCTTTAAAGTAGTCTTCCTTGTGGCAACAGTCTTCTTACCTTGTTTAAGAGTATAGGTAACTTTTATTGTATTATTACTACCCTTTTGATCTTTATTTGTATATCCAGTTAGCATAAAAAATGCCAAAAATATAACTAAGATACTGCTAAAAATTTTAACCTTCTTCATAAATTATTGCCTCCTACGTCCTGTTTTGAAAGCGTTATAATTCCTACAACTTAAAAGTACAATTACTTAGGAAACAGTTCAATAGTTTATTAAAAAGCAGACAAATAAATTCTACTTTTTTTCATGATTAATTAAAAAAGTAGAATTTGATTCTAAGTTTATTTAGCTTTTTACTAATATTAGCAATTCTATGTTTAGTAAATGACAAAATTTAGTTTTTTGACTAATTATCCTTTGCCGAAGCAACCGTAATAATATTATTTTGTCTTGTTAGCATTTTTTGGAAGTCTATGGAATAAAATTGAAGTCCATTTCCTGCAATGTATTCATATTTGTGAGCATCACCTTGACTCCATCAAGCCATGGCAAAAGCATCATGGCCCCGCTCCCTTCACCAACACACATATTAATATCAATATAAGGGTCTAGACCGAGAGCATCAAGAACGATTTGGGACCCTTGTTCTTTTGATTTATGGGTAGGGATCATATAATTTACTGCTCCTGGCTTGATTGAATTTGCTAATAATGCTGCTGAATAGGATAAGAATCCATCAAGAAGAACAGGTTTATTCATTGCACCAGCTGAAAGCATTGCACCAGCCATTGCACCCAGTTCAAGTGCACCGACCTCACTTAATACTATAAGCGGATCTGGTGATTTATTTTCTTTTAGTTTTGCTCGTTCAAGGCTTCTATTAACAACATCAATCTTATGTTTTAAACGTTCATCAGAAATATTAGATCCACGTCCAACAACTTCTGCTGCTGACTTATTCAAAAGTGCGGCAACTATTGCGGAGGCGGCTGTAGTATTCCCCATTCCTAGTTCACCTGTTGCAATTACTTGGTTTCCCTCTTCAAACGCTTTTATTCCCATGTCGAAACCATATTGTAAAGATTCTCTTGCTTCTGCTATCGACATTGCTGGTTTATGGAGCATATCTTCGGTTTCATGACGAATTTTATGAACTTTAACCAACGGAAAATTTAAATCTGTTTTAATTCCGATGTCATAAACCTGTAAGTCACACTTAAAAGCTTTCGCTAGCGCTGCAACCGTAGTATGTCCCTTCATCATATTAACTGCCTGAATTGCTGTAATTTTTTGCGGACTGGCTGAAACACCTTCATGGACAACGCCATTATCTGCCGCAAAAACTAAGCATTTTCGTGGTGTAAGATCAAAATCAGTTGTTCGATAAATTCCTGCTACATGATCAGCAAGCTCTTCTAAGCGTCCAAGTCCTTTTACGGGTTTAGCAAGATTATCTATTTTCTGCTGCATTGCGCTCATTTTCTTTTCATCAAGCGGTCGCAGTTTTATTTCATCAAATTTCATTTTAATTTTCCCTCTCATAATGCCATAAGTTATCTAAAACATTTTCCAGTACGCACTTTCCCCTATCTGGATATATAACTTTTAAGCCTTTTTCTTGGATATAATTACCGGTATTTTTTCCTAAAACATAGTAATTAATATTGCGATACTCATTACTATCCACTCTAGTCATAATTTCAAACATACGATTAAAGTTCGAAATACTAGTAACTAATGCACTTGTAATATGTTGTTTCATAAAAATTTTAAGTGCTTTTCCTTCATGCTGTTTATCCCATGTATTTTTATAAACTACAATTTTTCGTCCATAAAAATCGGAATAGTATTTCTCTGCTTTATCTCCAATAAGCCAACAAACATCCGTAACATGTTTATTCTTTAATTCCTCTAATAATGATTTCCGGTTCTCACTTGGAGCAATTTGGATAGGATTAGTAACTTTCTTCTCCAAACTTTGCTTAATTTTTTTACTAAGAACAAAAATAGTTGCTGTTGAATTTAGTGTTTTTAACTGATCGCAAAATACCCGCGCGCCAAAAAGACTGGTAATTGCCAGTACCTTACTATTTTGTAAAATTTTTTTACTTTTTGGCGTTAAATCAACCGCTTTCAAAATTCGGAATGGAAAATAAATCACGTCATCCTTTTGTTCTAACTTTATTCGCCAATATACCGGAACTTTATTTTTAGGATAAGTAATCAAAATTGCCATTTTATTATCTCCTTATATTGCTGTAAACATATTTTTTATTGGTTAAGATACCAATTCTGAACAATACCATTTTTTAGATTAATAACGCTGTAACAAGATGCCGGAAAGTTAAGCGAATAAAAGTCCGCTGTTGGATCAACTAATTCTTGATAAATAATTCTAATAGAGCCTAGATGAGCGACAACAAAAATAACATCATTTTCCATTGTATGATCTAATAACCATCGCAAACCGTAATTTACTCGCTCTTTAAAATCACTAAATGCTTCTATTGTGGGAGGATTATAAGTTAATGGCGCTGCTAACCACTTTTTCCATTCATCTGGATAGCGTTCTTCTATCTCGTCTGCATTTAACCCTTCCCAATCGCCAAATCCTTTTTCGGCAAAATTTGGTAATACGATTGTGGGAACTGTAGGATGCTGTTCCTTTAATGGTGCTAATGTTTGTGCTGTTCGTTTTAAATTAGTCACGACAAATAGTGTTGGATATAACTTATTTACTTTTGTTGCCAATAATTTTGCTTGTTCTTTTCCTTTTTCATCAATTTCCACATTGGCAGTGCCATAAAATTTTCGTAAACGATTAAATTCTGTTTCACCATGACGAGCTAAAATTAATTTCATAAGTCAAACCTCGTCAATATCGTAAGAATAAGCAAAAAGATTAATGGCGACAAACTTGCAAATGCGCCTAAAGTATCTCCCGGCGTTCCTCCTAATACTTTCGTGACCTTTCGTCGATAAAAAATTGCTATTATTGGAATTGCCAGATAGCTTATTAATCCCTGCCAAGAGAAACATAAACCTATTATTATAATAGAAAAAATTTGTGCAACAACAATTCGCCATGTGCTTATTCCTAGCCAAATATTCGAAAGCCCATGTTTATTTTCGGGATAAACCATTTTATAAAATAATAAAGACAAACCTGTTTTAGTTAACATTGTTAAACAAACGGTCAATAAAATCATGTGAAATAAATCAAAATACGAACTAATAATGATTCCTAATCCTATTACTAATCCATAATAATATAGTAATGCAAGGCTCCCCATTGTCCCAAGTCTACTATCTTTCATGATTGCATAAATTTTATCTGATGTTCGTGATGAAAAGAAACCATCTGCGGTATCCGCCAGTGCATCTAAATGAAATCCGCCAGTTAATAAGCCATCAGTAACCCAGTAAAGAATCCATGCAAACCATATAGGAAATAAGTATGTAAATCCCCAAAAAACTATTCCTTCGATACACCCTAATAAAAAGCTAAATAATGTAATATATTGAATACTAGTTTTAAATTTATTAGTAGCATCGTCAACTGGAATTGGAATATCTAACTTTGTAAAAAATTGGCCAAATAAAATCAATGAATCTAACATAACTTCACCTACTTTAACTTCTGCGCAATTCCACTAATAACAAAATAAACATTATCGGCTTCTTTAGCGATTAATTGATTAACTTCTCCATAAAGATCCCGTAATATGCGTGTCTGCTTTGTAGCCGGTACTACTCCTAACCCAACTTCATCACTAACAATCACCATTGATTGATTGTTTACTCGAACAGCAGCTAAGATCTTTTTCCAATTACTAAGTATTTTTTCCCGTATTGTCGCTATCTCTTGTGAAGAAGCACTTTCTAAATAATCATCGATTTTTTCCGGCGATGTTTTTGCTAAAACTAAGTCATAAAAAAGATTAGTAACTAACATAATGGCATCATCAAGTAAGTAACCATCTTGTTGACTATTATTAATAAGTTCATCGACGTGCTGATACTGCTCGCGAGTTATCCATTTATTTGAACGTCGAGCTTGGTGACGCTGAATTCGAAGTTGCATTTCGCCATCGGGATTTTTTACTACTCCGGTCGCAATATAACAGATCCGTTCTTTCCGTGAATACAAGTGCTCTGCAAATTCGGATTTACCACTTTTTGCCCCTCCTAAAACAAAGGTTAAACTGCTGTTATTCATTTTTAATAATCCTTTCAAAAAGGGCTGTGACAACCATTGCCACAGCCCTTTAAATATTCTATTTACTTGGTTGCCGCATTAAATGCTGCATCAAATGCTGCAATTGTCTTTTCAATGTCCTCATCGGTGTGTTTAGTTGAGATAAAGTTAGTTTCAAATTGCGATGGCGCTACATATACACCATGAGCTAATAATTCCCAGAAACACTTTTCAAATAACTTCTGATCACAAGCTTTAACATCATCAAAATTATTAATTGGATCACTGTTATAAAAGTAACTCCACATTGTACCAACATGGTGCACTGTCATTGGTACACCATATTGGTCAGCTGCCTGTTTAATGCCTTCTGTTAAAGCAGTAACTTTTTTATCCATTTCAACATAATCATCTGGTGTTAATTGTTCTAAGGTGCTAATTCCACCAGTCATTGCTAACGGATTACCTGACAACGTTCCGGCATGATAAACATCTCCAGCAGGCGTAATATTTTCCATAATCTCACGACGTCCACCAAAAGCACCAACTGGGAGTCCACCACCGATTACTTTGCCTAAAGTGGTTAAGTCCGGCGTGATATCAACTAGACTTTGAACACCATGATAAGCTGCCCTGAACCCTGACATAACCTCATCAAAGATCAATAATGCACCATGTTCATTGGTAACGTTACGTAAAGTTTGTAAGAACTCTTGGGTTCCCGGAATAACTCCCATATTGCCGGCAACTGGTTCAACAATCGCACAGGCAATTTCATTACCATGTTCAGCGAAAAGTTTCTTAACACCAGCAACATCATTATAGGCAACGGTAAGTGTATCATAAGCTAGATCATCTGGAACACCAGGCGAAGTATTAATTCCAAACGTTGCTAATCCTGAGCCAGCATCAACTAGCAATGAATCGCTATGACCATGATAGTTACCCACAAATTTAACGATTTTTTTTCGATGAGTATATCCACGTGCTAATCTGATCGCACTCATTGTTGCTTCAGTTCCAGATGAAACCATTCGAATCATTTCAATTGACGGCATAATCTTATTAACAATTTTTGCCAATTCAGTTTCTTGAAGGGTTGGCGCACCGTAGCTTGTTCCCTTAGCAACTGCTTTATCTAACTCTGCAACTACATGATCATCTGCATGTCCTAAAATTAGTGGCCCCCATGAAAGAACATAATCAATGTACTTATTGCCATCAATGTCATAAATATATTCGTCCTTACCATGGTCAATGAATAAAGGATCACCACCAACATTTTTAAATGCTCTGACAGGGCTATTGACCCCACCTGGCATATACTTTTGTGCTTCCTTAAAAGCTATCTTTGACTTTGTTGTATCTAATTTACTCAAAACAAACCCACCTAACAAATTAAAGTTTCTTAGCAACGTCCTTGGCAAAGTAAGTAATAATTAAGTCTGCTCCAGCTCGTTTCATTCCAACCAAACTTTCGTAAACAATTTGGTCTTCATTAATCCAACCATTAGCCGCAGCTGCTTTAATCATTGCATATTCACCAGAAACATTATATGCAACTAACGGCAGCAAAGTATGATTACGAACTTCACGCATAATATCCAAGAAGGCCATTGCTGGTTTAACCATCACAAAATCAGCACCTTCCTTTTCATCACTAGCTACTTCGCGCAATGCTTCTAAGCGATTAGCTGGATCCATTTGATATGTTTTACGATCTTTAGGCCCTTCTTTAGGCGAACCATCAGCAGCATCACGGAATGGGCCGTAAAATGATGAGGCAAATTTCACAGCATAGGACATAATCGGTGTATTTTTATACCCTGCTTTATCAAGTCCTTGGCGAATTGCTGCAACATACCCATCCATCGCATTAGACGGTGCAATTATGTCAGCTCCAGCTTTTACTTGACTTACAGCTGTCTCTGTTAAGTATTTTAATGATTCATCATTCAAAACGACCCCATCTTTAAGAATTCCACAGTGACCAGTACTTGTATATTCACATAAACAAGTATCAGCGATAACAATTAAATCTGGATAATTTTTCTTAATCAAACGAATTGCCTGTTGAACAATTCCATTCTCTTCCCATGCGCCAGTTCCAACTTCATCTTTTCTTTCTGGAACACCGAAAATAATAATTGATTTAATTCCTAACTTCACAATTTCTGTAATTTCATCAAGAATTGAATCTAAACTGTAACGGTAAATGCCTGGCATTGATGGAATTTCTTCTCGTCCATTAATAGTGGCATCCACAAAGACCGGCATAATTAGATCATCCTTATTGAGATGAGTCTCTCTTACTAAATCACGCATGGCAGTGCTAGTACGTAAACGACGATGACGATCAAATTGCAACATTATCCCTATTCTCCTTCAATAATTCCAAATTTATCCTTAGCCAATAACTGATCAGCAACTTTTTTACCAACTCCAGAATTATTGGCAGGTATTTTTGTTTCTTTTATAACGTGTTCACCATTAGGGGAAGCGATCAACCCATCAAATAGGATTTGACCATTTTTCGCGTAGGCATGGCCCCCAATCGGGAAATTACAACTTCCACCCAATTCACTCATAAATTCACGCTCAATTTGCACACAATAAGCTGATTCTTCATCATTAATTTGATCAAGCATTTTGCGAATTCTAGTGTCATTTTTTCGGCATTCAATCGCTAAGCAGCCTTGACCAACTGCCGGCATAATATAATTTTGCAAATCCAAAACATGATAACTACTTAAGTCAATATTTAATCTTGTTAATCCAGCCTCAGCTAAAATAATACCGTCAAGCGCTTCTGTGTATATTTTTCTTAACCTAGTATCTATATTACCCCTAATAGGTATAATTTTTAAGTCTGGTCGAATACTTAATAGTTGTCCCTGGCGACGTAAACTATTTGTCCCGATTCGTGCACCTTTAGGAAGATCATTCAACGATGAAAGATTTTTCCGGCTGACTAAACAATCATATGGAGATACTCGTTTAGGAAATGCTCCTAAAACTAATTCTTCTGGAAGAATCGGCATCACATCTTTTAGACTATGAACAGCAAAATCAATCGTGCCATCTTTTAGTTCGTCTTCAATCTCTTTAACGAAAACGCCTTTCCCACCGATTTTAGCAAGGCTGTCATGTCGGTTTCGATCCCCTTCAGTAATAACGTTTTTTATTTCAAATTTTATGTCGGGGAAAATCTTTTCCAAACTAGCGATTACCAATTCTGTTTGCGCCATTGCTAGTTTACTTTTCCGACTGCCAACAATTACTTTATTTGTCATTATTTTGATTCTCTACTTTCAAATTATCCATGCCAAAAATTTTACAGAAAAAGTCAATATCAGCCGTAGCCCCTGGTGTTACTGACAATTCTTTAATTTCTTTAATTGGTCCTTTAATCATTTGATTAACAATACTTTTCATATGCTTACTAATTACTTTTCGTTCATGCGAATCTAATTCAGGAAGCTTGCGAAGTAAACTATCGTAAGCTTCTCCTTCAATCCTCAACGAATGCTCACGTAATCCTCTAATTACCGGAACAATATGCAGTTGCTTTTCCCAAATATAAAAGTCATTAACTTCTTGGGGAATTTCATTAGCAATTTTTTGAATCATTAATCGTCGTTTTTCATCATTGGAGTTTAAAATCATATGAACATGATCAATATCATAATATTTTAATTTTGTACTGTTAATTGCTACATTTCGTGGCACACCAAGATCAACAATCATTGTGCTTATCTGTTCATCGGCCTTAAATAAGGGTTGCTTAACTGTAGCTGCAAAAATAGCTGCATCAACATTATGTACGACTGTTGCAAGCTGGTTAAATGGACGGGCCTCAACTACTCCTTGAAGTTCTGTCGCAATCTGCTCAGCCTTGCTATCTGTTCTATTAAGCAACAGCACCTTGCTAAAGCCCATATTGCTTGCATTATAAGCAGTATGTTTTCCAATCTGTCCCAACCCAACGACTGCTAAGGTTTTACCTTCAAGTGAACCAAACTGCATCTTAATTTGGTGTAGACCAGCTTGACCTGATGATTGTGCTAATTCACTAACACGGTATTTTGTATGCATTCTTTTAGAAAATGTAATTGCTTGGCGAAATAAGTGATTTAAGATTGCGCCAGTTGTTCCCTCTTTTGTTGCAATTTGAAAAGCATCCTTCATTTGACCTAATATTTGCGGCTCTCCCTTAATTAACGAGTCCAGGCCAGTGATCACCTTAAACAAATGCTCAGCAACAGCGTCCTTTGTCGTAACAGTAACAAATTTTGTAAAATCATCAATTGTATAATGGAACCATTCCGCTAAAAATCGTCGAATATAGTAACGACCTGTATGTATTTGGTCTACAACCGCATATACTTCTGTTCGATTACACGTTGAGATCAACAAATTTTCCAGAATACTCTTCTCATCATTTAATAGCTTATCTGCCTTGGGGACTTCTTCTTTTGTAAAAGAAAACTTTTCTCGTAAATCTAATGGTAATTGATGATAATTTAAGCTTACACACATCAAATACATTTTTATTCAAACTCCTTATGAAATTTTTGCTTTATCCATTCTTTAATCTCATTTTTCATTTTTTTAGCTGCACTTGGAGACTTTCCCATCGTTGAGACACTAATAAACATGTCATTGGCCTTAATCGTTGCTAGATTATAAAAGTCTGAATTAGTCTTATCACTAGTATTGTTCACTAGCTGAAAATGAGTCGCCTCTTTTTTTACCTGATCATTAACTGCTCTATCATCAGTACAAGTAATAATAATATCCATGTTTTCGACATACTTTCGCTGGTATTTATCCGGTATCCAATTAATTTGGGTAGGTTGTATGTTAGGTGATAGGAGAGGACTAATTACAGTTGGGCGAATCCCAGCTGCTAATAACTTATTTATTTTACGACATGCAACTTTTCCTCCGCCGACGACAGCTACATTTTTATCAGCTAAGTTTAAGATAATCGGATATGGCGATTGCATAATTTATTCATCCTTTATTCTTTCGTTGAGTCTTGCAAGATTTGATTAAACTTATCCATGTCAACATTCTGAGCAAATAGTTGGGCTAATTTCTCATATTGTTGGTCTTTATAACCACTAATCGAAACAGTAGTATCTACCAATGGTGCCATTCCCTTTGCTACGCGAAGCTGGTTTAACAAGTGTCGTGTCCAATAAGGGTTATCAAAGATTCCGTGAAGATAGGTACCAATCACTGTTCCATCAGTACTAACTGCTCCATCCTCACGATTTTCTGGTTGACCGTTTGTTTCCTGAATTGTTGAGAATGGTGTTGAGTTTAGACCACGTTTTGTTGTTCCCATATGGATTTCATAACCTTTTAAAATATAATTATTTCGCTTGGCAACTGCCTGAGTTGTTGTCTTTTTTTCATTAAAGGTTGTTTCTGTATCAAGTAACCCGAGACCTTTTTGTTCTTTAATTGGTGACTCAATCCCTGTTGGATCATACAGCATCTGTCCTAAAATCTGATATCCCCCACAAATACCAACGATCATACTTCCGTCCTTATGAGCACGTAAGATTCCCTCTGCAAGCCCATTTTTACGCAAAGCTACTAAATCTGCGTTCGTGTTTTTACTTCCTGGAATAATTAATAAGTCTGGAGTTCCAAGTTCCTCTGCCGTTAAAACATATCTTACCGAAACATCTGGTTGAATTTCCAAACTATGAATATCTGTAAAGTTAGAAATCTTATCAAGATCAATTACCGCTACATCCAGGTCTTTTTGCGTATCTTTTTGTCGTGGTTTCCGAATTAGCGATACGCTATCTTCTTCATCAATATCAATACTGCTCATTGGCAAAACACCAATCACAGGAATTCCTGTTAGTTTCTCAATCATCTTGTTCCCAGATTCTAGTAGGGACTTATCTCCTCGAAACTTATTAATAATTATTCCTTTAATGCGTTGCTGGTCTTCGCGAGGCATTAATTTAATCGTGCCATAAATTGAAGCAAAGACACCGCCCTTATCAATGTCTGCAACTAGGATTACTGGTGCATCAGCCATTCGCGCCATCCCCATATTAACAATGTCATTTTCATTTAAATTGATTTCTGCGGGACTTCCAGCTCCCTCTAAGACTATTACATCATTTTCATCTGCTAATGTATTATAGGCCATCATAATTTGTGGAATTAGTTCTCGCTTGAATTGATAATAACTAACAGCATCCATATTCTTCAGCACTTTTCCCATTACAATAACCTGAGAATCTTTGTCTGTGGATGGCTTTAATAAAATTGGATTCATTCGGACATCTGGTTTAATCTTAGCTGCTTCAGCTTGAAAAACCTGCGCCCGACCCATTTCATCCCCTTTCTCAGTAATAAATGAGTTCAAGGCCATGTTTTGCGACTTAAATGGCGCAACCTTTTGACCACGATTAGCCAAAATTCGACAAGCTGCTGCGGCCAACCAGCTTTTTCCAGCGTCAGATGCCGTTCCTTGAAACATTATTGACTGCACTGTCATGACATTTCATCCCCTAAGCTTAATCTATGTACCAAAAGCTGTTTTAAAAGTTCAGCCTTTGAGTTTTTATATGTTTACTTACCTTGTTCGGCAAATAATTCCTGTTCCGTTGTATATAAAGGCAATCCTAATTTTTGGTGAATCTTAACTAGCCACGGTTGTTCCAGGTTATTTTCCTTTAATAACTGTTCATCATTAAAAACGTTTTCTCTATTTCCCTCTTTAAGAATCCGATTATTTCCCAAAAGGTAAAAATAGTCACATACTTCATACATAAAGTCCATATCATGACTAGAGAGAATAATTTTTTGACCATTGGCAATTAACTTCTTTATCAATTTTTTCATTCTTAACCTACCATCTGGGTCCAAACCAGAAGTTGGTTCATCAAGTAAGATCCATTCAGAGCCAATCACCATAATACCCGCAATGGCAACCCGTTTTTTCTGACCACCACTAAGGTATTGAATAGGTTGATCCTTTAAGTTTGAAATATCTAATTCACGTAAAACCCTTTCGACACGTTGCTTAATGTCATCATTAGAAACTTTTAAATTTCTCAAAGCAAACGCAACGTCATCTTTCACTATTGAGTAGAAGATTTGCTGATCAGAATTTTGAAAAACAATTCCTATTTTTCGCCGTAAATTTCGAAGTCCTTTTTTAGAATATTCAACTTTGTGACCATCAACAAAAATCTCACCTGCTGTTGGTTTTAATTCACCAACCAAATTCAAGAAAAGCGTTGATTTCCCTGCACCATTATGACCGATAATGCCAATAACTGATTGATTATCTTGACCGAGCTTCATTGAAACATCGTCCAATATTTTATGCTTATCGTCATAGCTAAAGCTTACATGCCTCAATTCAATCATTATTGCTCCTCCTAAAGATAAAAATCACCATTATATAGCTTAGCATCGAGTGCTTTAGTCATCATTTGATAATTTATAATGACTTGTTCAAATAACATTTTTGCTAAAATTCCAGATGAATGAATCATTAAACTAAAAGAGTCATAGCCGAACCGTAATCGTTGAGCACGGTGAATCTGCTCAAAAGCATCAATAAAGATAAAGATGAAACGATACATTAGCATCGTTACTTCAATCATTACTCGTGGCAGATGCATAGCTTTTAGTACCTGTAAAATTTGAATAAATGGGGTTGTTAACGCAAACCAGTACGTACAGACAATTGCTGTCATACATTGCAATGCTACCTGCCCAGCTTTAGGCATCATTACTTTTGCCAATCCAAGATAAACATTTCCAAGTTTTATCGGTCCAATAAGGGTAGAGCGTTGAGAAGAAATAGTTACAACAATTCCAATGATACTTAAAACTACAAAAGGAATAATTGCATAAAACCAACTAATATAACGCTTAAATGAAACATTAGTTACGTAAATGGTGATACCTGCTACTGTAAATAGGACAATTACTTTAATCCATTGAATTGGCTGGAAAGCTAAAACCATTCCTACTAACCATAAAAAAGCTTTTAACTTTGGCGACCAATTAACAATTCGATTTTCATAAGCATATTTATCGATACTCAACATTAATAAGTCACCAGCCTTTACTATTGTTTTACAGTCTGTTTGGTTTTATTTTGTTGAGCTTTCTTTTTACCATGAGCAACCCCAATAAAATAACAAATAATTCCTGTCCCCAGTGAACCTTGCACAGTAAACAATAAACTTTCGATTTCTCCCGATGGTGGAGTCCAGACAGGATGCGCCCATGCTTTATAACTTGGATCAAATTTCTTTATTTGCTCTGTTCCTTGGTCATCACTCCCGCTATATTCTCCTTTAACAAAAATAAAAGGAATCAATACCAAAAGAATTACACAAATTGCTAGGATAATATTAGTTTTTGTTCGTTTTTTCATTGTAGGGCTGACTCCTTCCATAAATCGTTACTGATTACCAAGTTATAAACAATAACCGTAAGCAATCCTTCTGCTATTGCCAATGGAATTTGAGTAATAGCGTAAATACTTAGGAATTTGATTAGCGCTGCTGCAACTCCACCATTCGGATCAGGGAAAACAATTGCTAATTGAAAAGCGGTAGTTACATACGTAGACCAGTCAGCAAACATCGCACACAAAAATAGTGAAACTGAACGACTAACTTTCATTGCTCGACATAATTTCCAAACTGCATAACCAACAATTGGGCCAACAATTGTCATTGAAAATTCATTAGCACCAAGCGTTGTTATACCTCCATGTGCTAATAACAATGCTTGGAACAGCAACACAATAACGCCAAGAACTGACATTACTCCAGGGCCAAACAATACTGTTCCTAGACCAACTCCAGTAGGGTGCGAACAAGAACCAGTTACTGAAGGCAATTTCAATGAAGATAAAACAAAGACAAACGCACCACAAAGGGCCAACATTACCTTGGCATTAGGAACACCAGAATTTACAATCTTATACATTCGATAAAGACCATAAATGAAGAACGGAAGTGACACTGCATACCAGAAAATACACCAGCGTGGCGGAAGCATTCCTTCCATAATATGCATTGCATGAGCTGTGGCAGGATAAGCAAGGGTATAAACTAGTCCAATCATAAGGAAAGTAATAAACTTACGATATTTTTTAATTACTTTTAACATTTTTGTTTTCCTTCTTTAATAAAGCCGTAGAAAAATAAGGCAGTTTGTCATTAATTGAATAATCAATTAATCGTTGCTTCTTTTGTTTTTCCATTGAAGCATTTTCAACAACAATCGTTTTACTCAATAAGTCTCGCTGTTCCAATATCTTATAAACCTGAGCAAACCTAGTAGCAATTTTCATAATTACCACATTATCGTTAAGGTCGATTGCTTTTTCCAATTGTGTAATATCAGCAGTCGCTGGAATAATTTCAAGACTTTCTTCATCTAACATTAGGGGAACAGAGAGGCTGGCTGCAATTTGACTGAATGATGAGATCCCCGCAATCGTCTGGATATCAATCCGTTCTGCTAACATTTCCGCAATATAACTAAAAGTGCTATAAACAGATGGATCACCAAGGGTCAAAAAACCAACATTATTATCATTTTTAACATCTTTAGCAATCTCTTCAGCAATTTCTTGCCAGCTTTTTATCTTCTTTTCCCAATCATTAATCATTGGAAAATGTCGTCGCTTTATTTTTAAATTCGCTGGTAAATACGGTGCAGCGATATTTTCAGCTACACTTCTACCACCTTTATGAGCTTGGGGAGCATATAAAATATCAAGCTTTTTTATTGTATTAACTGCTTTTATCGTTAAAAGTTCACTATCTCCAGGGCCAACTCCAATCCCATAAAAACTAGCCATTTTAATCACCTTCTTCGACAACCGGCTTTAGCTTTGCAATAAACATATTTTGAATTTCTGGAAATTCGCCTAATCCCTTCAATACAGGATGGGCAGTTATTCCATTCTCTTTTAAGATGCTCTTCCAAGATTTCGAATCATCCGAAGCCATATCATTATGAGCATGGTTTCCTGCAACCATCATTAATGGCTGTAAATAAACCTTATTAATATGAGCATGGCGAAGACGCTTAATTTCGTTATTAATATCTGGATAACTTTCTACTGCACCTACATAACTTTTTGAACCATATAACATATGATCCAAGCAAGCATAAGTTGTAAAAGCACTATGCGCTGTTCCGTGGCCCATCCATAAAACGGCTTTCCCAGATGGTAAATATTCACTTTGCTTCTGTAGGAATACAACTAAGTGTTGAAAATCTTCAAACGTCTCTAATAAAGGCGCTGTTACTTTAATTTTCAAAAATTTTTCTTTATAACGATTAACCGCATCACATACTAAGTTATATTCAATCCCTGGAATAACATGTAAAGATTGGACATATACTTCTGTGTATCCCTGATCACGTAATTTTGACAGTGCTGTATCGACATCATCAATTCGAATTCCTTCATTTTTTTCAATTCGTTGCCGAACGATTCTAGATGTAAATGCCCTAAAGACGTCATAATCTGGAAACGCAGCCCCAATCGCTTTTTCTGTAGCTCCGATTGTTTTTTGTCGTGTTTCTGGAAATGTTGTTCCAAAACTTACTGCCAAAATTGCCTTTTTAGTCATGCATAAATTCCTCCTTGACCTGAATAACTGTCTTCTTTACGTCTGGTGGACATATAACCACATGACCAAAGCCAGCTTGAATTGCAGCTTGTTGAACTTTTTTCCCCATTGTAAATGCTTTTAACATTGATACTTGTGATAGCTGTTCTTTGCTTAATGAAGCTAAAAAGTCATTTATACTAGCAGTACTTGGAAAAATGACAGCACTGAATTCTTTAAGGTCAAACGGTAACACAAGCGACCGTTTCTTCTTTTCATATAAGCTAAGAAAAGTTCCAATACTATATGTTGGTTTACTGCCACCAATTTCAATGGTTCTTTTCACTGGTATATCTTGCGGCATATCTGTTATTGCTAAGATCCCTGTTTTCTGTAATACCTGAGCCACTCGATGATTACCAGTAATAATTTTTTTACCTATAAGTTGTCGAACATCAATACCATTCTTTATTAAGAGGGTAATAAATTGATGATAAGCAAGGACATCATCCACAATAATCGCATCGTATTCATCGACGGAAGGAAGAGTCACTTCTAATGGCTCGATTAAAGCACGCTGGTAAAAGTCAGCAGTTGCACCTAAATCTTCTAATGAATTAAAAAGGCGTTGATGTTCACTAAAAGGAATTAATAAATGCACACCGGTCAATGGTTTATTGATATTTAATTGCTTACTCAATTTAACAACTTGACCTACAACAATTAATGCTGGCGATGAAAGTTGATGTCGAGCAACCAATTCATTGATATTTTCCAAATTGCCAATAACCATCTTTTGTCGCCATTGAGTAGCCCACTGTATTATTGCTACAGGTGTTTGCGATGACCTACCATGTTCGACTAACTGTTGACAAATATTGGGGAGTTGTGCCATTCCCATCAAAAAGACGATTGTTCCTTCTTGGTGAGCAATATTTTCCCAGTCCAGTTGCTGACCATTCTTTTTATGATGACCAGTGATAATATGAAAGCTTGAAGCATAGTCACGGTGAGTTATGGGAATCCCTGCTGCAGCTAGCCCAGCAATTGCACTAGTAATCCCTGGAATAACTTCAAAGTTAACATCACACTGTTGTAATACCTGTGCCTCTTCACCACCTCGGCCAAAGACATAAGGATCCCCAGCTTTTAGTCGAACGACCTTTTTGCCTTGCTTAGCATAATCAACTAACATTTCATTGATTTTTGACTGCTTAACCTTATGATGTAGGGGTAATTTTCCAACATCGATCAATTCCGCCTCATTATTTGTAAATGCTAATAATGAAGGATCAATTAACCGGTCATACAAGACAACATCCGCTTCATTTAATCGCCGCTTGCCAATTAACGTTAATAATTCTGGATTACCCGGTCCAGCACCTAGAAGTGTTACTCTACCATTCATTGTTTTCCTCCAAGTACTTCTCCAATTCCTGTAAACTTGAAACCATGTGTGGATAGTTTATTTTTGGTCGACGAATAATTATGCAAGGAATTCCTAATTGTTGACAAGCACCTATCTTTTCTTGAACTCCACCTTGGCGACCACTCTCTTTTGTCACCACAATTTTTGCATTAGCATGTTTAAATAATTCTATATTTAAGGCTCTTGAAAACGGACCTTGGATGGCATCAATTTGCGAAGCGATGAAACCAGCATTAGTTAGTTTTTCCATTACTTTAGTTGTTGGCAAAACGCGGACATGCAAGCGATCAACTCCTAATTGCTCAGCATAGGCAGAGGCAGTTTTACTCCCAGTTGACAAATATATTTTTCCTTTTACCTTCTTTAATATCTGACACGCTTCTTCTAGTGAATTAACCAGTTTAAGATTTGCATCTTTACTGTAACTATTTGGGCGTTCAAATCTTAAATATGGAATCTTAAGGCTTTGCGCTTCATTAATTGCTAATTCTGAAATTACCCGGGCAAAGGGATGGGTTGCGTCTAAAATAAGTTTAATATGGTGGTCACGACAGAATGAGGAGAAATTCTCAGTAGTGAAGGTAATTTTAATAACATTTTCCCCATGTTTCGCCGCTAACTCAGCTCCATAATCACTAATAACCGAGATAATGAATGGAACTTTTGCATCACTTAATTTATCCGCTACCTCTAAGCTTTCAGTTGTGCCACCTAATAGTAAAATCATAGTGTATATCCTCGTGGGGTAATCATCCGTCCATCTTCAACATAAGTATTCTTATTACCGACAATAACAATTGAGGTCATATTAATTTCTGTTTCATCAAGATCAGCAATCGTCGTTATCTTGTCGATTTCTTTTGGTCGTGCAACATCTTTCCCAATTCCAACAATTGTATCTGGAGATTTATATTTCAAGATAATATCGAGGGCTTTTCGTAAATGATGCGGACGACCTTTACTTCGTGGATTATAGAGACAAATTACAAAATCTGCTTTAGCTGCAGCATCGACACGTTCAGTAATAACTTCCCACGGCGTCATCAAGTCGCTCAAACTGATATGACAAAAATCATTCATTAATGGCGCACCTAAATGAGCAGCAGCTGCAATACTTGCTGTCACACCAGGAATCACTTTAATATCAATATGTTGATCCATTTTACCGGCAAGTTCCAAAATCAAACCAGCCATCCCATAGATTCCAGCGTCCCCGCTAGAAATAATTGCAACATCTTTTCCGGTTGCGGCGATCTCAAGAGCTTTTTTACACCGTTCAATTTCGCCTCGCATCCCGGTAACAACAAGTTCTTTCCCATCAATCATATCTTCAATTAACCGCACATAAGTTGCATACCCGACAATTGTATGTGTCTTTTCGATTACTTCTCGTGCTTCTTCGGTCATCAATTCTTTTGATCCAGGTCCTAATCCAACTACATATAACATTTTCAATTCCTCCTAAACTTCATGTAAGCGGCTAAGCGCCAGTGTAATTTCATGATTTGCATACCGTTGTGTTACATTCCGTTCTCCACTAGCATAATCAGCAGCAGCACACGCAACATTACCAACTCCCACTGTCTTTTTTACAAAAGCAGATTCTGGATAATTTTGACTAGCTTCTTGTAACTCTGCAGCTGGATAAAATTCAGCTTCAATTCCTAAGGTTGTTGCTAAATATTGAATTGCTCCCTCATGCCTTTTAATATCAATTGATGCTACCTTAATGAATGATTTCCACAACAATTGATGTTGTTGGCAAAATTCTGTAAATGCTTGTTGCATCATTGCAGTTGTGATATCTTTTCTGCACCCAATTCCTAAGATATTTACCCGAGGGACTACATGAATCACATCAGAACTTTTAGAAAAACCAGTGTGATCTGAAACAATAATCAATGGTATTCCCGGTTCATGGTCTTTAATCCTAGTTAATACCTTAAATCCACTGAACTGGTTAATATATCGGGTTAAGTACGGCTCAATAAAGAGCTCCACAACTTTTCCTTCTGCTAAGCGACGATTGATTGCTTTTGTATTTTCTTTAAAGTTGGGGTACCATCCATTGACCTTTTTAGCCAAAATATCCAACGACTGAACTTTTTCTGTGTCAGTTGCGGTTGTAATTACTGGTTCTGATCCCATTAATCTAGCAATCAACCTTGTCCATTCATTAGCTCCACCGACATGTCCAGAAAGTAAACTAATAACATGCTGTGCCTTTTCGTCCATTACAATAACTGCTGGATCAATTGTTTTATCAATAATCACATCAGCCAATGCGCGAACTACAATTCCCGTTGCCATAATGCAAACGATACAATCATATTTTTTAAAAAGATGGTGGATTGTTGCAGTAAAAGCACCTCGTGAATAATAGTTTTCATCATCTTGAGCTAAGCGTTGAGGTAAAACAAGGTCTACTTTATATCCCTGCTTTTTTACCCGGCTTTGCAAACTTCTTGCCATCGAAGCACCACCCTGGGTTAAAGCAATCACAGCAAGATTTTTCATAATTACTTACTCTTTTTCCGGAACATTGTACTGAAACCTGCGTCATATAAATGAGAATAATTATATTCATCACCTAAGAACTTACCAACCATAATCAATGCTGTCCGTCGAATGTCAGTATCATGAACTTTTTCAGCGATATCACTTAATGTTCCTCTAACGATCTTTTCATCTGGCCAAGTTGCTTTATAGATAACGGCTGCTGGTGTGTCTTCCGGGTATCCTCCCTCTTCTAATTGCGAAACAACTTTCTTAATGCCTTGAACAGACAAGAAAATCACCATTGAAGTTTGATGTTGTGCTAAAGACTTTAAGGATTCTTTCTCTGGCACAGGTGTCCGTCCTGCCATACGCGTAATAATTACACTTTGCGCTACTTCGGGAACCGTATATTCTACGCCCATGCTTGACGCGGCACCGAGGAATGAACTAACACCAGGAACGCATTGGTACTTAATACCACGTTTTTTCATTTCTTCAATTTGCTCGCGAATCGAACCATAAATTGAGAAATCACCTGTTTGTAACCGGACAACTGATTTTCCATCTTTTACTGCTTCTTCCATCCGGTCCACAATATCGTCTAGCGTCATTTTGGCGCTATCATATTTTTCAGCATCTACTTTACAGTAATTCAATAGATCTTTATTAATTAGCGATCCAGCATAGATTACAACATCAGCTGCCGCCAATAACTTGTATCCCTTTAACGTAATAAGGTCTGTTTCACCCGGACCAGCTCCTACAAAACTAACAATTGCCATAATTAATCAATCCTTTCTATTTTTTAGCATTAACGATAATTGTTGGATTATTTGGTTTAAAGAAATGCCCTTTCCCTAATTGGTGCCAACGCAATATACCAACCTCAACCATTTCAATTTTCTTGAAGCCTGCTGCTGTTAACAACTTTTCGACTTGCATTGCGTTTTCAAACAAAATAAAGTTCAGGACTATTGTTCCGTTAACTGTTAAATGTGTGCTAGCAAACTTAATAATTCCATCTAATTGTGCTCCGCTACCACCAACAAAAATTGCATCATATTTCTGATTAGGAATATCTTGAGGAGCGATTCCCTTGATTAAGTTGATATTATGTAAGTTAAACTTATTAATATTTTGTTCGATAATGTCAATTCCCGCAGTGTTCATTTCAATTGCTGTTACATTTAAATTTGGAAATTCGCGAGCCGCTTGAATACTGACACTTCCTGTTCCAGCCCCAACATCAAGAAAAGTATTTTTATCACTAAGTTCCAATTTATCAATACTGATTGCTCGAACTTCTGATTTTGTCATTGGAACCTTATTTCTTAAAAATTCATCATCACGCATTTGTAATAACCACCACATTCATCTCATATTTTCGTTGCTCAACCGTTGTTTCATCATATTGCGTTATTTTTTCATCTGGATAGCTTAGTCGTTCCCCAACATAAATTTTGCGGTGCAATCCCCGTTTCCTAATCTCTTGCCCAATTTCAAATGGTCCCAGTTGCTGATCAGTAACCATGCCGACTTTAGAATGTTGTAATAAAAAGTCGAAATCAGGGTTTCGCCCGTGACTACTTGTTAAATAGCAATCATTCATTGACAATTTCAACTGGTGAAACATGTACTGAATAGAACTAATTCCGGGAACAATTTTTAGTTTTTGATTATGGATGTTAGACGTTATCCAGGTCCCAATCCCATATAACAGTGGGTCTCCTGATGCTAATAACACATTATTTTGGCCTGGATGTTCTTCAAAATAAGTCTTCAAGGCTGCTAACCTTGGTAAAGCCATTTTCTTACTAGCAGGAACTGCAGGAATTGTCATTAGTTGCCGTTTTGAACCAATCACAACATCGGCTTTAGACAAATATTTTGTCATCCCCTGCAAACGATAATTTTCATTACCAGGGCCAATTCCTAATACCACTATCATTGCCACTCATCCTTAATCTCTTGTACGGGTTTACTTGCCGCTAAAAAGCCAGTTTCTCGTGAAAAAATCACTGCATCAATTTCAATGTGTGGTTCCCGATGGGCTAAAAGTTTTTCTGTCCGTTTTTTAATTTTGTCAACAATAATTTGATAAACATCCTGATAGCCAGCTTGATTAATAAGTTTAATCATAGAAATAGTAGTTAAGCAGTTATTAATTTTTCGCAGAAATTCAGTCGGTACGCCACCCATTAATGCCAGATTTGCAACCATAACCTCTGCTCGTGCATCAGCATCTTTGCTATGCGTTGAAAAGATTCCTGCAGCAACTTTGATCATTTTGCCAAGATCACCAACGATTAAGACTTTATTGAACTTTAAGCGTTGTGTTTCATGAAGAACATAACCAACAAAGTTACTCATTTGGACAATCTTACCATCAACAATTCCTAGCTCATCTGTAGCAAAGTCTTCACCATAATTTCCTGGTACTAAAACAATTGCTTTATCACCTCGTTTACGGTGAATGTTCATTTCAATTGAAATTGAGTGCTTCCAACTTGATTCAGACATTGGAGTAACAACTCCACTGGTTCCTAGAATAGAAATTCCACCAACAATTCCAAGTCGCGGATTGTAGGTTAATTTGGCTATTTTTTCGCCCTCTGGTACAGAAATAACAATGTTTACACCAAGATCAGGCCCTAACTCTTTTCGGGCCGCTTCTTTAATCACGCGCCGTGGTGTAGGGTTAATCGCTGGCGTCCCCGGTTTATTTGCTAGTCCTTCTTTAGTTACGCGCCCGACTCCTTTTCCACCGTCTAAATGAATTTCATTATCGGAACGTAAACTGACTGTGGCAAAGATAAGCGCTCCATCTGTTGCATCTTGATCATCACCACCATCTTTTTTTATGGCGCAACTGGCTGTTTTTTTATCAAAGTCAGTTTGCTCGACATCAAAGATCGCAATCTTTCCATTAGCAGCATGAACAGTAACTGTTTCTTGTGGTTCTTGATTCAACAAAGTCCTGATAGCAGCTACAGTTGCCGCAGTAGCAGTGGTGCCGGTTGTAAAACCCTTTCGTAATTTTCGCCCATTGTAATAAACAAAATTATCCTCAGCGTTATTATTTGGTGTGGCGGCCATACTCATCACCTAAATTCTTAATATCCATGTTATACATCACCGCATTAATAAGGGCTGCAGCAAGATTACTCCCCCCTTTTCGCCCTAGAGCAGCAATTGCGGGTATATCTGATTCATACAAAGCTTGCTTACTCTCAGCAGCTTCAACAAAGCCAACTGGAACACCAATTACAGCAGCCACTTTAAGTTGTCCATCATTAACGAGTTCAATGATTTTACAAAGAGCAGTTGGTGCATTTCCAACAATAAATATCTTTTCTCGTGGATCGTTAGCAGCAATTTCAACAGCCGCCATTGAACGGGTAATTCCCTTTTCTTGGGCTAATTGAATTACCCGTGGATCCCGGATTAAGCAATGATAATCAACACCTAATTTATCAAGGCGCCGTTTGTTAATTCCTGATAAGGCCATTGTGGTATCGGTATAGATAACCCCGTGATTTAATAGGACATGTTTTAATTTATTTAATACATCATGCGTAAATTTCAAATTTTTCAAATAATCAAAATCTGCCGTCGTATGAATTGCCCTTTTGATTACTGCTTCTTGTAATGGACTATCAAATTTATAATGCGGATCAATTTTTTCGATCTCTTCTTGAATGATTTGAAAACTTCTGTCCGTTATTTTATGAGGTACTGTAATATAGCTTTCTTTTTCCATTTTCTTCACTTCCAAACTATTAAGAATCGTATAAGTTCAAATCCACATAATCCCAAGAATGATGTAAGGTACAACATTGTAATCGTTCTTTTTAAATGCCAATTGGCAGCAATTACAAGATGATCATTACCGATGTACGGTTTTTTTACTAATTCGCCAAAATAATAATGGGGACCACCTAATTGCAAATGTAAGGCGCCTGCAACAACCGCTTCACTAAAAGCACTATTAGGACTTAAATGTTTCTCGCAATCACGTTCACCTACAGCAATTGCCTCCCGAGTATCATCACGTAATAACCAGCTACTAATAATCAGTAATAACCATGTGATTCGTGCTGGAATATAATTTGCAATATCATCAATTTGGGCAGACACTTTCCCAAAAGCGCGGTATTTTTCATTCTGATAACCAATCATTGAATCTAAAGTATTTACGGCTTTATACATTATTCCTAAAACCGGACCACCAATTGCCAGAAAGAACAGTGGCGCGATTACACCATCACTAGTATTTTCAGCAACCGTTTCAATCGTTGCTTTTGTTACCTCTTCAGCACTTAATTGATTAGTATCACGTCCAACAATCATTCCCACTTGGTGACGAGCTTTCTTTAAGTTATTTTGCTTAAGGCTCTTCATAATTTTTTCTGCTTCAATCGCTAGTTGACGAGCGGAAATACAGGTATAACTCAGGTAAGTTCCAACGACCATGTACAAATAGTAATTAATTGATGCAATTTTCATGCCAACATACGTAATTAGTCCTGAGCCACCTACCGTTATTAACCAGGTTAATGCCCCAAGCCACTTTTTCTTTCTTGATGAGTAGTTGGGATGATTGAAACATTTTGTTAGCCATGCAATTAAGCACCCAATCGATTTAACTGGATGGGGCCATGAGTGGGGGTCTCCAAGTAAGAGGTCCAGGAAAAATGCAAGCAAAATCATAATGAAAATGTTCATTGGGAATCAGCTCCTAAATTACTTAGAAATTGAGTAAACAACTTGGCGTCTTGATAAAAATGAACATGTAAATAACTTGCAAATGTCCTTCTAACCTGATATCCGCCTAACCAGGTGTCAACGACTTGATCATCACGAACTTTCTTCATTATTAGAACTGGTTTTAATTGTTGATCTAATTGTTTAAACGTAGAATGATGGAATTCATGACCAACTATTTTTTGATCTTTATTTCCTAATAAACAATTTATCTGCGGATAGGCCTCACAATAGCCAAATTTTTTAAGCCGTGGTGTCATCTCACTTACACCATTAAAGATCCCGACCATAGGAAATTCATCTTCTCCTTGCTTTAATACCTTGCCGAGATACATTAACCCGCCACATTCTGCATAAATTGGCTTATCTGCTAATGAAAATTCACGAATTTCTCGTTTTAAAGGTTGGTTTGCTGCCAATTCCGAAGCAAATTCTTCGGGATAACCGCCACCGAAATATAAAGCATCCACCTTCGGTAAATGCTGGTCATTAATGGGACTGAATGGAACTAGCTTCACACCTGCTTTTTTCAGCAATCGTAAATTGTCAGCATAGTAAAAATTGAATGCTTCATCCTTAGCAATTCCTAGACGAAGGTTTACCCGCTGAATATCAAATGGATCTGCAAATATTTTAGGGGTTGGTGCGGCCAGTGATAACAGCTTATCTAGGTCAACATGTTTCTTTACGCTTTCAGCAATTTTTGCTATTTTTCTGTCAACGTCTGGTAACTCATCATCAGGAACAAGTCCTAGTTGCCGGGAAGGTAAACTTATTGTTGCGTCATGGGGCAAATATCCTAAAACAGGAAGATTGAGATAACGGTGAATTGCCCCAGCAACTAGCTTGTAATGATTTTCACTCATCACGTTGTTAACGATTACTCCCTTTATCGGTACTTTTTCATCAAAACCTATTAAACCCTTTAAAATTGCAGCCGCTGATGTTGATGTTGCTCTAGCATTAATAACTAAAATAACTGGGATATTTAATTGTTTAGCAATACTAGCTGTTGAATAAGCATCTTTATTCGTTCCTAAGCCATCATACAGTCCCATCACACCTTCAACGATTCCTAAATCAATATTTTCCGTATCAGCGGTAAAAAGATAGTTCAAAACTTGAGGATCAGGTACGAGATAGTTATCAAGGTTCCGTGTTGGACGGTTAGTTATTCTTGTATGAAATTTTGTATCGACATAATCCGGTCCAACCTTATACGACTGAATGTTATATTTTTCATTTAAAGCTTTTAAAATACCTAAAACAACAGTAGTTTTTCCAGATCCACTTGTTACACCAGCAATTAGAAATTTTTTCATCACGACTCACGCCCTAACACTTGCTTTAATGTCTTGACTAATAAAACGTTATCCTGTGGTCCCTTAACAGCCACTCGGTAATACTGTGGTCCCAGCCCAACGTAATCATCACATTGGCGAATCAGAATATGGTGCCTAATCATTTTTTCTCTTAATGCCAAATCATTACTTTTAAATAAAAAGAAGTTAGTAGTACTTGGAAAAACTTTTATTTCAGATATTTCTTGTAATGCCTGATATAACGCTGGTTGCTGAATGTTTAACCAGTCATGCGTTAATTTAATATATTTCTTCGCTCTAAACATATTCTGACCGAAAACGTCTGCAATACCGTTTACTGACCAAGTATTTTCTTGAACTTTAAGTAACTTTTTTAATTTTTCATTTTTGGTAATGCAATACCCTAGCCTTAAACCTGGAATTGCAAAAAATTTAGTAGCTGCTCGAATAATATAAACATTGTCCTTAGGTTCAAGCTTATTAATAAAGCTTTCTTGTTCATTAACGGTCAAGTCGATAAAAGCTTCATCTAAGATCAAAAGACGGTGATGTTGATTACAAAAGTTAACTAATTTACGAAGATCCTTTAGCGCTATTATTTGACCTGTCGGATTATTAGGGCTTGTTATGCAAACAATTGTAATTTCATGATGCGTTTTTAGTTGTTCAATCATAGTTGGAATATCACATAAAAAATTATTTTCTTCGTGTAATTGATAATGATGAACATTTATTCCGATACGATTAAATAGCCGTTCATATTCACCAAATGTAGGCGCTAAAACTAATGCATCCGTCGCTTTTTCAGCTCGAATCGTCTCATCTAATACTTCCGATGCCCCATTACCGACAAATACATCATCATTATTAACATTAAAATGATTAGCAATTGCTGCTTTCAATCCCGGATACTCTGGGTTGGGATAAACTTCAATATTAGCAAAAGATTGGACCAACACATTCCATAAATCTGATGGAAAACCCAGAGGATTAATATTTGCACTAAAATCTTTAACCTCTTCAACAGGAATATTTAGTTGCGTAGCAGCTTGCTCAATATTCCCACCATGATGGATACTATTTTCCAAAAAATCACCTACCAATTTAAAGAAACCGTTTTCTAACTTTTTTCACCTATAAAATTACGATTTTCAACTTAATAGTTCAATACTTAACAACATATAAGATGAATAAGCATCATTAGTGTTTGAATAAGTTAAAAAAACATTACCAATCTTTTCTTGCAGTCCATGTTTTGGCATTTTTTTGTTATATTATTTGTATTTTTTTATAATTTTCCTTTTAAATTAGTATTCAGCTCTTGTAATAGTTATTTTTTTGTTTAATTTTAAAAAAATTAGTATTATTTAATAGATTATTATGAAAGCGTTATTACAATTGCTCATTTTAGGATAGAATAAAACAAAATAATCGAGAGGACAGATAAACAGTGAAGATTTATACAAAAAATGGCGACAAGGGGCAAACTAGAATTATTGGCAAGCAGATTCTCTATAAAAGTGATCCACAGGTCGAAGCATATGGCGAAGTTGATGAATTAAATTCTTGGGTAGGCTATACAAAGTCGTTAATTAATTCACATACTCAAGCTTTAGCTGATGAATTAGAAGAAATCCAACAGTTATTATTTGATTGCGGGCATGATTTAGCAACGCCAGCAGAGGATGAACGCCATTCTTTTAAATTTAAACAAGAACAACCAACAGCTTGGCTAGAAGAAAAAATTGATAATTATACTCAAGCTGTTCCGGCAGTAAAGAAATTTATTCTTCCTGGTGGAACGCAGCTAGCATCTGCCTTTCATGTGGCACGAACCATTACGCGACGTGCTGAACGTCAAATTGTTCAATTAATGCAGGAGACCCAAATCAATCAAGACGTGCTAATCTTTATTAATCGTCTTTCAGATTACTTTTTTGCAGCAGCTCGGTATGCTAACTACTTAGAACAACAACCAGATATGCTATATCGAAACAGTAAAGATGTTTTCCATTAAAAAGAACCGAGATAAAAAAATCTCGGTTCTTTTTATTCCTCAACAATATTATTAAATTGTGGACGAGTTTCAAGATAACTTTTGGCAAATGGACAGTTAGCTTTCACCTTACTGTCAGCTCCTTCTACTAGCCACATTAGCAAGGTCATAATCTCATTGGCTAATCCTTGACCACGATAATTTTCATTAACTTGAACTTCTTCAATTGCAATAACCTTATTTTTTAAATTTCTTAACTCAATTGTAGCAATTTTCTCGCCTTTATCATTTAGTAAAGCTAATTCTCCAGGTTGATAGCTAAACTTATAAGTCATATCAACACATGATTGATGCGATAAGCTACTTTCATTGATAAATCGTTCAAAATCTTCAATATCCTCACGTAATCTTTTAGCTAATTTGGGATCATGATTATCACCGTTTTTAAAAACAGATTGAACATTACCAATTGCAATCGTACAATTCATTACTTTCATTCCCAGATAACGGAGTACTTGATGAAGATGGGCATTAGCTATTATTCCGCCTTTTTCTCCAGCTGAATCAGTAATTGCTAAAACAGGTTTTCCTATTAAATGCTGATTCGGTGAAGGAACCGAGAGAACATCTAATGCATTCTTTAATCCCCCGGGTAACGAATAATTATATTCCTGTGTCACTATTAGTAATGCATCCATACTATCAACTGCTTTACGAAAAGCTTGCCATTCAATCGGCGTATCTTGATGCTCAAAGTCAGGATTATAAAATGGCAACATAGAATACTTTAGTTCCACAAATTGTAAGGTACTTGGCAATGAAGTAAAATACTCTGCAACCTTTCTACTATAGGAATTAGTACTTAAACTACCGACCAATACACCAACCTTTGCCATTTTATCATCCCTTCTCTGCAGTTACTTCGAGGCGGTTTTTACTAGTTCTTCCGCAAACTTGTTCAAACGTTCTATATCTTCTTCATACGGTTCAAGATCAATCTTTACTTTCGCAGCACCTGGCGTAGCACCAGCTTTTTTAAAGGCATCATCAAAATGATCAACAGTAGTATTAAAATACTCACCATAAAATTTATCGCCAGAACCTGCAACACCATAGACTTTGTCAGTTAAATCTGTTGATTGTAAATCATCATAAAAATCAAGCCCCTCTTCTGGCATTGCTCCTTCATCATACGTATAAGCACAAACAACTAAAATGTCGGCCTTCATAAAATCCGCTACATCGGTTTGCGATATTTCAGACTCCGTAACTTTAACATTTAAATTGGTTAGACTATCACATACAATATTTGCTACTTCTTCATTATTACCAGTCATTGTGGCATAAACTACGTGTGCTGTTAGCATTTATAATTCCTCACTAATCTTTTTAATATCTATGGCTATGTGTAACCGCTTTTATTATAATACAGATGAATAGTACATTTTTGTAGAGTTGGTGGAGGTATTTAATTATGAAACGAACTATGTTTATTGGAGCAATCGCATGTGGCAAAACAACCCTTACGCAACGGTTAGAAAATCAACAAATCAAATATAATAAAACACAAGCAATTGAATTCTCGTCCAATATTATTGATACACCAGGTGAATACATGGAGCACCACAATATGATGAGTACGTTGCGTGTAACCTCAATGGATGCTGATATTGTTGTCTTATTACAAAGCGCTGTTGACAAACGACTTGTTTTCCCAGCCGGCTTCTGTTCAATGTTTTCTAAACCTACTTTAGGGGTAATTACAAAGATTGACCTTGTAAAAGATCCCGCCGATATTGAATATTCCAAGAACCTTCTGTTAAGCGCTGGTGTAAAAAAGGTAATTTCTGTTTCGGCAGTTGAAAATATTAACATTGATAAACTAGTTGCTGAACTTAATTAAAGATTCTAATAAGGTGACTAATTAAATGACTATTCCAAATAATATATAAACCCGCTAAAACATAAACAATTTTACTTCCATAATTGCCATATTTTTCCAGTAAGTGTGCCACAGGTTTTACGGAAACAAATAGTTTTCCTAATAGAATTAATAAGACAGAACAAATTTCAAAAATTACTCCTACGTATACAATCTGACTCCAGCTAAGGTTAACCACCCAAGGAATATAAACAGCAAGATTATCTCCACCAAGACTTAGGCAAAATAGAAATAATGAGAAAAAACCTGGATTAGTTGTCTTTTTTTCATCATCTTGTTCAAAGAGCGCTATAAAAATCAGAACAATACCCATAAATCCCGTAATCCAATCAGGAAAAAGAAAAGCTAGTCCTTTCCCTAAAACTACTCCCAGGATCCATAAAATAAGCGTTGCTGTTCCAAAGCCAAGAATTGGTAACCGATAATTGTAGTTTCTTAAAAGAAATAATAATGCAATAAATGTATCAATATTAAGTCCCGTAAATATTAACAGAATTGCAATAAGACTCATAACACCATCGTCCCTACAAATGGTCGATTATAATAACATATTCGTTGTTGCTTTAAGGCTGGGTTCAATTGAATCTTGCTAATGCTTAAATTATTGGGATTTTTGAATGCCGTCCCATCAATATTTTCCAAACATAATGAAATGATGTTCTTTATTATCCAACCATGGGTAATTATTAAAATATTTTTTTGTGGATATTTGTGAGATACATCCAATAAAAACGACCATATTCGCGTACGAGCATGTTCAAATGCCTCGCCTTGATTTATCAAAATTGAATGTGGGCGTACGTCATTCGTTTCAACATCAAAATATCTCGAATACTGTTGTTTTAATTTACTAATATCTGCTCCATTCCATTTACCATAAGATATTTCTGCTAAACGTTCATCTACTCGGAGCTTAATATTAGTCGTCGCACAAATGATCTCACCAGTTTTCACAGCTCGTCTTAATGGACTTGTGTAGACATAATCAATTTGATTATTATCAAATAATTTTTGATAATTTGTTGCCTCCAGCATTCCCCGTTTGGTTAAACTTGTTAACCCATCATTTAGTGTACCCTGAATATAGTTCAATCGATTAGCATAGGTTTCCCCGTGACGAATTAAAAAAAAGTTGTCATTAGTACCATCCACCCATAATAATTATGTATATAAAGAGGCTATTCAATTTTAGCCTCTTTTTTAGCCATTATTATATCAATGACTTTTAAATTTTACTAAGCCTAAATTCACTTTGTTAAATATAAGTATCTTAGTTGTTCAACCATTGAATTGCTAATTTGTAATACATCTTTCAAGTAGGAAGTTATTCCACCATATTTATTATTAATAAGAGAGATTGCCTGATTATAATAACACCTATTTGCTGTTGAAAGATCGTAAATTGAGTGAAGATAGTTATCACCCAAGTCATTCTTCACAGCATAGCGCAATCGTTCCTTTATCCTTTGTGTTGATGCTTTATTAGTTAAAATATAATCTTGATAAATTATATTCGCTGGAACTTGTAGAAGATTTAATAAATAAATTGCTCCCAAACCAGTACGGTCTTTCCCAGCAGAACAATGAAATAAAACGCCACCCTGTGCTGAATGTAGACATAATTTTTTAATAAAATTGTGAAATGCTTCTTGTGCTTTCTCGTCAGTAACAAATTGACAATATACTTCCATCATGCGATTAAAACCCGCTTGTGGATCCTTTGAAAAGTTTTTTCGTGCTTCGGTAATACTGATATTACTTTCAGTAAGATCATTCTCAAAGACTGGAATCCGGATATAATTCATTAATGATGTTAATCGGTCGGGATACAAAGCCACTTCGGAAGTTGAACGAAAATCAATAATTGTTCTAATACCATATCCATAAAGCTTTCTTTGCTCAGCATGCGTAAAATAGGAGAGATGCGCAGAACGAACAAGATTATTCCATTTCAAACTCTTGCCATCAATAGTTCTATAACCACCAAGATCTCGAAAATTAAAACCATTTTCAAATGTTAGGATTCGTTGATGATTCGCCAAATTGCATCTCCCTCCTTTCTAAAAAGTGTATTCACCTACTACACGTTAAAGTAAATGAATACACTTCTAATACTATGTTCGTGTAATTTCAGGAACATCGAATCCTAGTAACATTTGCAGTTTCTCAACAACGTGGCGTAAGGCAGACTCAACTTCGGAAACTTCTCCCACAATTACAACCGAACCACTAAAACGATCGATAAACCCTAACGTTACGTTGCTAGATTTTGTTGCAATATCACCAGCAATAATCGAGGCTTCACTAGGCGTTATTGTTAATATTCCTAGTGCATTTTTAGGGGTTTGAATCCCTAACTTTTCATAGATATCAGGTGTGGGATTGGCTACAATATGAGCCAATGTCACTTGTTTTCCAGGAACATATTCCTGAATTGTCCGTTTGATATCTTGCCTAGTCATAACACCATCCCCATCTTATTGTTGAGTTACCTTCATTACATCACGAGCAATGATAATTTCTTCATTAGTTGGAATAACTGCTACTTTAACCTTACTATCCGCAGTTTCAATACTTAATTCATTATTCTTGTTCTTCTCTTCATCAATTTTGACTCCAAGAAAGTCAAGATTCTTACAAATTTGACTTCGAATATATGGCGCATGTTCACCAATTCCGGCTGTAAATACCAATGTATCTAATCCATCAAGATCAGTTGTGTAGGCACCGATATATTGTTGAATTGAATGTACGAATACATCTAAGGCTAATTGTGCACGTTCGTTACCATTTTTTGCTGCACTTTCAATTTCTCGTTCATCATTTGAGATACCCGAAAGTCCCTTTAATCCAGAATTTTCATTCATTATTCGGCGCATTTCATGTGAATCAATATTGAGTTCTTCTTCAAGAAAGGGAATAATTTCTGGATCAATGTCTCCACATCGCGTTCCCATTACAACACCAGCTAATGGCGTAAATCCCATTGAAGAATTAACAGATTTACCATCCAAAATTGCTGAGATGCTTGAACCATTTCCTAGATGACATGTAATCATCCGGCGAGTTTTTTCTTTTCCAAAAAGTTCTCGGGCTTTTTCAGAAACATATTGATGAGAAGGGGCGTGAAAACCATAACGCCTGATTTGGTATTTCTCATAAAATTTATATGGCAAAGCATACATATAAGCTTTTTTCGGAATAGTATGATGAAATGAGTTATCAAAAGTCACAACTTCTTTTGCATTAGGAAGGAATTTTTCAAATGCTTTAATTCCTGCTAGACCATTAGGATTATGCAATGGAGATAGTACTTTTAATTCATCAATTCGTTTTTCTACTTCTGGAGTGACTGCTACTGCATGAGTATAGTAGCTCCCACCATGTGAAATTCGGTGTCCTACACCGTAAATTTCAGATTTATCCTTAACGACGCCACTGGACATTAAAATATCAATAATCTGATCAATTGCCTCTGAGTGATTTTTCAGCGGAATTTGTCTAGTTTCACTCGTTGTGTCAGTTTTATATGAAAGCTGACTTGTCGAAGAACCAAGATTTTCAGCAGAACCACTAATTAATAGTTTCTCTTCCGGCATCAAGTAAAGCTTAAACTTAATTGATGAACTACCAGAATTAATTGCAAGTATTTTTTTTGACATCAAATCACTCCAAATAAACTAAATTAACGAATTATTGCTTCGTAAACCATCTTTAAATCATCATCTGAAGGAACTACTGGATTACCAGGGAACGTTGCATCTTTCTTTGCATTTGCAACAATAGTATCAGCTAATTCTTCAGCTTTAGCAGGATCAACGCCAAACGCTTGAAGAGTCATTGGACAATTCATTTGACGTGCCATTTCCCGAATTTTGGCAATTAGTCGCTTTACCGCAAGACGATCACCTACTCCAGGAGCAGCAATCCCGGCTTTCTTAGCAGCAATTGCAAACTTATGCAATGCTTCTTCACTGTGTTCAGCATTATATGCAACAACATATGGTAATAGCATTGTATTAGCTAAACCATGTGGAACATGGAAATTAGCTCCTAATTGGTGTGCAATCGAGTGGCAAATTCCTAATCCAGCAATATTAAATGCTGTTCCGGCAATATTTGATGCTTCGTGAACAATCTTACGAGCATCTACATTATCGCCGTGACGATAACATTCAACTAAATGTTTAGTAATTGCATCAATTGCTTCTTCTGATAATGCAACTGTGAATAAGTTTGAATCCTTAGCAACCAAGGATTCAAGTGCATGGGTTAAAACATCCATTCCCGAATATGCAGTTACACTCTTAGGAGCAGTCATAACTAGTTTAGGATCTAGCAAAGCACAATCAGGTGTTAAATAATCTTCCAAAATAGGAATTTTACGATGTTCTTTTGTATCAGAAATAACCGCAGTATTTGTAACTTCAGAACCAGTACCACTTGTTGTTGGGATAGCAATGTATTCGTTGATCTTGCACTTACCCAACTTCTCACCAAAGAAACGAATTCCTTTACCAGTATCCATGGCTGACCCACCACCAATACCAATCACAATTGTTGGCTTAAGCTTAAGGAACTGTTGAACCCCTTCCATAATCTTATCTAGTGGTGGATCAGGGACAACATCAGAAAAAATTTCACACTTATTACTATTATTAATGTGACTCTCGATTTCTTTTAAGGTATCACTACCAGGTAAGAAAGAATCACAAACTAGTAAAATCCGTTCATTATTAAGTGTCTCTAGTTCTTTCAAACTATCTGTTCCCGAATAAATCCGGGTTGGCATACTATATTTTTCCATTGGAATTATGCCTCCCATTAATACCAGTTACGTACTGAAAATCCTTGTGGTGAATTCAAACGAACTCGACGAGTAAATGTTCGTGCAGTACATGTTCCTTCACCAGTTGGTGTAGCAATTGTTAATGCTGAAGCACCTGAGTGAGCACCATTATCAGCAACACCAGTACCAACATAGGATGGACCATTGACAACGAAAATTGAACACTGCATTCTGTGCGCAGCATTGTTAATGTGCTTAAGGTTGTTAGAGTGAATAGTAGCTGTGTGATGGTTACCCTTTTCAACTTCAACAGCAGTCTTCAAAACATCATCAAATGTTGGGCAAGAAACAACTGGTAAGATTGGCATTAGCATTTCGGTCATTACCAATGGGTGTTCCTTAGGAAGTTCACAAATAATTTCAACAGGATGACCGGTGTAAGGAATATTAGCTTGGTCTAAGATGTAAGTTGCGTCCTTACCAACAAATTTACGATCAGGAGTACCATTTTCTTGGATACACATATCAGCTAATTTATCGGCTTGTTCACGATTAACTACAAAGGCACCTTCATCTTGCATCTTACGGATTAATTCATCTTTAATGTTGCTTTCTGCAACTACTTCCTTTTCAGCAGTACATAAAATATCATTATCAAATGAAGCAGACTTAATGATATTATGAGCAGCTAAATCAATATCAGCAGTAGCATCAACCATTGCAGGAGGATTACCAGGGCCAGCACCAACCGCTTTCTTACCACTGGTCATTGCTTGATGAACAACCGCTGGACCACCAGTTACTGCTAACATTGCAATGTCAGGATGCTTCATCATTTGCTGAACTGATTCAATTGTTGGTGTTTCAATGCTTACAACCAAATTATGAAGACCTGTTGCATCGGCAATAAAGTCATTCATCTTTTCAATTGTCCAACGAGTAATATTCTTTGCCCCAGGGTGAGCACCAAAGTAAAGAGTATTACCACCAGCAAGCATCATAATTGCATTAGCGATTACAGTCTCTGAAGGATTTGTACTTGGACCAACCGCACCAATAACACCATATGGTAGTCGTTCATACATAACCATTCCACCGTCACCGTTTTCTACAACCGGCTCAAGGATCTCAGGCCCAGGAGTGTTGTATAAGGCATTATTTAACTTAGCAATTTTGGCCTCTACAGTTCCCATTCCTGTTTCTTCTTTAATATCCTTAGCCATCTTTTCAATATATGGACGGAACCCTTCCTTAATGGCATCAATTACTTGTTGACGAACAGCAATTGGCTTATCACGATATACTTCTTGAGCAGCCTTGGCAGCAGCAATTGCGTCATTGACATTAGTGAAAATCCCGCGATGACCATCATCAGTAGTAACTGCAGCATTTGCACTCGAAGAGCTGGCATTATCTAGTTCTTCAGCAAGGATTTTGCGTACAGCACTTTCAATATCATTAATCTGCATATCTACTTACTCTCCTTCAAAAATTCTGCAACAGCAGCTTCACAAATTGATTGATCTTCTTCAACCAATCCACCACTAACACCGATTGAACCGATAATTTCATCGTTAATCTTCAATGGAATACCACCTGCAAAAGATGCTAACTTACCATCAAGCATTGTTTCCATCTGGTACAATCCAGCACCTGGTTGAATATCCTTGCTAATATCCTTAGTAGGCTCCTTCATTGCCAATGCTGACCATGCCTTCTTAGGAGCTAAAGTACAGCTTACTAAGTTAGCATTTGGCATATGATAGCTCATCTGTAATACCTGATCAGCCTTCATAATAGCAATTGTTACACCAACACCCAATTCATTGGCACGAGCTACAGCCGCATCGATTACCTTTTCCATTTTGTGCCGATCAAATAGATTTTTAGAAGCATTATTATTGATCACGCTTTCAACAATCTTACTAATTTGTTCCTCATTCATTCTTAACGCACATCCTTTTCTTTTTGATAACGTTTATAAATTTTTAATACGTCATCAGTTACACTATTTAATAAATCTTCATAGTCTTCATCACGCGCTACAATATATAAGAAGTCCGATAAACGGTTAATATATCTTTCGAGCTCTGGACGAAATTTTATATCTTTTGATAGTCGTACAAATAGTCGCTCTGCTCGACGACAGATTGTTCGACAAACATGAAGTTGTGCACCCGCAGTACTTGAACCAGGTAAAATAAAACTATGAACAGGTGGCAGTTCCGATGTATATTTATCAATAACCTCTTCAAGTTTTCGAGTATCTTCATCGGTAATAATCTTACTTTTATCAGTAAAATACTGCCGTTTCTCTGTCGCTATCTCACCTTGAAGGAAAAACATTTTATATTCGATCTCTTGTAAAAGTTTCTTATTACGTTTACTTTCACAAAACTTATCTGCCAAACTAATATTAGCGTTTAATTCATCAAAGGTTCCATAAGTTTCAACTCGTAATGAATCCTTAGGTACCCTTGTTCCATCGAATAAACTTGTTTCTCCCTTGTCACCACCTTTTGTGTAAATAGCCATTTCGATGCCTCCAATGCACACTACTTATCAAAACGGTCAATTATTCCAACAATCGTACAGTCATTAACGTCTCTTACTTGGTCTTCATCACGCTCTTTATCAGCACGCCTTGCACCAGCACCACGAACTATTAATACATTATCGCCAATTCCAGCATTTACTGTATCAGCGGCAACTTGTTCAAATCGAACTGGTTGTTGGTCTGAATTAATCTGTTGAACTATCATCAGCTTTTTTCCAACCAAGGATGGATCCTTTTGGGTTGCGACAACACTACCTACTACTCTCGCCATATACAATTTTCTTCAGTCCTAATCTTTATTTTAATTTTTTTATAGTTACAGATATCAACTGCCTCATCTGTAATACGTTGCTTTTGATATCTAACAAGAATCGATTTATCTGGTTTAGCAGCGATCTCTTCTCTGGTAATAACCCGATTATAACTGGCAATCACTGGCGATTCGTTATTCACAACAAACAAGATCGGCCAGTCCAAAATCATCATCCGTGGAATAAAATTAACCATCTGTTCATTAACTAAAAAGTAAAACTTAACATCATAGCTAATTCCTTCTAATACCCATTTAATCCAAGCATTAGTCTTTTCCATTGAATATAAGTCCGTTATTAACTCAATCGAAACATTTTTTAGGATAACTTTCCCGTTTTTCAAAAAAATCTGTTCACTAGGCGGGGCAACTTGATGATTAAAAGTAACTTCTACACTTGTATGCTTCCGTTCTTCTAACCGTTGCATAACCTGCTGTACTAGGTTATCCATCTATTCACCCCCTTGGTAGTTTCTTAAAAAGTTAGTTTTTCTTCTTGATAATAACTTTTCCGAAAGAATTATTGCCTAGTCCGACATTAGCAGCATTGGCTTCATCAGTATCAATGTGCATTTCCAGAACAAAGTCTTTACGAGGACGGGCAACTACATCATCAAAAATAGTTTTACGTCCACCATCGCCATCTACTTCAACCTGCATTGAATCACCGAGCTTTACGCCAAAACGCTTAGCGTCCTCTAAGCTCATGTGGATGTGTCGTTTTGCAACAATTACACCTTGGATTTCAATTTCTGCATATGGTGAGCGAACCTTAATTGAAGGAGTACCATCAAGATCACCCGACATTCTAATCGGTGCATCGATTCCTAGTGTAAAGTTTTCTGAACGGGCAATTTCCACTTGTGAGTGTGAACGGAAAGGTCCCATTAGCCGGACATGTTCAATGGTGCCCTTAGGTCCGATCAGGTCAACTGTTTGCTTTGCAGCGAAATCCGCATGTTGACGAAGTTTCTTTAGCATTTCAATTTTCTGACCAGGGAATAACTTTTGAAAATCTTCTTCCGTCAAATGTACATGGTGGTTTGAAACGCCAATTGGAACTAGGTTAGGATTAAGTGTTTCTCTAACAATTGTCCGAATAAGTGTTCTTAATTGTTCTTCATCCATACGTAATCTTCCTTTTTATTAAAATTTTCTATTCAGCGTCTGAGTCTGATCCACCTGGTAAAATCTTTTCAACTTCTTCATGTGGACGAGGAATTACGTAAGACGATACAACTTCGCCGACACCTTCAGCAGCTTGTACACCAGCATCAACAGCAGCCTTTACAGCACCAACATCACCACGAATCATAACAGTTACCAATCCACTACCAATCTTTTCTTGACCAGTTAATGTTACATTTGCAGCCTTTACCATTTGATCAGCAGCTTCAATAGATGCAACTAATCCTCGTGTTTCAATCATTCCTAAAGCGTTATTCATAGTTATTTCCTCCTACTTTTTCTTTAATTCGTTGTAATGGATACACTTCTTATGCGGCTCTCCTAATTTCCGTGGACACTTCGGATCTCCGCACATATTGCATGTGACTTCATTTTCATCAGAGTTGATATCTTGTTTATCATTAGATGATCCTGGATCTTCAACTTCATCTTTCTCATCTAATGATTGCTCAGCTTGAACACTAGATTTATCAGGATTTTCATTCTTTTCTACTTCCTCTTTTTTAGATGAGGATAGTTCAGCAACCGTTTTCTTCTCAGTAAGCTCATTATTTTGCTTCTTTTCTGGATTTGATTGCAATAAATCTGTTTTACCCAAGGAGTTCAACCCTGTTGATGGACGACCAATTACCGTTGATGTTACATATACATCAGGTAAATAGTCTTTTACAGCTTGAACTGCAACTGTTATTGCTGAAAGTTCACCAGAAACTTGTAAGGTGACCCATCCATTACCTTTTGTATTTTGAATACTACTAAGTTCAACATCTGCAGTCTTTAGCATCCGGTCAGCAGCAACAATAGCGCCAGATAATCCATTACATTCTACATAGCCCAAAGACTTCATAGTTAAATCACCTGTTTGCTATTTCCTTAAAAGGAATTCCTTTTACTAATCTCGCTGCATTTGCTCCTAAAATCCGTAATTGCTTTCTATCATCAACTGTCATATCGAATAAAGGATGCTCTTCTTTTAAGTTCTTATAGTGAACAATAAAATGATCTCCTTCAAAAGCAATTCCGACAGATAGTCGTGACGCAAGAGCTGATTGATACGCTCTTTCAACAGTACCATCTACATTAATTTTGCGAACCGAGACTGGAATCTGTTCTTCTTCAATTCCATAGAAAAGTGGCTTAGCACTATCTGGAATAGTTGTTCCATTTTCTAGTCCAACGACAATCGAGGGACGTTGTGAATCATCGTTGTTCATAACGCTTCCTTCTTTCTTCGCTATATCTTAAAATCAATCCAGTTGCAACGGCATTTCGTGGTCCTTCAATTCCACGAACGTTTCCACGACCAGCAACTAAATTGAAGTATGCTAATTCATCGGTAACAAGTTGTGGAATTTCAAAATCTAAGGCTGACCCACCGACAATTACAACAAACGGAATATCACGAATATTTCCTGTTGGACTAACATACTTAAGTGCTCGTAATGCATTAGTAACGAAGACTCGTTTCTTTGCACTCTGACGAACCAGCTTAATTTTTTCAATACTTGGATTTCCTGTTACTGGCTCATACCCATCTGGTTTAATTACTACAACTTTAGCAAATAATGAAGACGGTAATGGATCTTCAAAGAATTGAACAGAACCATCTTCATGCCGGATCTGGAAAAGATTTTCTACTTTGGCTAATGGATAACGTTTAATATCTTCTGCTAGGTGAACATCATTCAACCCCAGTTCAGAATTAATAATCATTGTTACCATATCACCAGCACCGGCTAAATGGATTGCAACAGTCTCATCTTCTTTATTAATTATGGAAGCATCTGTTGAACCTGCTCCTAGATCAAGAATTGCAATAGGTTTATCCGTTCCCGGCGTCGTAAGTGCTCCGCGAATAGCAGATTCAACTTCAGCACCACCAATTTCAACCTTAGTATTAAATTCTTTTTCAATAAGCTTGGCAATAACTTCCATTTGAAGATGATCTGATTTAACCATCGCCGCAATTCCAACTGCTGACTCATTTGAAAATTCACCAGCTAGACCACCTTGGACCTCAACCGGTACTTGAGTATCAACAGCAAGTAAATCTTGAATCGCAATCTCGTTATTTTTCTTTCCCGTAAGGTCTGCCATTGTTTGACGAACATTTTCCAACATTCCTCCAACATTGGTTCCAGATTCACCAGTTATATTGTTAATATGGCGGAAACTAGAAACTTTTTTCATAATGGCGTTAGCACCTTCAGAAACTCCAACTTCTTCTTTTCCAGTATCGCCATTAATTATGATCTTACCTGCCGGAATTACACGTGCTTTAACATCCCCAGCTGGAGTTTTAATAACAACAGCTGATCGATTCCCAATAAGGGCCCGTGAAACCGGAACAATATTCTTAGTTTCTTCTGGAGTTAGTCCAAATAATGTAGCGATTCCATATGGGTTTGAAAGTTGTGAAATTACTTGCCCGGGACCAGCCACTTCTACAGCCGCCAGCATGTTTAGCGGCACTTTATCAATCATGGCAACTTCATCAACAATCGGAATTTTATGATTTAACCGATTATCAACTAAAACACCATCATCGTTCCTTAGAATTGCTGCTGTAATTTTATAACCAGAGGCAACATACGCATTGATAAGCTTAGCAACATCTTCAAAATCAATATCTTTAGGAACTACAACAATATAGTTTTTGCTCTTATCAGTTTTCTTTAAGAGGTCAAGTAAACGAACTGTTATCCCGGCCCCTGTTCCTATACCACCTGGTGTATCAGGATTATGTCCAATCATTGTTGATTCTGTTACAACTGTTTCTGTAATAGTTTCCATTGCAACATCACCAATAACTGGCGTAGCTTCATTGATTCGGATTAAATCAATATCATCGATTGTTAGATTAGACTTATTCAGAACTTGAGTAATCGAATCCCTAATTCCGACTAGATTTTGTTTAGTACCTTTAATCCCAGTAGTAGGAGCAATACCGGAGTTAATAAAGTGAACTTGCCCACTGTCGCTTACATCTGCCAATGCAACTTCAGTGGAAGAATTCCCAATATCAACACCAATTACTTTTTCAGTTGACATATATAAAACTCCCTACTCTGACTAAAAAGCTTAATTATCGCCCTTTAGCTTCTTTCGACTTTCGTAATAATCAGCAGCTTCTTCAAACCATGCGGCACAAACGTTAGCATTATATTTATCCCGTAATTCTTTAGCAATCTCCAAAAGTTCTTGCTTAGTTGAACGGAACGGACGTAATGCATCATACATTTCAAGAACTCGTTCGTCTGGTACGCGTGTCAATTCTGCGGCCCGTTGAAGGTTCTTTTGAATAGCTGGCCGTCCAGCACTTGCAGCAATTTCACCTTGGAGCTTCAAAGCTTCTGGTGTAATCCGTAGTTCTTTAGGATCAACTTGATTATTTACCACTTTTTGTAAATTAATATCATCAAGATTATGTCCTTTTGGTGTTTTTACTAAATTACGATGCTTTTGATAAAGTGGATAATCATCGGCTGTCATTTCTTTATTAGTACTTGTGGTAGAAGTACTTGTAGAGCTATCAGAAGATGAACTATTTCCCATTTGAGCCATGATCTTTGCTACTAAATCATCAACTTCACTCATCATTATGCCTCCTTAATCAAACGTAACTTTAATTTCTTCTTCAGGCTTACCAACAACAACTTGGTGAGTTTCACGAATATGCATAATTGCTGAAATAGCTTGATAGTGAATACGAGCAAGTTGATCGTTCTTAGCTGGAACAGGTTCTGGTGATTCACCTTTAGCATACATAGCTGCGTTCTTACCAATTGCACGATAAGTTTCAGGAGTAAGCACTGGAGCCTGTGGGAATAGTTCAAGGTTTCCAAGAGGGTCTTGATCCTTTTGGTGAATAACCGTAGTACCCTTGGATTGAATACCGATAGCGATTCCTGATCCTGAAAGATGATCACCTTGAACTGCACAAAAAGCAACATCTGAAGTCCGGTATACCTTAATTACTCTTGCCTTAAGTCCCTCTTCTTCAATCCCAGCAATAACTTGACGAAGGACTTCTTTGTGAGGAATACCAGTTTCCGTTTTATCAAGAACAGTTGCAAAGGCCGGACCAACAGCAATTACAACTTCATCTTTTGAATATCCTGGTTTAGCTTCACCAACTGGTTGGAACCAATCAAGTTTCTTTTCTGGAACAGCTTTACTATTTGGTTGTTGTACTTCCTCAGTAGCGGTTGCAGTATTATCGTCTTTATTAAAATCAATCTTTGTGTCAATTTGATTAGTCTCATTCAAGACTTCTTTAACGATTTTTCGTAATAAATTTTCATCAATATCAGCCATAACAGACTACCTCCTCTCTAAAGTTCCAAGTGTTCTGGATCAAGAGCGAATGGTAAGTCTTTAATCCGATCCCATTCTTCCTTGTCTTCATATAGACGATATCCAGTACCTGGACCTTGATAATCATTCCCGTCATTTACAGCAGAAGTGATATTCCAATCTTTATCAAAGATAGAGGAAGTTTGAAGGTAATCTCCAACAACCTTTTGCTTTTGAAGGTTCAAAATTGCTTCAGCGACATCCTTAAATCCGTGGTTGTACAATGCCTTAATAATGTCAATAGCAGTAATTCCACGATCCATCATATCCTGAGCAGCCTTCATATCTGCAACCATGTCACGCTTTGGCATGTCATCATGAGTGTTAGCATAAGTTGCTGCTTCAACTTCTTCATCAGTAATCTTTGGTAATCCCAGGTCTTCAAATACAGCTTGAAGGGCTTTAGCAGCTTTGTTACGAGCTTTAATAATGGTTTCTTCTTTAACAGGATGAATACCATAATATTGACCTAAGTCACGTTCCATAACATACATATCATCGTAGTCCATAGCATCAGTGTTTGAACCAGCGAAGGTATTATCGTAGTTAGGAGTTGAGGAGTAACCAGAATTGATGTAGTCAGTACCGGCAATAAATTGACCAATAAACCGTTCAGTCCGACGCATATCGGAGTGTGAATATGCTTGGTCACAACCAGAAGCACATTCGATATCGCACATCATACATAATAAGTTTTCACCGAGAACTTCACGAATACCATTAGGAACAGCACCAGGAATTTCAATACAACTTACTGCACCATTTTGAAGTCCTTGGACACCTGAAGCCTTAGTAAGTAAAATACAACGAGCTTCAAGGTAAAGCATTGACTTACCTTCTGGGTAACCCATCAGAACTTCTGAACCGGCACCTGAAGTAAAACGCATCTTCAAGCCACGTGATGCATAACATGATGCTAAGAATCCTTTAGACCATGGAGTATCGTCACCATCGGTAAATACACGGTCAGTACCGTAAACTGAAATAGTTTCAGCATATGCAGTAAAACCACGCATACCTAATTGCAATTCAGTAGCTTCTTCAACAGAACATTGTGTCAATACACCAGGACGACCTGTTTGTGCACCAATTAAAATTGAAATAGCATTGAACGGTGCATAACGTGCCACTGCTGTTGTGGTTTCTTGTTCTGGAAATCCCCGAAGAGCAGCATCTGCAGCATCTGCAGCAATTTGAACTGGGTTATCAACAGTGTTAGTAACGTGACATTGGTTATCAGGTTTACGACGTGGACGCATCTTCTTGATAGCCATAATCATTTCACCAAAATCAAGCTTACTGATGATCTCTTCAGCTTTAGCAGGAGTCAAAGCTGATGTAATTTCAATAATTTCATCACGAGATACATTGGGATCAACGAGCATCCGTGCAATCTTAGTAGAATCCATATTCATAACTTTTTCAACGTTGTCAATATTGATTCCATACTTAGCAATGTATAAGTCAATCAAGTCAAAATCTTCAAGCTTTTTACCATCCATCTCTACGATCTTGCCATTTTCAACTTTTACACTAGGCTTAGGGTCATTAGGCCCCATCATTGCAACGAAACCTTCTTCTGGCCATTCTTTAACAAATGTATCTTGATGAATTGGGCGTTTTTCTAGTTCTTCAAATCGTTTTTGACGTTTCATAATAAAGTAGTCCTCCTTTTAGATCTACTTAATGTATGATGGGAAATCATTAACTGGTTCTTCACCAAACTGTGACAATAATTTTAATCCTACTTCACGTCCAGCCATAACAGCTTGACGAACTGCCCCTGAGTCACCGGTAATAGTTAGGCAACCTTCGTTAGAGAAGCTTGTACCATGGCTTGGTGAAGTAAAGTTAAGCGGTTCAACACCAGCAGTCTTTAAAGCCTTATCTCCCATTACAACACCGATTCCAGAAGGACAACCACAAATCAACCCAAATGCTTTTCCTTCAACTGCACCTAATCCAAGATGTGCAGCCCCTGCAGCACGAGCCGTAAATTGCAACTCAAGGTGACCTGCTTTGGCGTTATAAACATCACCAAATGTACGATGAAGATTATCAAGTGCAACCCGAATAGCTTGGCGTGCATCTGCCGGATCATCACCACCAATGATAATTAAACATCCATGGCCTCCTCCACCTTTAGTATCACGTGGCCATTCAACATCAATACATTCCATGTTAGTAGCCTTAATTCCTTCATCCATTGCCATAATTTGTGGACCAGCACCAGTACGATCACTTAAAATACCTAAAGTCTTGTACTGTTTTGTAACATGTAATTTATCTAATAGTTGTTGATCGACTCTCGGAATTACCATTCCAATTGTATCTCCAATTTCACTAGCACCAACAAACTCTGGAACAGTACTAGTAGAATTCAGAAAATCATTCATTATTTTTCCTCCTGACTATAAAAGCTCTTAACAATAAAGCTCTTAATACAGATTCCTGTACCTAGCCGTCTGTATAAGGGCTTTAATTTTTTATAAATTATTCTCCATGATGTGGTAAGAGCTTATCAACTTCAGACTGAGGACGAGGAATTACGTAACTTGAAACAACTTCTCCAATGTTTTCGGCAGCTTGTACTCCGGCGTCAACAGAAGCCTTAACAGCTCCAACATCTCCACGAACCATTACTGTTACTAATCCATGACCGATCTTTTCTTGACCAATTAATTTAACATTAGCAGCTTTTACCATTGCGTCAGCAGCTTCAATTGAAGCTACGAGTCCTTCGGTTTCAATTAAACCAAGTGCTTCTTGTCCCATAAGAATGCCTCCTAAGTATAAAAACAAATAGCGATAATAAGAAATCGCTTACAATTCGGTACATGTTAATTTTATAACATGGGATTTATGATATATTATCTTAAAAAATGTATGATACTTAAAAAGAACAATAATTTATTATTATGTATCACAAAATTTACAGGAAAGCGTTTTTATGTGTAAATGTATGCTAATATATAGAGGTAAATAGCAACAATCCTTCAAAAATGGTAAAAAGCAGGCGAAATTAAAATGTACGAATATTCTTCAAAATTCTTAAATGACATTCAAAAAGTAACAAAAACATTTCAAGAAATAACTAATAATAATATAATTTTCACAAGCATTACCGGAGCAATTGTTGATTGTAATACCCTTCTTTTTGATCCAAATATTTCACTTGAACATTTACGAAAACTTGATTTTAAAAATTACTTTGTTTTCCCATTAGTTATAAGCTCATCTTTAAGTGGTTTTTTCGTTCTTGATGAATCACACATAGAATCAGACGTTATTGATTTATGTAGCAAATATATTGAAATTTCTTGCAAAAAGTTTATTGACAGTTCTAATGACCGTATAACTGTTCTTGCTCCATTTGAGGCTCCTAAGCTAAGTTCACTAATCAAAGTTCTTAATGGGATACTGAATATTTCTGAAGACGGTTCAATAGCTAACGTCGCTAATTCTCCTATTCTCAACAACAGAAATGATGGTGCTCTAAGTGATATTGAGAAAAATATAACCATGGCGCTTAAATATATTAATTCTAATTTAGAAAAATCACTTACTTTAGAAAATGTTTCTCAGAGGATTTATCTTTCACCATCATACTTAAGTCGAATCTTTAAAAATTACTTTAATGACAATTTCATTAACTATATAAATCTACAAAAGATTGCACTTGCTCAAGAAAAATTAATTTTTTCAAATACACCGATTAATAAATTGGCTCATCAAGTTGGTTTCTCACAGACAAGTTACTTTACTAAAATTTTCAAGCAAAAAGTAGGAATGACACCATCAAAGTATCGAAAATATAATTCTGCAATAAAGAAAATCTATACTATTCCAAGAGATTTACAATGGCGCTCAAATAAATCCGTTTACGAAATTTCAAAAGATTTTTTCAGTAAAAATGATATTTCCTTTAAGGCCCGTGATTTAAATGGATATCCATATATTTATTCAATAAATGATCTGAATGATATTAGTAATAAAGCAGGCTGGGTTTACACAGTAGATTGTTCTCAACCTATTATTCCAGCTAGTGAAATTAATGTATTTGATCGTTCAGTAATTCAATGGATTTATACTGAAAAAATTATTTAAAATTAAAAGAGTAGGCCTAAACTCGTTTGCGAGTTTTTAGGCCTACTCCTGCGAGGATATAAACATCTACTGCGATTTGGCAGTTTACACTTAAAACTGTAAAGAGGTTGAGGTATGCCCAGCCTCTTATTTATTTTAATTATCAAACATTGCAATTCCTAATGGCGTTACAAATTGAGGATAAAGTGGTTTATAAACTTTACGTTTTAAATCTTTACTAAAAGTTTTTGTGAATTCAGTAAAATTAGTTGCACCTCCTACAACTATAACTGGATCAATAATTTCGGCTCCCATATTCTGAACAATTGCTGCCATCTTTTCAACCACAGGTTTAACAACAGCATATACTTCGGATTCTTTCTCCTTATTACGCTTTAATTTTTCTGCTTCATCATTTTTTATTTTATATCTTCCTCCAAGAACAAGCGTCATATGAAATCCGCCCGTTGCCTCATCAATAACGTGAATAAGTTTATTGTCTTTAAAAATGCTGATCCCAGTTGTTCCTCCTCCAATATCTACGACTGTACCATTAGACAATCTTAAGAATTTTGCAGCGGCTGTCGGTTCATCTTCAACACCTGTACAAAGCAGACCTGTCTCTTCGATAACATTGGCAACCACTTTGGCACTCCTCTCTCCTGTCTTCGGTGGGATAGCACCACATGCCGTTTTAAGTTCACGTCCTAATACTTTTTCAGCCTTTTCTTTTAAGCGTCTTAAAATATTAACTGATTCTATGAAATTAACTACAATACCATCCTGAACTGCATGATCATATTCATATGCTCCGTATACAATCTTATCTTTAGAATCTAGCACTGTTAAGACAATTGAAGAAGTCCCTAAATCCACGCCGACCTTTAGCTTTTCATCACTCGTAACTTCACGTAAGGGTTTATCTCCATTAACAATCTCGGCAAACTTTGTTAATTGTTCATTACTACTTTTAAAAAATTCTTTTCTCATCAATTTTCTCCTACAAGGTATTTCATATTTTATTTAAACTAAATAAAGAGGCTATATTAATTAGCCTCCCTTTTTCTGGATTTACTAAACTAGCGCCGTTTGTAAAGCACACGCAAGAAGGCCTCCAACAATTGGGCCACACATTGGAACCCATGCGTACCACCATTCTGAAGCTCCCTTATTAGGAATTGGCAAAATGGTATACGCTAACCGTGGTGACCAATCACGGGCTGGATTCAAGGCAAAGCCAGTTGTTGTTCCAAGACATGTACCAACAACTGCAATAACCATTCCTACAATAAATGGCTTTAATCCTTGAGTAAAGTTACCAAGATTTAAGAGCACGAAAATAAATGCAAAGGTCGCAATCACTTCTGAGAGAAAGCTAAAAATTGGGCTATTTATTGCTGGACGAGTGGCAAAAATACCAACATTATTTCCTTCTTCTTCATTTGGAGTCGCTTTAAATTGTGGATAAAATTGAATAATTACTAATACTGCACCAACAAATGCACCTAAAAATTGGCCTAATAGGTAAGGGATAACATTACTCCATGGGAATAATCCAAATACTGCAAAGGGAATTGTCACAGCAGGATTCAAGTGTCCTAGTGAACCAAGAAATCCAGCTACATAAACTCCCATTGTAACTGCTAGCCCCCATGAAATACAGATAAACCACCAGCCGCTCTGTTTCCCATAAGTTTTATTTAAACTATTACCAGCACAACATCCTGCTCCTAATAGGATCAAAACCATGGTGCCAAAAAATTCGCCAATAAATCCATGCATGTTTAAACACCAACCTTTTTATATCATTCCCGAATTGTATGCGCTTTCTACATATAATAATGCTAACACACTAATTATGTATTTTATTGTCTTTATTGTGTTAACTGTTCAACAACGGCAATATTTTACAAGTTAATACGCAAAAAAATCATGTTCCTGACTAGAAATTATTAGTTTTTCTTCAAAATGAAACCTAATATCAAGAAAACAATCACCAGAAAAATCCCGCAGTAAATATATCTTTGTGGATGTCCTTTTACATGCCCGTATCGATAGTCATTATTGTAACGTTGCATCGCTCCTATTATTAATCCACTAATTCCATTTATCACTGGACTAAGAGCAAAGTAAGCTGCCACTATGCTTATTTCAGTATTACTAAAGTTAAAAATAATAAAAAGTACTCCACTCACCACTGTTGAAATTATTGTTGCAAGGTTAATTCCAACTAACAGTTCATAGATAATACTGTTATTAGCATGAACCTTAATAAGTATCCTAGGGATCTCTTGCCAACTTCTCGCAATAAAGAAAAGAAGTAAAATGCAATCACCAATAATGAACGGTAAAGTCCAACCATTATGTACTTCCAAACTTGGTGAAATTACAATCCCGGCAGTGTACAAAACTACTATCGGCCAATACATCGAAGCAAGTCTTCGGCGTGATCGAGAACGTTCTAGGAGCGCAAAAAATTGTCCCAAAAGAGCTTGTAAGAAATTTAAAACGATAAATATCATGACCCAAATATTTAAGTAGCTAGGAATTAGAACTACTTTGGGCTGTCCCCAGGCTAAGACAATCGAAATAATTAAAATAATAGCTAATAACAAAGCCCTTGGTGCATAAGTGGAAAGATTTCGATATTTTTCTGTTCGTTGATAAACTAATATTAAATTATAAATGTTTATCACTAAAATGACAGCTGAAATTAGTAAAACAGAGTCTTGCAACTGATTGGGGGATGGTGGTTGCCCACCTAATATAATATACGCTGACATTGTACAAAGCCATCCCACTGTCCACATCAATGGAATAGTTGGTGTCAAGATTAATGGCTGACGCAACAACCATTGTTCCATGTGAAACACCTCCTCAATATGGTATCTTACCATAAGAAATTGTTCAAAATCTGGTAAGATAAAATAGTAGTTAGTTTTTAGGAGGTAAGGTATATGTTTTTACCACAATTAGGATTAAAGGGAAGCAGTCAGCTAAAACAAATCAATGATCGCTTACAGTACAATCCTACTACTTATGAATTTTATACTGATACTCATGACTTTACTGATGAAGGTTATCGTCGCCTCTATGATACAATTCAATACGTTAAAGCTGCTGGTATTAAAAATGTGATTCTGCATCATCCAATGCAATTTCAGAATCATCATTCAGAAGTAGTTGCCCCCGAAAAGCAATATCCCGACTTATATCGTTTCATCGAGTTTACAACTGAAAAGCTACTTTATTTAGCCGATGACCTTAATGTTCAAGTTTTGATTCATGGTGGTTATGCCGGTCCTGAATCACGTTACTTTGTTTCTCTTTATCCTAGTGTAGAAGATGCCCGAGATGCTGTCTATCAGCGATTGGATCGTTTTGCAGACGCTGGTGGAGATCAGATCATGTTTGAAAACTCAATTGCGCCAGTTTTTGCTTATGGCGATCCCTTTCAAGAAGAAGAAATTCTTGCACATAATTATCGACTTGCCTTTGATACCTCCCATTGTTTTATTGAGCTTCATGGGAATAACCAGAAATTAGCAGCATCCCTAGAACACTTAAAAGATCGTACCGTTCACTATCACCTAGTTGATTCAATGGGCAAAACTCATGATAGCCTTACTCTCGGCACCGGTAAAATTGACTGGGCTAATGTTTTGCCTCACTTAAACCCAGTTGCTACTAGTATTTATGAAATTAACTTACATGATCAAAATAATTGTCGTGAACAAATCGACAGTCATAACTATTTACTTAAACTTTATCAAAAGCTTAATAATAGAGGAGAGTTATCGTGAAGCAATATATCAATCGCCGTCATCTTTCTTTAGTATTAGCCCTATTTGTCCTCTACTTAGCAATCACCTATTGGAAAATTGTCGCTAAATTTATCCAAACAATTTTTTCTGCAACCGTGCCGCTTTTAATAGGAGCAATCCTTGCCTATATTGTTAACTTACTATTAAAACAATATGAACACCTCTACCTATCTTTGTTCAAGAAACCAAGTGCGCAAAAATTCAAGCGGCCAGTTGGGATAGTGATGTCTTACTTAACAATCATCCTAATAATCGCCGTCGTTTTTGCCCTGGTAATTCCTGAACTTATTACGTGTGTAAAACTGCTTATTGCAAATCACAGTCACATTATTAACCATTTTATCGATTACTTTGAACATAGCAGTGATTTTAAAGGCTTCATCAATAGCTTTGATGCTAGTAAAATTCAATGGGATAAAATTGGTAAATATCTTACGTCTGGCGTTGGTGGGACTTTCCGTACGGTTATTTCAACAGCCTCATCTGTATTTTCGGCTGCCACAACTGCAATTATTGCGTTTTTCTTTTCAATCTACCTCTTGATTTATAAAGAAATGTTGCAACGCCAGTTTACTAAATTACTTTCAACATACTTTAGCCGATACCAGTCACAAATAATTAGAGTTCTGAAAGTTTTTGATGAAAGTTACAGCAACTATATTATTGGGCAATGTAAAGATGCTGCTATTCTTGGAATCTCGTGTTTTATCGGAATGACGATCTTACGAATGCCTTATGCCTCCATGATCGGAGTTGTAACTGCATTTGGTGCTTTAATTCCAATCATTGGGGCAATCCTTGGAGCGAGTGTCGGAGTAGTTATCATTTTCGCCGTTTCTCCACTTCAAGCCGGTATTTTCTTGATCTTTATTATTCTCCTTCAACAGTTAGATAACCGTATTACCTATCCACTAGTTGTTGGAAGATCAATTGGTCTCCCAAGTGTATGGGTATTTGCTGCAGTTATTATTGGTGGAGGAATTTCCGGAATTCTTGGAATGATGTTCACTGTTCCCTTATTTGCAGCCCTTTATAAATTATTAAGTGCTGATGCAAGAAACAGAATAACAATTCAAAAAAATGAGTGAAAAGCCGTAGCATTTTTCACTCATTTTTTCATTTTTTATAAATTATCTGGAACCTCTGCAACAGGCTGATCCTTAGTTAGTCGATAAACTTGCGAAGCATTTACACCAAAGTACTGGTTAATTAACTTGCTCAATTCTTCCATCGCTTCATTAGCGCGTTCAATTTGTTCTGGATTAATTGCTTCCATAACTGCAACTACATTTTGAGAATCTTCTGTCAACATTGTTCGTTGAGCTTCACGCCAGTTTAGACAACGACAAACAGCACCTTCATCATCATAATAAATAACTTCGCCCTCTAAAGCAGGTTCATCTTCTTCAGCACCGACTGGCCGAAATGCTTCGCCACCTTTTGCAACACCCAAATGAAGGTCGCCAGCAATCTTATTTCGGTCTTCGATACCTACTGGAACACCGTAGCTCAAGGAAATACTATTGTAGACATCAACAAGAGGTTCAATTGGTTCAAATTTCCGTCCTTGATTGGCACGCTTCAATAAGGCCTCAATTGATGAGCGCGCACCTTTCTTTTTCTTAAATTGTTGAAATGCTTGGCGCCATTGATCAACAACTGGATTCAAACGAAAAGTCTCATTGGTTAGAAACTTATCAGCCTCATGAGTAGCATTTGCTAATAGCTTCTTTCGTTCATCATAGTTGTCATCAGCATTATGGTTATCAATGCCATTTGCAAACAAGATGTTTACCTGTGCGTCTGGAAAAAGTTCCCAAAAACTTGAATCAATCGTCACTTGCTTCATAAAAATAATCTCCTCTTTATAAATTAATATTGACGTTTGCCTCCGTGCTTGACGGTATCCCAATCACCATCAATATTTTGACGGATACGAACTAGATAATCATGAACCTGCTGAGCCTCTTTTTTCGAGAAACCTTTCAATGCCTCACTATTTGAAAATTGGTTTTCACGAATAATAAAAGGATAAATCTCTTTTCCTTTTTGAGTAACATAAAGTCGTTTAATTTTCTTATTCGTTGGATCACTTTTTCTTTCAATAAAGCCATTTTTTTCAAGCTTTTTTACAGCACGGGCAATCGTTGTTCGGTCTACTTTTATCAAGTTTGATAATTGTTCTGAAATAATTCCTGGATGCTCATAAATACGAACAACATACAGGTATTGGCCACGTGCTAAATCGATTTTCTTGAACTCAATATTGGCAATCGAATCGAGCGCTCGATCAATCATCCCTATTTCACGTAAAATATCAATCATTGATAAAAATTCTCCTTAACTACAATATTAAATTCATTTTGTTGTAATTGCAACAAAATAATTGAAACTAATTATTTTCCAATGGAGCCGGCTGAGCAACTTTTTGCATTGCCATTAATAATTGAGCAGCATCCATTCGTGATAAGACTGACTTCAATGCCAATGTCATTAAGCGATCATTCTGTGGATTAATAACGTTATTACTCGGAATTTCTTCTCCGGCTAAAAGTGCATTTAAAATTTCAACAAAGCGATCATAGGCAGCTTGCGGGTAAGAATTCATAGTAACCTGAGCAATTCCTGCACGAATATCATCTAGTGAAAAATTCGATTTTAATAATCCAATAAGCAAAAGATCTACTAACTGGTTAACGGCATATTTTTTCTTGATTGGCGCTTGAATAACTTTCTTTTTCACATAATTATTTACCATTGATTTTGTAAGTGGCTCGATTCCTAAATGATTTAATTGTTCATTTACAATTGCCACCACTTGGTCAACATACAAGCCTAGTGTAGGTAATTCTTTCCACCGTGGAAACCGCACCCGTGCTAAATTATTTTGCCATCGTTGATATTCTTCTAATTTATCCATATCACAACCTGCTTTCTTATGGTGCAATTCCAATCGATTGATTCTGAAAATCATCGGTAGTAACTGCTTGTTCAATTATCTGTGCTACTTGTCCTAATCCAATCTCTTTACCTTCTAAAGTATTACCTTCACTAACAACCTTAAGGGAGGTTTCTTCATTAGTAATTGGCAAAGCTCTAATAATAGTATAGGGCAACTCAAATTCATCAATCATTTTAATCGCATATTGATGAGCAAGGACGGCCTGAGTTGCCTGTTGTCCATACCATTCCTGTAGTTGCTGATTTGTCGCATCATCGGCTGTTCCTGCAATTGAAAGCATTACTATTTTTGATGGTAAAAACAGTGAATGATCAATCAATTTAGCTAACTCCTGCACTTCATCATCTACATACTCATTAACGGTCGGGAGCCAACACAATGTATCCCCACGTTGCATTTCAAATTTAAAACTAGTAAGAGCAACTGCTTCTGGAACCCTTTTGATAATAGTCGGTACTAAATCGTCATGCCGGTGACTTATAAAAACTATCCGCCCCATCGCAACCTCCAAATTTATTAGTAAGCCATCAATTCATCTTCAATCGTTGCATCTTCAATTCTAATATCAGTAATGGTACTTTGTTCTAGTAATGGCAATAATGTTTGGATATTTCCAGTGAAAAGGAAACGGGTCTCATTACTTGCTTCTTCCAACATATGTGCCCCTAGTTTTACTGCATTGTCGATTGGTAAACCAGTTCCCATTACTGTCACAGTACAATCTACCCCATCATTCATCGATAAATCGCGGGCAGATGTCAAATGACTCCCATTGAAGTAGTAAAGAATATGAGCAAATCGCATTAATGTCGAAATATTTTCACTTGTGAAAAGAACTAAGGCATCGACCTTTTGAGCATAGTCTTTAACTAGCTGACCAATCATTTGCCGTTTATCCTCTTCTAAGTTATCAAAGGCATCACTCAAAATTACGATTGGACATTGCCAAGTAAGAAGAAGTGCTATCCGTAGTTCTAGTTGTTGAGCCTCGTTTAATGCGGCAATCATTTGATTAGGTTCAAATTTTAATGATTTAAGCATTTGGAGTGCTTGTTCTGGTTTCAAAGCATTTTTACGATGACGTAAGGCGTGGTTAACAGCTTTCTCCACTGTTTTTCCTTTTAAAACCACATCATCAATACGGCCAATTTCATTTTTGCTTTGGCGCTTATACTTTTTGAATGGAACCCCATTAATTGTTACATCCCCATTTAAAATTTTGCCGCGGACAGATAATAAATCTTCTAATGCAGTTGCTGCGCCCGTATCGTTACTGCAAATTCCGACTACTTGTGGTGACTTTAGTTCTAATGAAACGTTGTCTAATTGATCTCCTGATTTAGCATCATAGACTAAATCAGTAATTGTAATTCTACTCACTATATAACCTCTTTTCTTAAGCTATCTACCTTTACTAATCTTATCATTTTTTAGGTAGTGAACGAAATAAACATGTTTTTCTTTTTAATATGCTTATAATTTATAACAGCTTATTTGAATGGTAAAATAATATATACATAAATTGTACTTATCAATCGAAATGAGGAATGTTATTTTGAACGAGGGCCAGCTATTCACTAATTTTATAATCATAATCATTACCTTTATCTTTGCGGCATTCTTTGTAGCAGCTGAGTTCGCCTTAGTGCAGGCACGGGTAACGGCCTTAGAAGAAATGCAAGCAAAGCGGGATAAGCCATCTGCGAAAATAAACCGTGCAATCAAAATGGTCACCAATTTAACGGAATATCTTTCTACCACTCAAGTAGGGGTTTCAATTTGCGGAATTATTCTCGGCTGGGTCGGCGAAGGAACAATTGAAGCGCTCTTAACCGATGCTCTTTCGCTACCAAGTTGGTCACTAAACAATAGTGTGATCCACGTTATAAGTGCCATTGTGGGAGTTCTTCTTCTAACATATTTTGAAGTGGTCTTAACCGAGATTGTACCAAAAAATATTAGTATTGATATCCCAATTAAGACCTTGATGTTTGTTACTACCCCATTGCACTATTTTCACATTACTTTCTATCCTTTTGTCTGGTTGCTTAATAGTTCTGCCAATGGAATTGTTAAAATGTTGGGTATGGAACCAGCTGATGAGAGTCAAGACGTCCTTTCCCAAAGTGAGATCATTAGCCTATCTCGAAACGCTGTTAAAGGCGGTGAACTTGAACACAACGACTTATTGTACATGGAACGAGCCTTTGACTTTAACGATAAGGTTGCTAAAGATATTATGATTGATCGTACTCAATTAACAGTTATTGATATAAATAAAACTGTAAATGACGCGATTAAACTATATCTTAAGACGAAATACAGCCGCTTGCCGGTAGTTGCTGATAATGATAAGGATAAGATTTTAGGTTATGTTTTTAACTATGACTTAATTCGGCAAAAACAAATTAACGGAGATGTATCTTTAGCCAAAGTTCTCCGCCATATGCCTACTACTCCTGAGACCACCCCAATTACCGAAGTCCTTAAGTTAATGATTAGTACTCGGGTGCCAATGGTAGTCGTTGTTGATGAGTATGGGGGCACTAGCGGAATCATTACTGATAAAGATATTTATGAAGAACTATTTGGAACGGTGAGAGACGAAATCGACAATGTTTCAGATAACATGATTTCTAAGATTGGGGAAAATCAATACCGGGTTGATGGAAAAACAACTATTTATGATTTTGAACGCTTCTTCCATGTTGAACTTAAAGATTCTGAAGCTAGCGATGTGGTTACTTTATCGGGATATGTGTTAGATAATTATCATAATATTCATGAAGGAGAAACGATCAAACTAGCCAATCTGGATTTAAAAATTCAGGATTATCACCATTCATATATTGATAGTTTTATTGTTACCACTTTATCAAAGTAAAACTTTACATTTTGGCAACAATAAGAAAATTATTCTTTTATTTAGCACTTAATTCTACTAAAATAATTTTGTAATATTAAAATAAATTTAAACTAGAAGGAAGAAATTCACATGGCACCAATGAATATTATTTATATCTCGCTTGAGGGAAATACCCGTTCCTTCTTAACGCGGATGCAGGGATATGCTAAACAACAGCACAGCATTAGCGAAGATCGCCCACTTATTGAACTAAAAGAAGTCAGCGATCAAACTCTTCCTGCCGATGAAACTGACGCTTTTTTTGCTTTCGTACCCACATATTTAAATGGTGGTAACGGGATTGATTCTGGTTTCACTGAAATTATGACAAATGCATTAGGTGAATATATTGCCTACAACGATAACGCCAAACAATGCATCGGCGTCGTAGGTAGTGGTAATAAAAATTTTAACGAACAATATTGTTTAACTGCTCGTAAATACGCGCGCGACTTTGATGCACCATTTCTAGCAGATTATGAATTACGCGGCACTTCACAAGATATTGAACGAATTTATACTATCTTAACTAAACGTTGGAGCGAAATTAACGCCTAACCTCTAAAACAAAAGCGACTTGGAAAATCCAAGTCGCTTTTGTTTTATTTAGCTTTGTTTATTAGCACTTATCAGCCATGTGATCCCATACTTATCTACAATCTGCCCCATTACATTATTTAGGACCCAATCTCCAAACGGTACCGTTACACGTTGATTTTCGGATTTTGCTAAACGATTAAACAAATCACGTGCTTTATCTTCATCTTCTTCAAAATCAAGTAAAATTGAAATTAGTGTAGAAGTTTGGGGATTACCCATCGTTGCATCTGCACAAATAATTTTTTGTCCAGCGATCATAAATTCACCTCGCATTGTTGTCTGGTTCAATTGATCAACTGGTAATCCAAGACTTTCCGCCTGCTCTTTTGTCAAAGCCTCGTGATATGTAATTTGAGCGCCAAAGTCTTGTTCATAATAAGCCATTGCTTCCTTCGCATTCTCAAATGTTAGGTATGGGTATATAGCCGTCATAGTGTTCCTCCAAAAATATTCATTGTTGATTATATATTTTGAATCTCTTTCCGTCAAACTAACCTCCAATTGGATTAGCCACTTCTAACCGGATATTAATCATAACGAAGGACCTATTATGATATAATTGTCTAGTCTATTATCAAGCTAATTTTAAAATGAAAGGATGAATTTTTTGGAAAAAATCAAAAAGCATAGTCCACTTCTAATTCTCGGATTATTCTTCCTTGGGGTTTGTATGCGGATGCCGATTACAGCAATACCATCTGTCATTAAAGATATTGCACAAACTTTTAATGTTGAAACTACCAGCTTAGGAATTTTAACAACTATTCCGCTGCTTTGTTTTGGATTACTATCATCAATAGTTTCAGCACTCGCTCAACGAATTGGTAATGAATTAACGATTGAGTTAGCAATGATTTTAATGTTTATTGGTTCCTATTTACGGATTTTAAATTTCTCATCGTTAATGATCGGAACAATATTAGTTGGGGCTGCAATTACTTGTATTAACGTCTTATTACCTGCAATTATTGCTGACAAACTTCCTAATCAAATTGGGAGTGTAACCGGGATGTATAATGTCGCAATGACTTTATTTGCTGCAATTGGCGCTTACGCAATCACTCCAATTACCCATGCTACTAGTTGGCAAACTGCTGTTATCATTATTAGTATTGTTGCTTTAATCGCTGCAATTATCTGGGTGCCAAACTTACGCTACAATCAACGTGCAACTAAAGAAAGCAATTCTACTGATCGAGGAACTAACATGTGGAAAAATGCAAATGCATGGTGGTTACTCTTATTCTTTGGGGGACAATGTTTCGTATTCTATAGTATTGTTGCCTGGTTACCTACAATTGCTATGGATGCCGGATTAAGCAGTGATAACGCAAGTTTAGTTGCTGGATTATTACAGCTATTGTCAATGCCATTTGCCTTTGCAATCCCTGTAATTGCCACTAAGATGAAGAATCGGCAACCAATAATGCTATTTGCGGGAACCATTTCTTTAATCGGAACCGGAATGATGTTCTTCCCAGTAAATTCGCTTGTTTACTATATATTCGTTGCCCTATTTCTTGGTGCCGGCACAACTACTACTTTCGTTCTGGCAATGACTTTGTTCGGCCTAAAGACCAAGAGTTCCACTGATACCCGAAACCTTTCTGGAATGGTCCAATCAGTAGGATACTTAATTTCTGCATTAGGTCCTATTGTTGTCGGAAACCTTTATTCACAGACACATAACTGGTTTGCAAGTTTAATCGTGATTGCGATTGCAGCTATCTTCTTTACAGTCTGTGGCGTAATAGCAGAACGAAAACAATTTGTTTAAGATACGTTTCAAAGCTGAGGAATTTCCCCAGCTTTTTTATTTAGTTTAACTTTTGTAAGTTCTAATTTTTATCAATTACAAATTTCTTTTAAAAGTTTTTTGATCTAGACCATTAATTGACAAGCGCTTGCCAATGACTAATCAACAAGCCATTTATCGTTAATGGTCCATTTCCGTTTTCTAAGACATCTTCTCAGAAAACGTTTCCTTTGATAGTGCAGATTATGCTTTAAGAGTATATAATTGTCACGGTATAAGAATTTTCTGAAATTTCAGAAGGAGTGAACATTTTGGCTACAGAAAATAAGGCTGTCATTACATTATTTGGTGCTACTGGTGACCTTGCAAAGCGTAAACTTTATACTGCTTTGTTCAAGTTATATCAAAAGGGTTACCTAGCTGACCATTTTGCATTACTAGGAACTTCTCGTCGTCCACTAACTGACGAAGAATTCCAACAAATCGTTCGTGAATCTATTAGCAACATTCCAGAAACCGAGGATGGCCAAGCAGAAGCATTCTCAAAACACTTTTTCTACAAGTCACATGATGTTACTAAGCCAGAACATTACGAAATCCTTAAGCAACGCCTTGCCGAATTAGATGAACAATTCGGCGCTGAAGGCAACCGTCTTTTCTATATGTCAATGGCACCACAATTCTTTGGTACTATTGCATTGAATTTGAAGAAGCAAGGATTATTAACTGACAACGGCTTTAACCGTCTTGTTATTGAAAAGCCATTTGGTCGTGATTTTGAATCTGCTAAGAAGCTTAACGATGAATTATCACAAACATTTAGTGAAAATCAAATTTTCCGGATTGACCACTACCTTGGTAAGGAAATGGTTCAAAACATTCAAGCATTACGTTTTGGTAACACAATGATTGAATCACTCTGGAATAACCGTTACATTGACAACATTCAAGTAACATTGAGCGAAAAGCTCGGGGTTGAAGAACGTGCTGGTTACTATGACCAATCTGGTGCATTACGAGATATGGTACAAAACCACATCATGCAAATTGTTGCACAGTTAGCAATGGAACAACCCGTTGCATTTACTGATGCTGATGTTCGAGTTGAAAAGATTAAGGCTCTTCGCAGTCTTCGCCTCTACACGCCATCAGAAGCAGCTGCTAACTTTGTCCGTGGACAATATGATGCTGGTGATGAAACTAACGCTTACCGTCATGAAGATGGTGTTGATCCAGAATCTGGTACTGAAACCTTTGTTGCTGCTAAGTTAATGTTTGATAACTATCGTTGGTCTGGTGTGCCATTCTACGTTCGAACTGGTAAGAAGTTGGCAGATAAGTTTACTCGTATCGATGTCGTCTTCAAGAAGCCATTAATCGATATCTTTGCTAACCCACGTTCTGAAAGTGACCAATCTCTTAACTCAAACGTATTAACTATTTTTGTTGAACCTAACTCAGGTTTTGCAATCCAATTAAATGCTAAGCGTGCAGGTCAAGGTTTCACAACAGAACCTGTTGATTTACGCTTCTTACAAAGTGATTCTGATAAGAAGGAATCTCCAGAACCATATGAACGTCTTTTCCATGATGCACTTGAAGGCAACCACACAAACTTTGCCTCATGGGCTGAAATTGCCTATGCATGGAAGTTCGTCGACGTTATCCGTAAGCTTTGGGATATTGAAAAGCCTCAATTCCCTAACTATACTCCTGGTTCCATGGGTCCAGCAGCTTCTGACGAACTATTAGCTCGTGATGGACGTAAGTGGGTTTATCGTTTAAATCATTAGTTACTAAAAGTAATTTATAGCATTCTTGCTGTAAATTACTTTTTTATAATAAAAATTGATGTTTGGCGTTTGCACTATCTTTAATTTTTGTTATAATCGAGGTTGTGAATTATATTACATAAGTATTGAGGAGAGTGACTTTAATGTCTGATCAAAAAGCACAAATTGGTGTTGTTGGTTTAGCTGTTATGGGTAAGAACCTTGCACTAAACATCGAAAGTCGTGGCTTCACGGTTGGTGTATACAATCGTCACCGTAACCGTACTGACGAAATGATGCGTGACCACAGCGATAAGAAGTTAGTACCTAGCTACACTGTTAAGGAATTCGTAGACTCATTAGAAAAGCCTCGTCGAATTCTTATGATGGTTAAAGCAGGTAAGCCAACTGATGCTCTTATCGACGAATTATTGCCATTACTTGACAAGGGTGATGTTTTAATCGATGGTGGTAACACTAACTTCCACGATACTATGGCTCGTAACGCTAAGTTAGACAAGTCTGGTATTAACTTCATCGGAATGGGTGTTTCCGGTGGTGAATTAGGTGCCCTCCATGGTCCTTCCCTTATGCCAGGTGGTCAAAAAGAAGCTTATGACTTAGTTGCTCCAATCCTTACTAAGATTGCTGCTAAGGCTGAAGAAGATGGCAAGCCATGTGTTGCTTACATTGGACCAAATGGTGCTGGTCACTATGTTAAGATGGTTCACAACGGTATCGAATACGGTGATGAAGAATTAATCGACGAAAGTTACAACATCATGCGTAACGTATTAAAGATGCCTGTTGATGACATTGCTAAGACCTTTGCTGAATGGAACAAGGGTGAATTAAGCAGTTACCTTGTTGACATTACTGCTGATATCCTTACTCGTAAGGATGACCTTGGTGACGACAAGAACAAGCCTATTGTTGACATGATCCTTGACCGTGGTGCTAACAAGGGTACTGGTAAGTGGAGTTCAATGACTGCCCTTGATGGTGGTGCTCCTCAATCAGTTATTACAGAAGCTGTTTACGCTCGTTACATTTCAATGATGAAGGACGAACGTGTACAAGCAAGCAAGGAATTACCTGTTGAAACTGAAGCTATTTCAATTGACGACAAGAAGGAAATGATTGAAAAAGTACGTCAAGCTCTTTACTTCGGTAAGCTTATGAGTTACGCACAAGGTTTCGAACAAATGCGGATCGATTCCGAACGTTATGACTGGAACCTTAAGTATGGTGAATTAGCTCAAATCTGGCGTGCAGGATGCATTATTCGTGCACAATTCTTACAAAACATTACTGATGCCTTCACTAAGAACCCAGACTTGAAGAACTTACTTCTTGATGATTACTTCAAGGACATTGCTAAGAAGTACCAAAAGGCAACTCGTGACGTTGTTGCTCTTGCTGTTAAGGCTGGTATTCCTGTTCCTTCACTTAGTGCTGCTATTAGTTACTACGACTCATACCGTTCAGAAGTGCTTCCTGCTAACTTGCTTCAAGCTCAACGTGACTACTTCGGTGCTCACACTTACGAACGTACTGACCGTCCTGGTAACTTCCACTACAGCTGGTACGAAGAACAATAATCAAATAAATATTGATTTAACGACTGAGATCTATTCTCGGTCGTTTTTTATTTTAAATTTCTTAACAAGAAAATAAAAACGTGGTTTGATTAGAACAGAGGTGATTATGATGAATAAAACATTTATGAGCGGTTATTACCAAGGTGTTATTGAAACCGCCCCTGCTACTCTTTCGGCCGCTAAAACAGAACAGTTAGCAATTACAATGACGATTCTCCATTTACGCCATACTGGAATAAACATTACATCAATCCACGATTTTCTCGTCAGCGATCTTCATGCAAATGAACGCCTTGTAAATAAATATATTAATCTAAATGCTGATGAATTAGAAACTACTCAGGCTAAAGTTATGGCGCTCGCTTTCAATAAATAATTATTTTGATATTACTTCCTTTTTCGTAAAATTTTACTAAAATTGCATTGACTTTTTTCTTGAAAACGCTTACTATTGTTTGTGTAAGATATTATATGTTGTTGTAGAAAAGGGGAGTTAACATGGATATAAAAATTAATACTGCAAAAAGTAAACAGCATGTTGCCCGTTCCCGTTTTGCCTATTCAATGGGAGCCTTCGGGCATGATGTCTTTTATGCTTTACTTTCAACGTATTTCATTATGTATGTTACTGGACACTTATTCAATTCTAGTAACAAAGCATTCAACAATCACATGGTTCTATGGGTTACATCAATTATCGCTGTATTACGAATTATAGAGTTGTTAGTTGACCCACTAATTGGGAACGCAATTGATCGTACTAACACACGTTGGGGTAAATTTAAACCGTGGGTTGTCGGTGGTGGAATCATTTCAGCAATTATTTTAGCTATCTTATTCACACCAATGGGCGGTTTAAGTCTTTCTAATCCTTACCTGTACCTATTGATCTTTGCTATTTTATATATCATTATGGATATCTTTTATTCATTTAATGATGTTGCCTTTTGGTCAATGATTCCTGCGCTATCATTTGATTCACATGAACGTGATAAAATAGCTACTTTTGCGCGGGTTGGTTCTACTGTTGGAGGAAATATTGTTGGTTTTGTTATTATGCCAATGGTTTTATTCTTCTCAGCAAATCAAAATGGCGGTACCGGTGATGATCGTGGTTGGTTTATTTTTGCCGCAATTGCCGCCGCTGTTGCTGCTGTTACTGCTATTGGTGTCGGGCTTGGCACTCATGAAGAAAAGTCTCTGCTTCGTGAAAATAAAGAACAAACTAAACTAAAAGATGTTTATAAAATTCTTGTCAAAAATGACCAATTATTCGCTATCGCTCTCTCATACCTATTCTATACAACAGGAATCACATTAGTTAACAGTATGGAGCTTTACTACTTTACTTATATTTTAGGTAATTCAAAGGCTTTCTCTATTCTGGGTGGATTAAACACTGTTATTGGTGTTATTTCCGTTCTTACTTTCCCTCTCTTTACTGGTAAAATTAGTCGGCGTAAATTATTTTACGGGTCAGTTTCATTACTTTTCCTTGGCTTATTAATCTTTGCATTTGCTGGTAAATCACTCATTTTAGTTTTAGTTGGTGCAGAATTATTCTTCATTCCACAACCATTAGTATTTTTAGTTGTTTTAATGACTATTACTGATTCTGTTGAATATGGTCAACTAAAATTAGGACACCGTGACGAATCACTTACATTATCGGTTCGTCCACTGTTAGATAAGTTTGCTGGTGCTGTTTCTGGATGGATCATTGGACCAACTACTATTATTGCTGGAATGACTGCTGGTGCCACTGCAGCAACAGTTACTGCTACTGGTGCTGCGAAGTTTAAGCTAGTAATGTTCCTAGCTCCTGCTATCTTGATTCTCATTAGTGTATTTATCTTTGCAAAAAAGGTTAAACTTGATGAAAAGATGCATGCCAAGATCGTGGCTGAACTTGAAAAGACTTGGGGAAACCACCTTGAAGATGCTGACAGTAATAAATCACAAACAGCATCTGTTTCTACCCCACAACCTGGTGTTACTGATATCACATCACCAGTTACTGGTACACTTGTTAACTTAAAGGACGTTAACGATGAAAACTTTGCCTCTGGTAATATGGGTAAAGGATTCGCTATTAAACCATCTGATGGTAAAGTAATTGCTCCATTTAGTGGAACAGTACGAGCAACCTTCTCTACTCGCCACGCGATCGGACTCGAATCTGATAATGGTATTATGCTCCTGATTCACGTTGGTATTGATACGGTTAAACTTCGAGGTACTGGATTCATTAGTTACTTTGATAAAAATCAGCACTTTGACAAAGGTGACGAATTAATGGAATTCTGGGATCCCGCAATCAAGAAAGCCGGCCTTGATGATACTGTCATGGTAACAGTTACTAACAGTAAAGACTTTGATATTAAATTATTGAGAGATGCTGGTGAAAAGGTAACTACTACTGATATCGTTATGGAAGTTACTAAAAAGTAATTAAATATCTTCTCTGTCAAAAAAGGAATCACTCTAATTTGGGCGGTTCCTTTTTATTAATGTCTTTAAACTTAGTTGAAGAGCGAATGCATGAAACAAAAAAACCACCTGCTATGCGGGTGGACGATAAAAAGTATATAAAAAGAGTTAATGGTAATACTTACCACTAACCCCATTGATAATATTCAATGACTATTTAACTAGATCTACGTCAGTCCGTACAACCAAAACATCAACTGGAGCATTACGCTTTACATATGACGTAACTGAACCCATTACAGCTCGTTGCATCCGTGATAATCCACTAGCACCGATAATAATCATGTCGTTGTGGTGGTCCCGAGGGAAGTCAAACGCAATAATTGTCTTTGGATTACCAAGACGAATGTGGATATCAAGATTATCAAAGCCATCCTTATCCTTGGCATTTTTCAACAATTCATCAAGATATTGCTTTGATTTATCAACTAACTGGTAAGCAATACTTCCATCTGACATACCAGCAAAGTTATAAGCCATTGCTCGTGTATCAATTACATTTAAAATATCTATATGGGCACCATTACGCTTTGCGATTGCGATTGCACGATGCAATGCAAATTCTGATTCCTGAGAACCATCAACTGGAACTAGGATGTTTTGATATTCTTGATCCATAGATTTGAACCTCCAAACAAATTAGTAATGTCTTTAGTTAAATTATACCATTTTTTCGAAGAATAAAGCGAAGGAAACCAGAATAATACTGACCGCAGATAAAATTCAAAATTTCCTAAAATTTAGACTATACATTAATCTTTAATTAGAGTAATCTTAATGTATCCAATATACCTTTAATATTTGAAAGTGAGGCCGCATCTTATGGACAAGATCGATAGGAAGATTATTAACCTTCTTCAAAAAAACGCCCGTGCTTCTCTGAAAGAACTCTCTAAAGAATGTTTCATTTCATCACCAGCAATTGCGGCGCGAATCAATAAACTTGAACGAAATGGGATTATTACTGGTTACCATACAAGTGTTAACATGGAAAAAATTAACTTTCATGTTAAAGCTTTTATTCAGGTACAACTTGAGCCTCGCCAAAAACAAGAATTTTACCCTTACATTCAACAAATTCCCAATGTAATTGAATGTAACTGTGTAACTGGTGATTATTCAGAAATTATGGAAGTTGTTTTTCCTTCTACCACCGATTTAGATGACTTCATCAATACTATTCAACAACGTTTTGGGAAGACAAGTACACAAATCGTATTTAGTACAAGCGTTAACCACCGAGGAGTTAAGCTAGCTTCGGCAAAAGATACTGCCAATTCAGAAGAAGTATAAACATAAAAGCGAAGATGAGAAATACTCATCTTCGCTTTTATGTTTATTATTCAACTTCGGCATCAGTTTCTGTCGGTGCCTTCTCTTTTCCGTAATTATCTAAATATGCATTATATTTTTCACGGTCAAGAGCGCCTTCAGATTCACCGATAACAAGTGTGGCGATCGAATTACCAACCACGTTTACAGCAGTTCGTCCCATATCAACGAAACGATCAATTCCAGCAATGAAAGTCAAACCAGCCATTGGAACACCAATTGTAGAAACACTAGCGAGTAATACAACAAAAGAAGCTCCTGGAACTCCCGCCATTCCCTTACTAGTAATCATCAAAACTACTAGCAGAGTAATTTGGTGAGAAATACTAAGATGAAGTCCATATGCTTGTGCTAAGAAGATTGCTGCTAATGATTGATAAATTGCAGATCCATCAAGATTAAAAGTATAACCAGTTGGGATAACAAAAGCTGTAATCCCCTTGCTTACCCCCATCTCGTGCGTCTTTTTCATCAAACGAGGCAACGTAACTTCTGAACTAGCAGTAGTAAATGCTAAGACAATCTCATCAAGGATAGCGCGCATCGTCTTCCAATAACGTAAATGGAAAATATGAGCAGTTATACCGAGGACAACAATAATAAAGATTAACATTGTCACATACGCAATCACAATAAATAATCCTAATGGTAGCAGAGCACTAATACCCATTTCGGCGATTGTCATTCCAATTAAACCAAAGACCCCAATTGGTGCAAACTTCATGACCCAATTAGTAACTTTGAACATAACTTCTGAAACTGCATTTAATACATCAATTAAAATTTTAGCCTTTTCCCCAACAGCTGCAATTCCTAATCCGAAGAGAACAGAGAACAGGATAACAGGCATCATGTCACCATCAGACATGGATTTAAAAATATTCGTTGGAATAATCGACAAAATTAATGGCCAGAATCCGCTATTATGTTCTGCAGATTTTGCAGTAGACATATATTGCGAAATATCAGTTGCATGAAGTTTATGAATATCAATAAATGAACCTGGATGAGTAATGTTAGCCATTACAATCCCTAAAATCAACGCAATTGTGGTTAACACTTCAAAATAAATTAATGTTTTTCCACCAATCCGTCCTAACTTTTTAATATCACCAATATTAGCAATTCCGACAGTCAAGCAAGAAACAACAATTGGCATTACGATCATTTGAATCAGCCGGATAAAGATTGTTCCTAAGCTCTGCATAACAGTGATGGCACCCTTATTTTGATAGAAAATCAATCCACAAATAATACCAAGAGCCAGCCCAATCATAATTTGCCAGCCCATACTAAGGCGCCCGAAACGATATCGCTTCACTTTATATCAATCTCCCTTATGTAGTCTTATTATACTTTAGCACATTTTTAGTAAGATTTTAGCAATTTTTAAGATTTTATTTGATTAAATCCGAACACTTTTTACTCTCCCTAGGCATTTTATTCACTTCAATAAAATAATTCTAATTTATAATTCGTAATTTTAACTAAAGAAAAATAAGACCGCTACTAAGAATTTCTCTAATATGATAGAGTGTTTAGAGAAGATTTAATTGAACAGGAGTAATTTATGAACGCTTGGATAACGGAATTTATTAATCAGTTTGGTTATTTTGCAATTACCTTACTAATTGCCCTTGAAAATGTCTTTCCCCCGCTACCATCCGAAATTATCCTTACAATGAGCGGATTCATGACGACCACCACCTCATTATCAATTATTGGTGTAATTATCGCCGCAACAATTGGCTCGCTTATCGGGGCGCTTATCTTATATACTCTTGGTCGCCAGTTAACTGTTACACGCCTTGAACGTCTTCTTGCACACCGCTTCTTTAAGCTTTTAGGTTTTCATCAAGATGATGCTAAAAAAGCAGTCGATTGGTTTAATAAGCACGGCACAGGCGGAATTCTTTATGGACGTTGCATTCCTGTTATTCGCAGTTTGATCTCTATTCCTGCAGGGATTGCTCAAACCTCATTAGGAAAATTCTGCCTTCTCACTACTATCGGGAGTGCAATCTGGAATACACTGCTTGTTGTTCTCGGCGCGTGGGTCGGCCAATCGTGGAATAAAATTGTTATTATCTTTAATGATTATACAACCGTTGCTATTATCATCATGGCGATTACTTGCTTATACTTTGCTTATCGGTGGTATCAAAAAAGAATTAAAAAATAAAATGATTCAGTTTCTATTAGTAAATAGCACTAACGCCATTACTATCAAAACTGAACCATTTTTCATATACTATCGAGTTGTTTGCCGTTTGATCAAATGAGTTCCCACCACTGTCTTGCATGGATCATTATTCGGATTCTGCAGCCGTTTAATCATCATATCAACTGCGGCATGTGCCATTTCATCAGTGGCAACGTGTACTGCTGACATACTTGGATAAACGTACTTAACGATTGCTGTATCGTTAAAACTAATCAAGGCGATTCGATTTGGAACGTTGATTTTGGCTTCTTGAATTGCTTTAAGTGCGCCAACCGCCATCGGATCATTGGCTACAAAGATTCCATGCGGCATACGGTCACCAAGCGTCGCAATTGCCTTTTTCATCGCATTATATCCTGACATCGAGGTGTAGTTGCCAGCAAATATAAATTCTGGATGATATAGGTTTTGTTGACGCAGATTACTTTCAAAATAGAATCGCCGTAAATCAGGAACAATTTGTTGGTCCGTTGTTTTTTCAGTTCCTGCTAACATACCGATATCGTTAATCCCTTCGCTAACAAATTCTGAAATAACTGACCGCACTGCATTTTCAAAGTCCGGTACTAAGCAATCGTAACCAGCAGCCAAACTATCGTAATCAACAAAGACAATATTAGAAGTTACTAACCGCAATGCTTGAACTTGCGAATCACTAAATTTTCCAATCGCGATGATGCCCGTAACATCACGAGGAATCTCTTCCATATTGTTTTGGTAAACGGGAACAGTCTGGAGTCCCTGTTGTTGAGCTGCTCGTTCGATTCCCATCCGAATCGCCATGTAATATAGGTCATCTAATTCTTGTGTAAGAGAATACCATTGAACAACAGCTACTCGTTGTACTTGGTTATTACGTGCTCGCTTATGCTTAGTATAGTTAAACTCTTCGGCAGTGGCTAACACTCGCTGACGTGTCTTTTCATTTACAGAAAGCGTCACATCATTATTTAAAATTCGCGATACAGTCGCAATAGATACCCCTGCTTTATCCGCGATATCATGTAATGTTACTGCCATCCTGCTTCAGCGCCCCTTTCTTCATTTTAGGTTAAAACTATTTTAAAGCATCAACGAATCGTTGCCAACCTTCATTTCCAGCTGTGTTATCCTTAAAGACTCCTGCATTTTCCAAAACATTGGCAAAGACATTAGCAAGTTCTTGTTCCATAACCTCATCGACATTATCCTCGGTGATATTAATCCTTGACTGAACTTCTTTTGCCCATGGAAGATGACTATCTGCAATCTTATTTTCAGCACCAAGCCAAAACTTCTTGACTTCATTTAACTCATCCTTAAGCCGCGCTGGTAAGATAGCACGACCCATCACTTCAATCAAACCGATATTTTCCTTTTTAATGTGCCATAGCTTTTCATGTGGATGGAAGATTCCGAGTGGATATTCATCACTAGTATTATTATCCCGCAAAACTAAATCAAGAACAAACTTATCACCTTCCCGATGCATAATTGGGGTAACAGTATGATGACGAGTTTGCCCATCAAAAGCCTTAATATCAAGACTTTCATCACTGTATTGATCCCATACTTTAATAATATGCGTACCAAGGTCAATTAATTGCTCAGTATCTGTACTAGTTAAACGAATATCACTCATTGGCCAGTTAACGATTCCTGCATTAACAGCTGGATATTCATCAAAGTGCAATTCTTTCTTAATGGAGGCCTTCATCATTGGGAAAATATGCTTGCCACCTTGGTAGTGTTCATGAGCAAGCATTGAACCACCAACAATTGGTAAATCAGCGTTGCTTCCAACGAAATACGTCGGGAATTGCTTTTCAATTTCAACCAAGTTAATTAAAGTTTGCCGATTAATCTCCATTGGCTCATGCTTACTATCAAGGAAGATACAGTGTTCGTGGAAGTAAGCGTATGGCGAATACTGGAATCCCCATTGTTGGCCGCCTACTGTAATCCGAATAATACGGTGGTTGCTTCGGGCTGCTTGTCCAAGACGTCCCTTATAACCCTCATTTTCCATGCAAAGGGCACATTGCGGGTACTTCTTAGCGGTATCATGAGCAGCCGCGGCAATTGCTTTGGGATCCTTTTCCGGCTTTGAAAGATTGATGGTAATTTCAAGATTGCCGTACTTAGTTGGTTTATCAAAGACAACATTCTTCTTAATAGCAGCTACTTTAACATAGTCGTTACTAGTACATAGGTTATAGAACCAATCAGTCGCACTTGATGGAGATTGTTGGTACTTTTCCCAGAATTTATGATTAACTACTGATGGTGTTGGTGTCATCAAATCATAAAGTTGATCGTTTAAAATTTCCTTGGCAGTTTGACCATCATCAATTTTACCGCGTTGAACAGCTAAATCAACAAGTTGACTAACAAGAGATTCATCATCTTTAGCTTCAACATCTTCATCACCAACAAGGCCCCGAATCTTGTTTAAGATATAGATCCGGTCGAGTGGTTCATAAGTTCCACTAGCAATCACTTGGTCAGCAAACTTTTCCATTAACTTCATTTTCTCATTCCCCCACTAAAATACTATTAAAGCTTATGTGGTCCATCAACAACTTCAGCATCATAGAAACTGGCATCGTAACCAATCTTGTCACGATAGATCTTGCCAACGTTCTTCTTAAAGTCGTCTGCTGAAGCCTTCTTAACAATAGCAATCGCACTGCCAGCAAATCCACCGCCGACCATTCGGGCACCAAGGCAGCCTGGTTGATCCCATGCGTTTTCTGCTAGGGTGTCAAGTTCTTTACCAGTCACTTCATAATCGTATTTAAGTGATACATGAGAAGCATTGATCAAGCGGCCTAATTCTTCAAGATCACCCTTTTCCATTGCATCAATGGCTTTCTTTGTTCGTTCATTTTCACTAACTGCATGACGGGCACGACGAATTAATGTATCATCATCAATCAAATAAGTGTATTGATCAAATGTATCGGAATCTAATTCACCTAACTTATCTATATCTAGTTTCTTGTTAAGGCGTTTAACTGCTTCTTCACATTCTTGAACCCGTTCGTTGTATTTGGAACCCGCTAAGGAGTGGTTCTTATTAGTACTCATGATAACAATTTCATAGTCACCAAGTTCGAGTGGGAGGTACTTATATTCAAGAGTATTACAATCAAGATAAATTGCGTTATTCTCTTTACCCATCCCGACAGCAAACTGGTCCATGATTCCAGAATTAAGACCAACAAAATCATTTTCAGTCTTTTGTCCGAGTTTGACTAATTCAATTTCATCAATATCAAGGTTAAATTCATCTTTCAAGATATTTCCCATCAACATTTCAATTGATGCTGATGACGATAAGCCCGAACCATAAGGAAGAAAACCGTGGATGTATAAGTTAAATCCGTGATCAATCTTGAAGCCCTGTTGCTTTAGATAAACAAGCATCCCTTTAAAGTAATTAACCCACTTTTCATCTTTAGCACTTTGCGGTTCTGTATCATTAATGTCAAAAGTAATAACCTTACTGTCTTCTTCTTTTGCCGAATTAGCCGAGTAAATGGCTACTGTTGTGTCTTCACGCGGTCCATATACTCCATAGGTTCCAATACTGATTGCACACGGGAAAACATGACCGCCATTATAATCAGTATGTTCCCCGATCACATTAATCCGTCCTGGTGAGAAAAATACATCTTTCCCTGGTTCTTTAAACACATCTTGGTATTCAGCTAAAAATTGTTGCTTATCCATCAGAATAACCTCCATACATCAAGCAAACATTAGTAAACTTTTACTAAATATAATTTACTACTTTTTAACCACCTCGTCAATAAGCGCTTACAAATAATTCGACGCAACAAAGAAAACGATTACACGATAAAGAAGCTGATATACATAATTTCTTCTTTAATGCTACACTAGTCATAAATAATTGGAGGATTCAAATGAGGAACTACCAACCGACTGATCTAATTAAGCTTGCTTCACGTACGGGACGCTGGACTATTAAAAAGATTAATAATACGCCCACTTTATACACTACTAACCTTGGCAGCTACCTTCGTTTTAAGGCTTCAGGGGCTAAAAAGTGTCAAATTACTGTTTTGCCAAATCAAAATTTGCTATCTCCTAGCCAAGTGTTTGCTTTTCGAATTGATGATGGAAAGTGGCAACGGGTACAAGCTAGTTTAGCAAACATTGATATTCCACTTGATTCGGCATTACATACTATCGAAATAATGGCAGCCGGTAATACTGACATTGATGAAGTTTGGCGAGGTAATGAAGGCTTTGCGATTAAAAACATTTATCTCGACGGAGGTAAAATTACGGCAGCTCCTCAGCGTCCTTTGGTCAACTTTATCGGTGATTCAATTACGGCTGGTTGCTGGATAATTGGCAATCACCCTGCCGCTGACTACCGACCAGAGACTAACTATGCTGGAATTTGTGCAGACCTGCTTAACGTTGATAGTGTTCGAATAGCCTACTCTGCTGGGGGAGTGTTAAGACCTGCGACTGGCGGGGTACCAACAGCCGATGTCTTTTTAGGAAAAATTGATGATCAAACATCATGGACGCCTAATCACCCTAACCTCAACGTGATTAATTTAGGGGTTAATGACCGTCGTTTCCCCCTAGCTCAATTTATTGCCGCTTTTGACCTTTTTATTCAGCAAGTTAAGCTAACCTTTCCCCATGCTCCTTTAGCAATCATAATTCCTTTTAGTCAGACCTTTGCTTCTGAGATTCGAAAAATTGCCACTAAACATGACTGTTCGATAATTGAAACTAAAACTTGGCGCCATAGTTTCACTGATGGGCTCCATCCTGATCAAGCTGGCGCTATCACTGAAGGAAAAATGCTTGCTCAAGCTTTACAACCTCTTTTACCTCAATTCAGTGTACAATAGTAGTAAGAGTTAATACGAGGAGGATTCTCATGGCTAACCAACGCTTACTTCCAATAAAGAATGGCTATAATTTTCGTGATCTTGGAGGTTATCCAACAGCAGATGGGCATCAAACAAAATGGCATCGACTCATCCGTACAGGCTCACTTGCTCATTTAGATCAAACTGATCTGACTGTTTTAGATAATATTCCTATTTCTCTAGATATCGACCTCCGCGCTCCCGACGAAGTAAAGAAAAATCCTGATCGAGTGCCATCCCAAGCAAAGTATTATCATTTGCCTGTGTTTGAAGCCGACGAAACTGACGCCTCGCATAGTGATGAAGAAATCGCTGCTCAGATGCAACAACCAGGAAATGGCTATCACCATATGATTGATGTTTATCACCGAATGACCACGACTCCTTCAGCTAAGCAAGCTTATCAGAAATTATTTAATCTCTTACTGAATAATGAACACGGTGCCTTGCTATTTCATTGTACTGCTGGCAAAGATCGGACAGGGATGGCTGCTTATCTTATTCTCAGTGCCCTTGGCGTTGAACAAAAGATTATTATGGAAGATTACTTGCTAACGAATACTGTTACTCAAGATTTTCGTAATCACTGGCTGCAAGACATGCGGAATCATGGAGCCAGCGAGGAACTAGTGACAAACCGGGCTGCTCTTGCCTCAGTAGCTCCTGATTACCTAAATACAGCAATTAAAGGTATTACTCACAATTACGGAAACGTTAATCAATATCTTAATAATTACCTTGATATTACGCCTACCGAAATAAAAGATTTACGAAAATTGTATTTAGATTAGGCACGATTATAATTGTCTTATAAGGAGGAATTTTTATGCAAATCTCAGTACCATTAATTAATGGGATGTTAGCAGATGAATATGGTAAATATGCGCCAGCAGCTGATATGCTAGCTGACCATCCAATCAAGTCATTTCCAATTAAAATTATCAATGCACCAGCAGAGACAAAGACATTTGCAATCGTCTTTATTGATTATGACTCAACACCTGTCTGTGGTTTCACTTGGATTCACTGGTTAGCTGCCAACATTCCAGCAACGTTAACAGACATTCCTGCAAATGCTAGTCGAGAATTAGCAGATAAATTTGTTCAAGGAAATAATAGTAATGCCGGCTCGTTGGTTAACGGAAACCCATTGATAACTAGTGGTTATGTGGGTCCACAGCCTCCCGACAAAACTCATGATTATACTTTAATGGTGTTTGCGTTAGATGATACTTTACCCTTAAAAAATAAATACTGGCTTAATGACTTTATCCATGCAGCCAAGGGTCATATTCTAGCAAAAGCACAAATCGATTTGCCAAGTCGTGCATGAGGAGGAACTTATAATGGAAACAAGAATTTTCTTTAACCCAGGCGATTCAGTCGCTAATATTCATGATTATAATGAAGCTGTTCGGAAGGGACAAATTTTTAAACAAGCACGTCATAATGATGAACTTGTCATCGCTAAAGATCCTAATGATAAAGAATACGCAATTTTTTATGCTAAGGATGCCTTACCAGCTGAACACGGAAAGTCAAAGCCCTACGAAATTAAAAATCGTCTTTAAAATAAAAAGTGACTCGTGGCAATTTCCACGGGTCATTTTTTTATGATAATCAAAAGCTTAACGACCACCAACAATTTGGGCTGTCGAATTTTCAAGCCGTTCAATTAATGAATCAGCGTTGTTCTTAAAGTCATCAATAAACGAGCGCGATTGTGGTTGAATGCGTCCTACTTCATCACCCATAATATCCGTAACGACTAGGTCATCCCCATCCCACTTCACATCATCATAATGACCTTCAAGAGCTTCATCAAAAAATGCTTGGAGTATATCCCGAACAGCATTTTGAATAACAGCCTTTTCGTCAACTTGCTCACCACGTACCTGATGTTGAGCCAGCTGCATTGCTACTTCTTCCATATTTTCTGGAATTTCAACGCTCATTATGGATTCCTCCTCTAAAAAATTAATGGCGACGTAATTTCCGCCGAGCCTTTTTACTAAACTTGATTCCTTGAAGGGACTTCTTTTTCCGCTTTAATTGTGAATCAACTTGATTACCACTACGCTTAGCCACTTGTTGCTTTTGTTGCATTTCGCGTTGACGTTTGAGCAGGCGCTTACGTTCATATTCGCCCCATGGATTCAATAGGCCACGCATAAAGTCAGCAACTTCCTGCTTATGGTCGTCCATCCACGCTTCTGCCACATCTGCATCATCAGTATCGATACCATTACTATTGATGAACGATAAAACTAATTGGGTTTCCCGCTCATCACGATTTAGTGAGGCAAGCATGTCTTCTGATGGTTGCATATTAGCAATTGCTTTCAAGCCCAACTTATATTGATCCATGTTAATATAGTCATTTTGCTTCAAGTATTCAAACAAGGCCTGCGCACTTGGTACGATGTTATGAATTTGCTTAATTGAAATATGTGGATCTAATGGCATCATCATGCCTAATACACGTTGCAAGTTGCTGAAAGTCCATTGACCTGGATATTCATTGCATTCTTGAACCATTAATTCCAAGAACTCTTGCACAACATAGTTTAACTCAACATCATCTAATTCAAGATTATTGAATTGGGAAGCCGACTTAATAGCTTGTTGCACGTTTGCTAATAAGTCCTTGAACTTCTCCGGTGTCCATGTAATTTCTTTTTTAGCAGGACCTGCTTGAACCGGGGTTGCTTCTGTTTTGTCATTCTCCGCATTCCCATGTAATTGTGCCCATGTCTTATGTGCTTTCCGACACTCGTTCATCTTTGTCCGTTGTTCTTCCATTGCTTTTACAACTTCCGCAAGATTTTCAACTTTCAAAAATTCTTGATAAGCTCGCAAAACTGGAACAACCGCAATTCCAAATTGATTAGTTAGTGCTGGATCAGCGATGAATTCCCCGACCATGACCGCTTTTACTGCTTCTGGTGTCCAAGTAGTATCGGTCAAATGCTGATCATTTGCCATCTGGTTATTAAAACGCGTCAAAATATCCTGTGCATGCTTTTGCTGATTAGCAGATAACTGATGATAGTTGGACGAAGTAAGAAACTGGTCAATATGTTGTTCTTGTTCGTTCATTATCTATATATCCTCCGTCTCCAAATTGAATTTTCCTTTCTATCATATCATAATTATATCTAGTAAATATAACAAGATTGCTAATATACAAGGAGAAACTATACCAATGCAACGAAAAAAGATCCAAGAAGCAATGAAAAATGTCTATTTTCAAAAAATGACTGCAAATGGCTATCATGAAATTGAAGAACAAATTGCAAAATTACAACAGCAAAGGCCTGCAAAAATTGAACAATTAAAAGCAGCTCGTGCGCTTGGTGACTTATCCGAAAATACGGAATATAGTACTGCTAAGCGTGAGTTACGTCACCTTGAGAGCAGGCTTCGGTACCTCAATAAACAGCTTCAATATGCTGAAATTGTGACTCCCAAGAATGATCACACTATTGATTTAGGGACAACCGTGACAATTGAATTTGAGGATGACCATGAACAAGAAACTTATCATATTGTGGGAAAGCAGGAAGCTGATCTTGCCAAACAAAAAATCTCCTTTGATTCTCCCCTCGGTCAAGCGCTTCTTCACCAAACAATTGGGACAACCGTGACTGTTGAAGCTCCGCAATCTTCATATAAAGTTAAAATTGTTAAAGTTGAATTATAATGTTGATAAGTCATTCAATGCTCCCTAATCCGCTAAAGGAAATTTTTAAATTTATTATTTTCAACAATAGAGTTAATCTTCCGGCCTTTACTTAATTTAAGCGACCGATTAAATAAACTTTAGGGTATTGCATCCCTGATTTTGACCCGGTATACTATTAAACGTTGCTTTTTTGCATCCACAATATCTTGTGTTACTAGCCGGCAGCAACCACAAAATTACACAATATATAGTAGAGGGAGTCATATTAATGATTAGCGATTATTTTAAATTTCTTGCCCACCAATTAAAGGGCTGGCCACAACAAAATTATTACCTATTCTTTTTCAGTCTTGGCTGTCAGGTAATGACTTTAGTTAGTGCTCCAATAACGTGGGTAACTGTCATTACATTTATTGGAACCACCCTTGGAGTACTTTGCGTTTTAGCAATTAATGCTGCAAAGTCGGTAAATGGTTTCTTAGGTATTTTATCAGCATTATGTTTTATCATCGCTGGTTTTAGTGCTAAAAATTATTTAAGTATTGCCGAACAAATCGCCTATGTTATTACCCTCGATTTACCAGTATTACTTTCCGCAAACTGGAATGTTAACATGGCATCAAAGATCCGTAAATTCAATGCTCGTTCATGGACGGTTGCCATCATTGCAACAATTATCGTTTATTTTGTTTCTGGTTATTTAATCGGTCATCTTACCGACGATCCACGACCATGGATTGATGCAATCAGCTTTTCCATCAGTCTTTCCGCTGGTGTTATTTGCTTCTTGCGTTTTAACAACCAATATTTCTGGTGGCTTGCATCTGGTCTTGCCCAACTAGTACTTTGGTTTGTTTCTTACAAGCAAGGATCTGCTACTTTAGCAATGGCCGTTAATAGCTCGATTTACCTTATTAATGATGTTCTCGCCTTTACCATTTCACCATGGTACAACGAACGTGAACGTCAACGCCTTAGTAAAGAAGAAGCAGCTTATGCCAAAGAAATGGGCTTAGAATAAATATAAAAACAGCAAAGAGATTGAAATATTTTTTCAGTCAATTTGCTGTTTTTTTGTTTAATATTGTTTATTGTATTCATAAACTAATTCTGGTTCACGACCAGTACGATGATAAGCATTTAATGCATCTATCTGGGCCATCTCTTGGGCGCTAAGTTCGAAATCATAAATATCAGCGTTTTGGGTAATTCGTTCTTCGTGAACTGATTTAGGAATAAAAGAAACACCATTTTGGAGATGCCATCGCAATATAATTTGTGCGGTGGATTTATTATGAGCAGCAGCAATATCTTTTAATACTGGTTCGTTGAGGACTGCTCCTCGCCCTAAGGGACTCCAGGTTTGCGTTACTATTTGATGTTGATGATTAAATTGTAATAGTGGTTTTTGTGTTAATAGCGGATGTAACTCGATTTGATCAACAACCGGCATTTCATTTGCTTGGGTTGCTAAATATTGAAGGTGAATCATTTGGTAATTACTTACCCCAATCGATTTAGCAAGTCCTTCTTTTTTCATTTCTTCACAAGCCCGCCATGTATCAAAAAATGATCGTTCAATTGGCCAATGAACAAGCAACAAATCAACATAATCCATTTGTAATTTACGTAAGGATTCTTTGACAGAAGCAATGGCTTTATCGTAACCTTGATTTTCTTCTGCTACTTTAGTCGTCACAAAAAGATTATCGCGCGGAATGGCTAATTGCTTAAAAGCCGTCCCAACTTCTTGCTCGTTTCCGTATAATTGAGCCGTATCAAAAAGTCGGTACCCGTCTTCATATGCCTTTTTGACTGCTTGATTCATTGTCTCTTGTCCATCTACTTTATAAAGGCCAAAACCTTCTTGAGGCATTTTATTTCCATCAGCAAGAGTTAATAGGTTGTCCTTAATATCCATTAAAAATCACTTCCTTTCCTTATCTTTAATCAGCAATTTAGGATTGTCAATATTGAAGTTTTCTTTTCTAAACAAACTAATGTATGATGAGCTTATATCTATTTACGGAGAAATAATTATGGCTAAAATATTTATCGTTGAAGATAATCCTGATATTATCCATTCTACAGCTCAAGAATTAAATAAATGGCAACATGACGTTATCACAATTAACGATTGGCAAAATGTTGCAAATGAAATTATTGATGCAAATCCAGATCTTGTTTTATTTGATATCACCCTCCCAACCTTCGATGGTTTTTATTGGATTCAAGAGGTTCGTAAACATAGTCAAGTACCGATTATTGTTATTTCTGCAGCTGAAATTGATACCAACGTTATGCATGCAGTAGCCGCGGGTGCAGATGATTATATTATGAAGCCATTTGCAATGACGGTACTTTTAGCTAAAATTCAAGCTTTGTTACGGCGAAATAAGCAAACGACTGATGCAGAAAAAATAATGTGGGATCATAATTCATTCAATCCCCTTACTAATATTCTTACGAACGAAAATGGTACTGCCCAGCTCACCCCAACTGAAGGTGCTATGCTCCAAGTTTTACTCAGTCATCGTAATAAAATTGTTTCTAAGGAGCAATTACTTCAATGGTTATGGCAAGGTGGCAAGTACCTTAATGAAAACACCCTTAACGTTAATATTAGTCGTTTAAGAACTAAACTAAGCACAATTGGTTTACAGCAATGTATTCACACAGAACGTGGTCTCGGCTATCGATTGGTGGAAAACAATGAATAAACATTATTTCAAATTATTTTGGCGCTCAATCCTTTTTCCTACTATTGGCTATCTTTTTCTTTTAGGCCTGATTGGGCTTTTAGTAATTTTATATAATCTCCCAACTGTTTTTTGGGGCGATGTGATTCGCTTTTCTCTTCCTTTTTTTATAGTGTGGCTTATCGGGAGTGGTGCAATTAAATATTATCGATTGCGCCATTTAAATAGTTCTCAGCTTGATAAATTCATTCCTGCCAATATGACCGAGGGAAAACTTGTTGAACTATTGCAAGATGAACAAGCAAAAAACATTGACACAATTCGTCAGTTACAAGCAACTCAACATGAACAACTTGATCACCTTGAATTATTTACTCATGAAATTAAAAACTATTTGACAAGTCTTAATGCCGCGGCAGAAAATGCACCGACTGTCGCAAGCGCAGAAGTAAAAAAGAATATCCATCAAGCTAACTATTATCTCAATTTGTTGTTAAATGACGAACGACTAGCAATTAATAATCATGATTACGATTTTCAATGGATTGATATTGCCAACTTAATTAATAATATTTTGCAACAAAATTCTGCTGTCTTCATTCATAAACAATTGATTCCAGAATTAGCAGGCCTGGATGGAATTAAAGTTCTCACTGATCGTAAATGGTTGCATTTTTGCATTGAACAACTACTTTCAAACGCAATTAAATACTCATCCCCTAATAGTACAATTAATATTTCCTGGGAAATGAACTCTTTGCAGATCGCTGACCATGGATGCGGTATCTCAATGAATGATCTTCCGCGAGTCTTTGACAATGGCTTTACTGGGAAAAACGGGCACCAAACAACTGCTGCTACCGGGATGGGATTGTACCTTGTTAAAAAAGTTACTGAGCACTTGAATTTCAAGGTTAGCATTTCATCAGTTCAATCTCAGGGGACGACAGCTATTCTATCTTTCTTACCAGATAATATCAGGTCATCAAACTAATTCTTACAAAACTGTAAGGTTCTGTACACTTCCGTAAGTAGGAAGTTGCACAGGACCTTTTTATAATTAAGACATAATCAAAACAAGTTCTCTACCAGAAAGGAAAATTACTATGACATTATTAAATCTTCAACACGTTCAATGCGTCTATAACCATAACTCCGCTAATCCAGTAATGGCCTTAAAAGATATTACCTTTAAAGTTGAAGAAGGAGAGTACGTTGCAATTATGGGAGAATCTGGTGCTGGTAAAAGTACCTTATTAAATATAATTGCAACTTTAGAACAAGCAACTAACGGACAGGCAATCCTTAATGGTCAAGATCTCCGTCAACTCTCCAAAGACGATGCAGCTCGTTATCGGCGAGAACACCTCGGCTTTGTTTTCCAACATTTCAACTTACTTGATAGTCTCTCAAATCGCGACAACATCTACTTACCACTTGTTCTAGCAAAAACTCCGGTAGCAACAATGGAAAAACGGATTAAGCCCTTAATTGATCGCTTACGTATTAATAAAATCATTGATCGTTTTCCAAGTGAAATTTCTGGCGGTCAGCAACAGCGAATTGCTATTGCACGGGCGTTAATCACCCACCCAGATCTCCTTCTCGCTGACGAACCTACTGGAGCTTTAGATTCAAACACCAGTAACGAAATTCTTGAAATCTTTGATGAAGTTAATGCTAACGGTCAAACAATTATTATGGTTACGCACAGTACCGCTGCTGCTAGTCATGCTAAACGCACACTCTTCATCAAGGATGGACGAATCTATCATGAACTCTATCGTGGTGATCTTTCACTTAAAGACTACCAACAACAAATTAGTCAGACAATGATGACCTTAACGAATGGCGGTGAATAACGATGCTCTTTTTCAAACTGATTAATTCGAGCTTTAAGCGAAATCTTAAAGTTTACATTCCTTACCTCATATCAATGACAATGCTAGTTGCTATTAACTATATTTTTAAGGCGGTCGAAATTAATCGCAGCCTTAAAGATTTGCCAACCGCGGCGGTTACTAAAGCATTAATGCAGACAGGATCAACTTTTATTATCCTTGTAACACTTGCGTTTATGGTCTACGTCAATCGGTTCTTGTGGCAACAACGTCAACAAGAAATGGGTCTTTATAGTATGCTGGGGATGACAAGACGAAACTTACAAGTACTAACAGTCATTGAAAAGTGCTATCTTTTAGTAATCAGCCTTTTTCTGGGAATTTTATTTGGGGTTATTTTTGATCGACTCGCTTTTCTTGGCTTTGCTCATCTCTTGCAAATCGATCATTTATCGCAACCTTGGATAGAATGGGGCGCGATAATAAATACAATCATCATCATTGGCGGCTTTTTCTTAATCTTAATGGTTATTGATCTGATCAAACTTCTCCGGTTAAATCCGAATGAATTATGGCATCCCCAACAAACTAAAATCGCGCGTCATGGTAAGTTCTTTACCTTTGCCGGACTTTTGGGCATTGCGGCGCTTGCCTACGCCTATTATCTCACAATTACGGTTAAACCACGGATATCAGCTTTAACAACATTCATGACTGCTGTCTTTTTAGTTGTGATTGGAACGTACCTTATTTTTATCGCTGGGAGCATCATTGTCCTTAAACTCCTGCAAAAAAACAAAGGATATTACTATCGTCCTCGCCACTTTATTGCGGTTTCTGGAATGTTACAACGGATGGAACAAAATGGCGCTAGTCTTGCAACAATTTGTTTACTCTGTAGTTCTGTCCTGGTAATTTTATTTACATCCTTAACTATGTATGCTGGTATTAATGATACGGTTAATTCTTTTGCCCCACGTGATCTTACAATTATCACCTCGCAGAAACTCACTGCACAACAAGAATCGACCATCAATTCTGTTGCTAAAAAGCACCATGCTCACCTTAATAAGCACGTTACCTTTACAACGAGCGCTCCGCAATACGGCTACTGGAAAAAGAATCGTTTCATCAACCAGGGTAATTTACAGGATATGACTAATCGAACTACCAATACGGTCATTACCATGTCGACGGCAACTTATAATCGGATTGCGGATAAACATGTTAAATTAGCAGCAAATAAGGCTTTGATTTATTCCCCTGCTAAAGAACATCGTGGTACTTTACAGATTGGTGCGCAAAAATACCAAGCTACTCCTATCCATGACTTTAACTACTACTTCAATCCAAGTCACGCTATTTATTCACCAATTTTTATAATCACAAATAAACTTCCGGCAAACACTGCCACAATTAACTTCACAGGAATTAATTATCACTTAAACGGCAGCAAGAAAGCTCATCTTAATTTTGAAAATGATCTTCAAGCACAGCTTCACTTGCCAAATCAAGCATATTCTTCGCGGACAAACCTTCGCAGTCAATTGACCAGTCTCTATGGTGGAATTGTCTTTTTAGGAATTCTCATTAGCTTTGCCTTGGGAATCACGACAACTGTTGTCATTTACTTTAAACAAATTACTGAAGGTTATGAAGATCAATATCGGTTCAAGACTATGCAACAAGTTGGTTTAAGCCAGAAAGAAACAACCAAGAGTATTCACAGTCAAGTACTGATGGTCTTCATGTTGCCAGTAGTTGGTGCAATAATTAATCTTTGCTTTGCGATCCCTGCAATTCGGCAAATTCTAATTCAATTTAATTTCTATAATGTTCGATTGATGGCGATAATTGCCGTATCAATTACTCTTATCCTCCTATGCCTTTACTTTGCTATTTACGGACTTACTACCAGAATGTACCGTAAAATCGTTGAGCAAGGTTAAGCACTATAAATTGACATTTCTTATTTTAGCGGTTACACTTTAGTTACTATAAATAAGTACGACCGATAAAATGAGGAGATGTCGTTCATGATTCTTATTAACACCACCGTCATAAAAAAACTTACAAGCTGTTGCTAAACTACTCACGACAGATTAAACTGCCTTTATTTAGGCGTAATTAATCTATGTTATTGTTTAGTGACAGTTTTTAGTTTAATTTAGATTATATCGAGGTGATTTCATGGCAGCAGATCCATTAAGAATAGGAATTCTTAACTTAATGCATGACAAAGTAGATACTCAACTGCGATTTACAAAAGTACTTTCTGAGGGACCCTACAATGTTGATGTCCAATACTTTTACCCTCAAACCCACTATACTTCTCGCCCTGTCCCTAACCTTGTTCAAGAGATTTCCCAGCCTTTAGATTTAAAACAAGCTGCCACAATGGATGCTTTTATTATCACCGGTGCCCCAATCGAACAACTTACATTTGAAGAAATTACGTATCTTGATGAGATTCATCAACTGATTGACGTATTAGTTGCCAATAACATTCCGCAACTTTACGTGTGCTGGGGAGCGATGGCGGCTGCTAACTACCTTTATGATATTCCCAAATTTCAATTACCTGAAAAAATTTTTGGAGTCTTCCACAATTATTTGCGCGCGCAAGACCCCTTCTTAAAAGGATTACCTGATGGCTTTCTTGCTCCCCATGCTCGTTATGCCGAACTTAATCTTGCCAAGATTATGAAAGATCCCCGATTAGTGATTAATGCTGTGACCAAAAATAACTTCCTATTCTCGTTCCGCGCTCGAGAAAAGAACCAATACTTTCTTTTCTCTCATCTTGAATACGGGAAGGATGCCCTTTTAAAGGAATACTTACGAGAACGAAATGCTAATCCCGGCGTTGAGTATATCAAGCCGCAAAACTACTTTCGCGATCCGCTTCATATGAAAGATCCCGAATTCAGCTGGGCAACTACCCAACGAGTATTCTTTGATAATTGGCTTCATTCAGTTGCGGACCACATCGCTACACAACAATTTGTAAAGTCATGTGGTAATAAGTCAAGATAAAATTATCACTGACAAACTTGTTTTGACCAGATTTTTGACGCACTTAAATAAGCCTTGATCCCAAGGTGTTTTAAAAGCTAAGCGTCGAGAATCAGTTTATCTTCCTATACCAATTACCTCTTTTCCTGATAGATTTGATGATTTTTGAGTAGGAAGAAAATCACCCTAATAAGTTTACGTGCGGTAAGGACGAGAGCGCGTTTTGATGGGGTATGCTTTACTTCTTGATATTTACGCCGATAATATTCACCAAAAACTGGATCTTGGATTCTAATTCTGTTGGCAGCTTCAACCAAATAGTATCTAAGATAAGCATTACCAGTTCTCTTGAGCGGAGTATTATCACTAGCGTAAGTTCCGGACTGCTTTTCTCGCCAGGAAAGCCCAGCATATTTAGCCAATTTAGCTTCATTATCAAATCGTTCGATTTGACCAATTTCAGCTAAAATACCAGCAGCGTATACTGGGCCAATTCCGGGAATGGAGCGCAAAATCTGTTCTTCATCAGTTACTTGAACTACTTTCTCAATTGCTTTGTCGAGGTCTTTAATCATCTTCTGAAAAGCTTTAATTTCCTCGGCATAAACGGAGAGAACTGTATCAACTGAATTAGCAATTACTTTGTCTAAACGATAAGAAGCACGAACTGCCTTTTGAATTGTTTTCGCCAAGGCTTCAGGGTTCGCGAAGCGACCCCGGCCGTGTTCATTCAGATAATCGGCTAAATCAGTAATCGAAAGATTAAGTAAGTCATCAGTAGTCATATCTTCAGTTAGTAGACTCATCATCGTTGAACCGAAGATGGAAGTATTCAGTTCATCAGAAATTCCTAATTTATTGAGCTTGTAGTATAGGTTCTCAATAAAGTGTTGCTTAGCCCGAGCTAAGCTTTGAACAAGCTCATATCGGGAACGCGTTAAGCGTTGCAGGGCAATGTAGTTCTCTTGACGAACAATCCCTACTGAATAGCGTCCAACACGTAGGAAGTCAGCAATGTAAAAAGCGTCGATTTGATCATTTTTATCTTCAGCGAAGACATCATGATAGCGCTTAGTTTTCTTAGGATCGATAACCACGGATTGTGTATTGAACTTTTTAAGGTCCGAGTCTTCTTGGAAAAACATTGCTGGGTGAAAGCTGTAAATGGAAGTGGCTTCCATGCCAATCACAACTTGGTCGAGATGATTTGAATTCGCCGTATCAATAATCATGTTTTTTAATTCTGTTGCGCCTTTCAAATCATTAACAAAGTTACCATGGAAAACAACTTCAGTTGTTTCTTCAGAAATCATTGAAGTTACTAAATCTTTTGAGCTAACGTCAATACCGACAAAAAGTTTCATTGGAATGGCCTCCTTTCATTAAAATTTACTGGTCTTAATCTGATCACTGCATGATAGCCCCTAATTACAATCACTAAAAACATCCTCGCAAGTATCAGTATTCATTGGTTAGAGAGTTAAAGCTGCACCTAATCCTACTCTGAATTAGTAAACTATCTAATCGATACAGCATGTGAGTTCGAAAATCAGTAGATTGGCTGGGCGGCAGACTTCATAAGTAGTTAAAAACTACAGGAGGTATTAACCTATACCAGTTGACCAAAGCCAATGATAATTAGAGGTTATCATGCGGTGACCAGAAAACAAGGTGTAATGTAGCAAAATCCGTAAGGATATATTTATAGAATACGAGGAGTAATTAATATGACAGAAATCACAAATTCAATCGTAAATTTAATCGGTAATACTCCGATTGTTAAGTTAAATCACGTTGTTCCTGAAGATGCAGCAGATGTCTATGTAAAGCTTGAATTCTTTAATCCCGGCGGTTCAATTAAGGATCGGATTGCCCTCGCGATGATTGAAGAAGCGGAAAAAAACGGTAAATTACAAGCAGGGGGAACAATCGTTGAACCAACCTCTGGAAACACCGGTGTTGGATTAGCCATGGTTGCGGCTGCTAAGAGATATCATCTTATCATCACCATGCCAGAAACAATGAGTATTGAACGCCGTAAACTTATGCAAGGTTATGGGGCCGAACTCATTCTTACTCCCGGTGCCGACGGAATGAAAGGTGCAATTGCAAAAGCAGAAGAATTAGTTAAAGAAAAAGACTACTTTATGCCAATGCAATTTGATAATCCAGCAAATCCAGCAATTCATGAAGAAACTACGGGAAAAGAAATTCTTGAAGCATTTGGCGATGATATTCCGGACGCATTTGTTGCTGGTGTTGGGACTGGAGGAACGCTTACTGGGGTTGGTCATGCACTGAAAAAAGTTAATTCTAATGTTCAGGTTTATGCTCTTGAACCAGCAGAATCTCCAGTATTAAAAGAAGGGAAAGGTGGCAAGCACAAGATTCAAGGTATCAGTGCCGGCTTTATCCCAAAAGTTCTTGATACTGATGTTTACGACGGAATCATTGAAATTAAGAGCAATGACGCAATTGCAATGGCACGCGAAGTCGGTCACCAAGAAGGAATTCTTGTTGGTATCTCGGCTGGTGCTAATATCAAGGGTGCAATTGAAGTTGCCAAAAAGCTTGGTAAGGGTAAGCAAGTTATTACTGTTGCTCCCGATGGCGGTGACCGTTACCTTTCAACAGAATTATTTGATTATTAAAAATTAAAACGTAAAGAAAGACAGCAGTCACTTGTGATTTCATTTTTTGACGCGTAGCCATCCTTGTGGGGGTGGGACTAAAAACTCGCAAGCGAGTTTTTAGTCCCACTCTCTTTTCTTTTTTCTATTGACCACGACCTTACGTCATTAGCTACACTTAATAGTATGAAAGGAGTGGTTAACATGTATACGACTGGTCAATTAGCAAAAAAATGTAATGTTTCAATCAGAACAATCCAATACTATGATCGCCGGGGGTTGCTTCATGCTAAACGAACAGAAAATGGATTGCGCCATTATGACGATCATGATCTTAAACAACTTCAAGAAATTCTAATTTATAAACAACTAGGATTCAGCTTAAAGGATATTCAACAGATTATTAATGACACTGACAATAATACCCTACAAAGCCTAATTATTAACCAACGAAGTAAGCTCCAGCAAGAAATTAAGGATGCTTCAGCGCAATTAGCAAGTCTATCTCAACTAGAAACTTTTTTAAATAAACATTCTGATTTCCCAGGAAATATCAGTCAAAGCATTTTTGATAAGATCAAAAAGATAAAGAAGTTAAAACAGCTACGAATTAAATTGTTGCTTATTGGTATCAGTATCGACTTCATTCTTTGGGGCAGTATTCTTTACTTTCTTTTTTATCAAGGAAATTTGATATGGTTATTATTAGGAATCCTTATTACAGTTGCTTTAACTTGGTATATTACCATAAATTATTACCATCATACTTGCTATATCTGTCCTCATTGTTCTCATCAGTTTAGAGTATCGTTTAGTAATTGGCTTTTTGCACGTCATACCCCTAATACAAGGTATCTTACATGCAATAAGTGCCATCAAAAAAATTATTGTATTGAAGAATATTATTAATCATAACCACCCGTCAAACGGGTGGTTTGCACATCGGCTATAAGCCGATAATAAAAGCCGGCGTCTCAAGGCGCTGGCTTTCGCTTTGCTCAAGCCAAAATGCTCTGACTACTTTGCCACCGCTTTAAGCGGTGTTTGTACTACTTCACTTACCCTTAAAAGGGTCCGAATATTCCACACTTGTTAGCTTATCCATTGCTATATCATGTTTCTCTTGATCTCGGATATACTTCTTTATCGTGGATTCATTCAATCCAACTGTACTTACGTAGTAGCCTTCAGCCCAAAAATGTCGGTTCCCATATTTGTATTTTAAGTTTGCATGTCGATCAAACATCATTAATGCACTTTTCCCTTTTAAGTATCCCATAAACTGCGATACACTTAGCTTCGGCGGAATACTTACTAACAAGTGCACATGATCTGGCATCATATGACC
>NZ_JAJGUA010000025.1:0-25214 GCF_020784695.1 Limosilactobacillus secundus
AATCGTTATTTAGTGGCTTATGATAGTACTACTAATACCGAATTAGGTCGTACATCGGTAACCGAAAATGTAGCGCGTCCTGATGTTGCCAAGGCTTATCCGGATGTGGTTAACGCTAAGGATTCCGGTTACCAAGCAACGATGAATAATCTGGACTGGAGTAAGGTTAAGAGTGTTGATGACCAGATTCACATTGTTAGTCGCTATAGTGATGCCGCTAATGGTGAAGGGAATCATGTTGATAATTGGTCGCAACCAATTAATCTTGATAAGGGAAATTATGCTTATCTTGATAATTTTGGTGTTAAAGATAATCAGCTTCAAGTTTCTGGTTGGAATGCGACTAATAAGGCATTAGGGAAAGCTAATCACTATGTGATTTTATATGACCGCACCGCTGGTCATGAAATTACTCGGGTAAAAGTAGAACCTACGGTCCGTCCTGATGTAGCGAAAGCTTACTCCCAAGTGATTAATGCCAAAGATTCTGGTTTTAATACAGCCTTTTCACTGGCTGGCATTGACTTAAACCATGAACTGCAAATTATCAGTCGCTATAGCGATGCTGCTAATGGTGAAGGAAACTATGTTAGTTACTGGTATGCCCCTAAGAAGTTTGCGCCAGCTAACACTAGTAATCAAGGGAGTCTTGATTCATTTAATCTTAGTAACGGTCAATTAATCGTTAGTGGCTGGCACGCAACGGATTATTCTCAAGTTGAAAATAGTCACTACTTGATCCTATTTGATAATACAAATAAGACGCAAGTTAAGTCTATTAAGGTAACTAATGGTGCCCGTCCCGATGTGGCAAAGGCTTATCCTACAGTAGCAACAGCTGGGCAATCTGGCTTTAATGCTAATTTTGGTACAGTAAATCTTACCCCAGGTCATAGCTATAGTCTTGTTAGTCGTTACTCGACGTTAGATGGTGGTAATGGGGATAATGGTCAAAGTAAGACTACTGATTATTGGTTTAATCCTGTAACGTTGGATCAACAAGCTTCTTATGTTGATAGCTTTACCAAGACTGATAATGGCTACAATGTGAAAGGCTGGATGGTCAGCGATCAATCAATTAACAAGCCTAATGCTTACCTTATTTTATTGAATGATGGTCAAGAAATTGCTAGGACGAAGGTCGAACTAACTGACCGTCCTGATGTAGCTAAAGTTTATCCAAGCATTTACAACTCGCAAAAGAGTGGCTTTAACGGTGAATTTAAGGTGGATCCAGCTAAGGCAAACGGCACCCTTAAAGTAATTATGCGGTTTGCTGGTGATGATGCTAACCAAAATTACAGCGATCAGTATAGTCAAGATTATCCAACGAATGCTGGTAATTTTGATAATATTCACGTAACAGCTAGTCAGGTTAGTTTGAGTGGCTGGCATGCAAGTACGCAAGCGGGTAATAAACCATATGAATGGTTGATCGTTCTTGATAATAATGGTCAAGAACTTTACCGCCAAGAGATTACAGATAAGGACCTTGGACGAAATGATGTTCAAAATGTTTATCCTTATATTGAAGGAGCAAATAAGTCAGGCTTCCAAGTAACAATGAACATTCCAACTAAAATGCAAGGGCACTTAGTTCGTTTTATTCATCGGTTAACTGATGATAAAGATGGAAATGGTAATTTTATAGATTTATCATCAAATCCTGTTCTAGTAAATTTGCAATTCAATTTAAATGAAAATGGAATTAATCGCTATATTTTAAATAATCACATTAACCATGCGAATATTACTGTAAATCATGTAATTCCAGCTGATACTACTGATGTATATAGTGAAACAGAAGATGGGAAACCAAACATGGTTGTTGTCCATGAAACTGCTAACCCTAATGATAGTATTTGGGGCGAGATTAACTATGAAAAAGCACATTACAATAGTGCCTTTGTTCACGCATTTGTAGATGGAGATCAAATTATTGAAATTTCTCCTACAGATCATGAAGCTTGGGGTGCTGCATATCCAGCTAATGGACGAGCAGTTCAGTTTGAACAAGTTGAGGTTTATGGTGCTAATAATTTTGCCCGAGAACTTGTAAACGCAGCTTACTACACTGCATATAAGATGAATGAATATGGAATGGTACCTAGTTTAGCTCAAGCAAACGGAACTGGAACATTATGGTCTCACCACAATGTTACTCAATACATTGCTAATGGAAAGACTGATCACACTGATCCAGATGGCTATTGGGCTAATCGCGCATCTCGTTACTTTGGCACTTCATATACAATGAAGGATTTCTTTGAACTAGTTAAATACGAATATTCTCATCTTTAATTTCAAATCTTTAAACAAAACCTTCTAGAATTGAGGTACAATTTTAGAAGGTTTTTTATTAAGGAGTAACTATGTCTAAGCAAAAATTTTATCATTGGCTATTTTGGCCATTGCTATTACTAACAGTGGCAACTCTAATCTGGATGTGTACAAAAATTCAGTTTATTTTTCAGCCGTTTTTAACGTTTATATCAGTAGTTTTTGTTCCATTGATTATCTCTGGATTCCTATATTATATGCTAAACCCAGTCTTAAAACTTTTTATGAAGATCAAAATTGGGCGTTTTCATATGAATCGTGGGATTGCTAGCTTATTAATCGTACTTTTATTGATTGTGATTGTTATTGGTGGAATTGCCATGTTAATTCCACCAGTTGTAAAAGAAATTTCAACATTAGTACGTAACATGCCACAGACGGTCACAGGAATTCAACACCTTATTAATGATACAATTGAGCATTCATTCTTGCGAAACGTGGATCTAAATGCATATTACCGGCAGTTTGATCACCAACTAGCTGGATATGCGCAAAAAGTTTTGCAGGGCCTATCAACGCGGGTCGGAGATATCATTGGTATGCTGACAAACGTGACAGTGGTAACAATTACTGTTCCGGTAATGCTATTTTATATGCTTAAGGATGGTTCTAAACTTATTCCAAGTATTCAAAAATGGCTTTCTCCCCACCATGCAAAAGAAGTGAATGACCTGCTTGGCAAAATGAATTCAACTCTATCTTCCTATATTTCTGGGCAAATGATTGAATGTTTATTTGTCGGTGTATTTACCTCAATTGGTTACGTTATTATTGGCCAGCCGCTGGCAATTGTTCTCGGAATTGTTGCTGGTTTAACTAATATCATTCCATATATCGGACCTTATATTGGGATTGCTCCAGCATTATTTGTTGCTTTAACGATGGCACCAAATAAGATTATTTGGGTAATTGTGGTGGTGATCGTTGTTCAACAAGTTGATGGAAATATTGTTTACCCTAATATCATCGGAAAGACGCTTCAGATTCACCCATTAACAATTATTATGTTGTTACTTGCTGCGGGGCATATTGCCGGAATCGGAGGAATGATCTTATGCATTCCGTTCTATGCCGTTATCAAGACTGTTTGTGAATACTTCTTTGATATTTATCGAATTGAACATCCTGGTGATAAAACTCAAAATGAATAATAAAAAAGCATTTTCGTCTAAACTCGCGAAAATGCTTTTTTATTAATAATACCGATGTGTATATCCATAATGGTTACCATATGTTGGGTGAGTATAAGTTGAATGATAGCCATTATAAGTGTGATATTGAGGGATAGAATAATGATGCTGGGTAGGAGCAGTCTGGGTTTGATTTCCAGTTGCCGGAACTGCTTGAGATTCACTATAACTTTCATTATTCTCAGTTGTGTAGGTGGAAGAAGATGATTCAGTCTCATTTTCACTCCGTCGTGATGAACTAGAGCTTCCAATAACTTCATCACTTCCATTACCACTACCAGGATCATTGTAACTGGCACCCCCCGGGAGGATGAAGTCAGTCTCATTGTAACCATTATAGTGCGGTTGTGATTTGTACATCTTCGTTTCGTGGTTAATAACGTTCTTAGCTTTTAAGCCAAGCTGAGCTCGTACCAGTTTTGAAACCCGGTTAATTTCTTTAGGACTAGCAATCTGGAATGAAACTCCTTCAATCGTTGCGTTTTGCCCTTGGAAGTGATAAGTCTTAACATTGTTCATTGCACCGTGGTAGTTACCGTAAAGTGTAGCGATGTCATCAATTGGGATATTGGTCTTAACTCCATCACCAACAGCGTCTAAAATCTTGTTAGCTGCACCAATTGAACCTGAAGCCTTGAACTTATTAATAACGCTCTTTAGAATTTGTTGTTGTCGTTTTTGACGACCGTAATCATTATTTGGATCATCATACCGCATCCGGGAATACTTCAACGCATTTGATCCATTAAGGTGTTGTTTACCTTTCTTGAAGTGGTGGCCTTCATAGTCAAAGGCAAATGGATTATCGACCTCGACCCCGCCAACGGAATTAACAACTTTTTTGAGAACCCCCATGTTAATAACTGCATAGTAATCAATCGGAACATCAAGTAATTCTGATACTTGCTTTACAGTTTGCTTTGGTCCATTGATTGAATAGGCGGCGTTGATTTTAACGTAATCAGGGCCATCACTAGTTTCAACCCGTACTAGGATATCACGGGGAATACTGGTCATGGTGATTGTTTCTTTTTTCGGATTGATAGTAAATAGTTCCAAAGAGTCGGTATTACCACCCTTGTTACCACGATCTAAAGCTCCGACATCTGTTCCCATGGCTAGGACGGAAACTGGTTCACCTTTTTGTAACTTTTTACTAATCTTTCCATCACCAGCGCCAAACACCCCTTTGGCAACTGAATGCACTTTATGATATTCGTAAAATCCGCCAGCCACTACTAGACAAATTAGTAACCCGATTAAAGCGCGCACCCAATTTGGCGTTCGGTAGTGATGCTTTTTTGGTGGTTGATAATCGGGTAACGCCTGCTCTTCTTGTCGCCAACGTTCTTCTCGTCTGTTGTGTGCTTCCTCGCGTTTTCGACGCTTACGTTCATTAACGTCACGTTGGATTCGTTCTTCCATCCGTTTACGATAATGTTCCCGCGATTCATTATTATTGTTATTATCCATATACTAAGTACCTCAATAAAATAAGTTCTAACCTTATTAATATAGCAGAAAATTAATCCTAAGTTCAAATATATCTCAATACTTTAAACTTTCCGTAACTTTTTCTAAGAATAGACTTTCATAAAAAATTGTAATAATATAGTAGAGATATTTCACGAGAATAAAATAAGGAAAGGAAAAATTTAATGTCACCAAAAGAACTTGCTGAAGCAGTTAATAAACGGCGTACGTTTGCCATTATTTCTCACCCGGATGCCGGGAAAACAACGATTACTGAACAACTCTTGCTTTTTGGGGGAGTAGTTCGTGAAGCCGGAACCGTTAAAGCACGGAAGACCGGTAACTTTGCCAAGTCGGACTGGATGGAGATTGAAAAGAAACGGGGGATCTCTGTTACTTCATCTGTTATGCAGTTTGATTTTCAAGGTAAGCGAATCAATATTTTGGATACTCCAGGGCACGAAGATTTCTCTGAAGATACTTATCGGACATTAATGGCGGTGGACTCCGCTGTGATGGTTATTGATAGTGCGAAGGGGATCGAGCCGCAGACTAAGAAGTTGTTCCAAATTTGTAAGATGCGGGGAATTCCGATCTTTACTTTTATGAATAAGTTTGACCGAGATGCCCGCGAACCATTAGACCTTTTAAATGAAGTTGAGGACGTATTAGGAATTGAGACTTACCCAATCAACTGGCCAATCGGTTCGGGTCACCAGTTTAAGGGAATCTATGACCGCTTTAACCATCGTGTTGCCTTGACTCACCCGGCTGATGAAAATAATCCATACTTACCATTAGATGAAGACGGTAATGTTAAGGGCGATAACCCATTAGCTGGTGATGGTGAATGGCAAGATGCAATGGACGGCATGGAACTGGTTGAAGTTGCTGGTAATGAACTCGATCAAGAAAAGATTGCCAAAGGGGACCAAACACCAGTCTTCTTTGGATCTGCTTTAACTAATTTTGGGGTCCAGACTTTCTTGGAGACCTACTTACAGTTTGCACCTGCACCAAGTGACCACAAAACTGAGGATGGTGATGTTGTTAAGCCCCTTGATCCCGAATTTTCTGGTTTTGTTTTTAAGATCCAGGCTAACATGAATCCTCGTCACCGTGATCGAATTGCTTTTGTCCGGATTTGTTCCGGTGAATTTGATCGGGGGATGGATGTTACATTATCACGGACTAAAAAACCAATGCGGTTATCAAATGTGACTGAATTTATGGCCGATACCCGTGAAAATGTTGAGACAGCTGTTGCCGGTGATATTATCGGTTTGTACGACACTGGGAACTTCCAAATCGGTGATTCTATTTACAATGGTAAAAAAGATATTCAATTTGAAAAGTTACCACAATTTACGCCGGAACTATTTGTCCGGGTTTCTGCTAAGAATGTGATGAAACAAAAGTCCTTCCACAAGGGAATCAATCAATTAGTTCAAGAAGGGGCTGTCCAGCTTTACCGGAGTTATTCTACTGGTGATTATATTCTCGGTGCAGTTGGTCAACTTCAATTTGAAGTATTCAAGTTCCGGATGCAAAATGAATATAATTCAGAAGTTGTCATGGAACCAATGGGAACTAAGACTGCCCGGTGGATTGATCCAGACCAATTAGATGAAAAGATGTCGTCATCACGAAACATCTTAGTCAAGGATATCCATGATCAGCCACTATTCTTATTTGAAAATCAATTTGCCGAAAACTGGTTTAAGCAAAAGTATCCAGATGTGAAGTTAACGGCGAAGTTATAATAATTAATAAAGTAGTTATGAAGTTTTTGGCCTTCATAATTGCTTTATTTTCTTGCCTGAAAATTGTGAAGAAAAAATGAAAAACTATTTAAAAATCATTAAACCTGTGATTTAATTAACGTGTTTAGTAAACTATTTTTAGTAGAAAGCCAGGTAATATATATGCAGGAAAAGTGCCATTACAAGCTTTTTAAAGCAGGAAAAAACTGGTGCACAATGATGATTACACTTGTAGCAGTTGCTACTGGAGTTTCATTAGCTAGTACAAATGTTCACGCTGATGTTGCAACACAAACAGCTCCAACTACTACTTTGACATCTTCACCACAAAATGGACAAGTTAATGCTGGGAATAACAATAGTAATTCTGGCGATCAGGTGAAAGATAATTCATCTGAAAAGGCCGATCAACAGACAAATGTTGATTATAAAACGCCAGTAAATGCTGGTTATATCGATACAGTAACTGCTGATACTGCCACCACTAACGCAATCGATATTAGTGGTTGGCATGCTACAAATCAATATCAACCAGGAATGAACCATTACTTAATTGCTTTAAATGGTGATAATAATCAAGAATTATATCGTGGAAAAGTAGAGACAGTTAGTCGTCCAGATGTTCAAAAGGTTTACCCTAAAGCTCCGATTTCTGAAAATGGTGGTTTTAAAGCTTCGATTCCAGTAGATCGTCTAAATAATACTTCTTCGGTCCGCTTCGTTTCACGTTATACTAATGATGCCAACGGTGAAATAAACGGTGGTGCCGATTTTTGGTATCCTGCGATTCAAACTAAGGCTGCCTATTTAGATAACTTCAAAGTTAATGGTAACAATATTGAAGTTTCTGGCTGGCATGCTGATGACCAGTCTGTCAACAAGCCCAACCATTTCTTGATTCTTTTTGATAAAACTAAGAATAGGGAAATCACCCGTCAAGCTGTTAAGACCTTGGCAAGTGCGGATGTAGCACGAAACGGCTTTAATGAAATTGTTAATGCGGATTATTCCCGTTTCAGTGCTAACTTTACCATCACCCCAGCAATGTTAGGCGATGAATTAACGATTGTTAGTCGTTACAGCTCTGATGCCAAGAATGGTGAAGGAAATCGTTCAGATTACTGGTTTAATAATTCTCTTAAATTAGGTAAAGACAAAAATGCTGGTTACCTCGATCAATTTAGAATTGATAATAAGTCTAACAAAGTGGTTGTTAGTGGTTGGCATGCTAATGATCAATCTACTGTATTAACTAACCATTACCTAATCTTGTTTGATAAGACTGCAAATCATGAAGTTGCTCGCCAAGCTGTTAAGACAATAGCAAGTGCAGATGTTGCCCAAAATGGCTTTGCTGATGTTAATAATGCTGATCAAGCACGTTTTGCAGCTTCCTTTGATATCACTCCAGCAATGGTCGGTCATCAACTTGTTCTCGTTAGTCGCTATACTGATGATGCCAAGAATGGTGAAGGGAATCATTCCGACTATTGGTATAATCAAGCAGTAGACGTATATACAAATCAAGCTGGTTACCTTGACCAATTCCACGTTAATGGTGTAAATAAACAAGTAGTAGTAAGAGGTTGGCATGCAGCTGATGCTTCCGCCCTCTTAAAGAACCATTATCTTATTCTATTTGACAAGACTGCAAATCGTGAAGTTGCTCGTGAAAATGTGAAAGTAACTGCTAGTGCTGATGTTGCCCAAAATGGATATGGTAACATTCAAAATGCTGGTCAATCACGCTACAGTACAACGTTCGACATCACTCCAGCAATGGTTGGTCACCAATTTGTTCTTGTCAGTCGTTATACTGATGATGCCAAGAATGGTGAAGGAAACCATATTGATTATTGGTATAACAATAATGTGAACTTAAATAATAATCAGGCATGGTTAGATCACTTTACTCAAAATGGCACAACTATTTCTGCTTCTGGTTGGCACGCTGATGATGCATCGATGATTAACTCTCATCACTTTGTAATCTTATGGGATTTAAGTAAGGGGCGTGAAATCGCTCGAAAAGAAGTAACTAATGTTGCCAGTCCAGATATTAATAACGTTTATGGTAATATCTTAGGCGCAAATAATGCTCGATTTACAGTTGACTTTAATATTGATGGTCAATATGCTCACGATGCTATGCAATTAGTCAGTCGTTATAGTAACGCAGATAATGGTGAAGAAAACTATTCGCAAGTATGGCTTACTAATCAATATTTAAATCTTTACCAAAATCCTTCATGGATGTACCAAATTAACTATAGTCAAATCCAACCAAGTGGCCCCGTTGGTCATAACATCGGCCCTGGTTATGAAGGAATCAAGACGCAACTAGTTAAGGATCGAATTGGGACTGGTTATCAACATAACACTTACACTACTGCTGATGCTTACCGGGTAATGAGTGTTCAACGGGCTCATGGCTTACCAGCAACTGGTTGGGTTGACTATAACACCTGGGTTGCATTAGGCTTGCCTGCTGATCAGTGGACAAGTATTGATAGCTACATAGCCCCACTTGGAGCAGGTGCTGGTGCTTCACGTCAAGATCATATTGAAGCAATGATTCGTCAGGCATATCAATACATGGGTAAACCATGGCTTGCAGGATGTTCTTCATCTCCAGCTTACGGTGTTGATTGTTCTGGGTTAGTAATGCAAGCTCTATATGCTGGTGGAATTAATCCAACTTCATGCAGTTCCATCTATCATGGCTTCCCTGGCAACGAATGGAATTCTCGAAACCTCTTTGCTGATCCGCACTTTATGAATGTTTCATATAATGATCGGCAACGTGGGGATCTTGTCTTCTACTATCAACCAGGAACCCATACTATTTGGCACGTTGCGATTTACCTCGGTAATAACCAAGTAATTGAAAGCTGGCCACCAAGAGTAATGGTTCAACCAATTATTAATGGTCAACGTAATGTAATTGCAGGTATCAGACGGGTATTTGCTTAAGATTTAAAAAGGGTTAAAGTGTTGGGGAACATTTCTAACCCTTTTATTGTTTAATAATAAATTGGGAGATTAAAATGGAAAATAAAAGACATTTTAAGTTATATAAAAGTGGTAAAAAATGGATTGTTGCGACAATAACTACAATTGCGATCTCAACTGGCGTAGTATTTAGTGGGAACGTGCTTGCTGATACTCAACAGCCGCAATCAACTGGCCAAGTTCAAAAGATTAATAACCCAACTAATGATCAAACCTATGATCATCAAGATAATGGTAATTATGGTTATCTTGATCAGGCTAAATTTAATGATAACCAACTTCAAGTCACTGGTTGGCAAGCAACTAACCAGTCCCTTGATGAACAGAATCGATTTGTAATTGCTTACGATAATACAACAAATAAAGAATTAGGACGAAGCAAAGTAATAAATAATGTTGCTCGTCCAGATGTTGCAAAGGTTCACAATGTATATAATGCTGCTAACTCTGGCTACGACTCAAATATTAAGTTAAATACTAAAAATATGCATGATGAAAATGATTCTATCCAAGTTGTTAGCCGTTATAGCAATATGCAAACTGGTGAGGGACAACACACGGACTGGTGGTCACAACCAATTACAATTGATAAAAGCAACTATGGTAATTTAGACCAATTTCAGGTTCAAAATGGTGAGTTATCTGTCGCAGGCTGGCATGCCACTAATGGTTCGATTAATCGTGATCATCACTTCTTAATTTTGTTTGATCAAACTGCCAGCCATGAAATTAGTCGCCAAGAAGTTAAGAAAGTAGCGCGTCCAGATGTTGCCCGCGTTTATCCAAACATAATGAATGCAGATAGTTCTGGCTTTAAAGCAGTCTTTAATGTTGCTAATCTTGATCCTAACCATCAATATCAGATTTTAAGCCGGTATAGTAATGCTACTAATGGAGAAGGATCTTACGTTACTGAATGGTTTGCACCACGAAGAATTGCACCAGTTAACCGAGTAAATGAGGGCTGGCTTGACAGTTTTAATATTAGTGAACCTGGTCAGTTAACCGTTGCAGGCTGGCATGCTAGTGATTTATCTAACGTTGCCAGCAACCGATTTATTATCATTTTTGATCGAACAGCTAATCGGCAAGTGGCATCAATGAAAATTAATGGGACTACTCGCCCAGATGTTGCTAAAGTCTATCCACACGTCTTAAATGCCGAAAATGCAGGCTTTAATGTAACCTTTAATTTGAATTCACTCCAACCAGGTCATCAATATTCAGTCGTTAGTCGATACTCAGCAGATCCAAATGGTAACGGTAATGACGGTCAACATATTGATTTTTGGTCATCACCAGTTACTTTAAACCAAACAGCATCTTACGTTGACCAAGTAAAGATGACTGATCAAGGATTGCATGTTCAGGGATGGATGGCAAGCGATAATAGTTTAGTTCAGCAGAATCCTTACCTTATTGTTTTATTTAATGGAAAAGAAATTACCCGTCAAAAGTTATCCTTAACTGGTCGTCCCGATGTTGGACGAGTATACCTAACAATGTATGGGAGCGCAAAGAGTGGTTTCAGTACGGATATTAAGTTAAGTACAGATCAACTCAATAAACTAGTTAACGGTAATCTTCAAATCTTATTACGTTTTTCAGCAGCTACTGATGGCAACCCATATCTTAACCAGGGAGTAACTGATCAATTTAGTGGTAATTACTCCACAAATATGGGAAATGCTAATGTTAGCTTGGACGGCAATAGTATTAATATTAAGGGATGGCATGAAGCAATCGGTGAAAATAGCCGACCTTATCAATATTTAATTGTTGTTGGCCTTGATGGTCATGAGTTCTATCGAGTCAAATTAGATAATACAAACTCAAACCTAAATAGTTCGAATACGTCATGGCTTAATAACAATAAGTCGGCTTTTGCTGCAACTTTACCTGTTAGCGCAGCAATGAATCATCGGGGAATTAAAGTTATTCATCGTTATACGGATGATGCAAATGGCAATGGTAATTATCTAGATTTCTGGTCTCCACAAATTGACATTAATGATGGCTTCCAGAGTCTTAATGGTGGGGCCGTTTATTATGATCCAGTAAATGGTCAATTAGCAACTGGGTGGCGAACAATTAATGGGAACCGTTATTATTTCTCTGATGGCTATGAATGCCAACCAGATCCAGATGATTTATGGGTATACAATGATCAATTGCATGGTCAAATGTATACCGGAATAAACTGGGTCGATGGTCATTGCTATAACTTTGGAAATGATGGAATTGCCCGTGCGCTTCCACAAAACGATGGATGGAGTTGGCCGTTCCCACAGTCTGGCGAAGGTTGGCATTATCAGGGGCAAAAATTTGGCTATACCAGCAATATTCGCAAGAATGGCTACCATGATGGCTTAGACTTTGGGACCCAGGACCACCCTGGTTCAGCTGTTCATGCCGTTCATGGTGGTCGCGTATTAGATGTTAATACGGTTCGTGATAATAACGGGCAAACAATGTGGTGGTTTACAACGATTTGGGATGGTCGCTTCCTTTATGTCTATCAAGAAGCATTTAGTAACCGGAATAAGATTACTGTAAAACCAAACGATATTGTTTACGCGGGCCAAGTAATTGGCTACCGTGACAAGGATCATCTTCATTTGGGAATCAATACTAGTCCAAATTATGGTGTTGACCTTAAAAATTCATTTGTACCAAGTTGGACTGATCCAAACCAAGCGACTGGACATGGTGAATGGATTGATCCAGCATGGGCAATTAGGAATCGTATTTAAAACATTTTTATCTGGTTGTTTAGATTTAATGACTTCCCTAAAAAACTTCCTCCTCAGCCGAGCAGGAAGTTTTTTCTTTTACCCTCTTGCTAAATCTCTCCTTTACATATATACTTAGTTACATAAGTAATGGAGTGTTAAACAAGAAGGAGGTGCACTTATGAATTTCGACTTTAATGATTCGACGCCGCTTTATCAGCAAATTGCTGACCAGCTTGAAGAGATGATTTTCTCTGGGGGCTTTGATGAAGGTTCGCAGGTACCATCAACGACCCAGCTTTCTCAGCAATTGCATATCAATCCTGCAACAGTTCTTAAGGGGATGAATATTTTAGTTAATAAAGACCTCTTAGAAAAGCGACGTGGACTAGGGATGTTTGTAAAAAAAGGTGCACAACAAAAAATTATGGAACAACGTAAAGAAAGTTTTTATAACGACTATGTAAAGAGTTTGTTAGTTGAAGCGGGTAAGCTCGGGATTACCAAGCAGCATTTATTAGACTTAATCGAACGAGGTGAGAACGATGGATCAATTAATGGTTAAAAACATTATCAAAAAGTATCGACGTCAAACAGTATTGGATAATATTTCATTTACTCTAGAGCCTGCTAAAATTTATGGGCTCCTTGGCCGGAATGGGGCAGGGAAGACGACTCTTCTTAATATTATGAGCAACCGGATTTTTCCAACGAGCGGAGAAGTAAAAATTGGTAATGAAGACGTTAATAACAATGATGACCTCCTCAGCAAGATCTTTTTGATGAGTGAAGTTAATCTTTATCCGCGTCACATGAAGATAAGTCAAACCTTTGACTTGGCTGATGCCGCTTATAATAACTTTGACTATGACCTAGCAAAGCGTCTCCTAAAGGTTTTTGGCTTGAATGACCGGATGAAAATTACTAACTTATCGACGGGGCAACGGACAGCCTCCAAGCTAATCGTCGCTTTAGCAGTCAATGCCGATTACGTTTTATTAGATGAACCGATTTTAGGTTTAGATGCTAATCATCGTGATAGCTTCTATAAAGAATTAGTTAAGACTTATCAAGAACGACCACGAACTTTTGTCTTATCAACCCACTTGATTGAAGAAATTCAACAATTAGTCGAACATGTCCTCATCATGGATCAACACCGCATCATTATTAATGAAGGTACAGATGGTTTATTAGCCAAGGCTTATGCGATTAGTGGTCCAGAAAAAATGGTTGATGAGTATACGGCAGGTTTAAAAGTTCTTAAAACAGAGATGATGGGGAATATTAAGACTGCCTACTTACTTGATCATTTAGATGAACAGCGTGTGATTCCTGATCAAGTTAAGATTGGTCATTATGATTTGCAACATTTATTCATTTACTTAACGAATGGGGGAGAATACTAATGGAAAATCAAAAGAGGAACCTCGTTATTTCAACTATGTTTCAACAAGCGGGTCATGCTACAGGAATTGCCTTAGGGTGGGGGCTAGGAATAGCATTAATAATCTACCTGCTTGGATTAATCATTTCACACAACCTTGAGTCTTTTTTGGTTAGTCTCCATGCCCTCCCAAGCATTGCTTCATCAATCTTAAACGTGCTTTTGATGGCGATTTTCCTTGTAACTCCTTATACTGACTTTAAATGGGCAATTCAAAATGGTATTTCTCGTAAAGCACTATGGCAAGGGCGGATTTTGTCTCTTTTCCTAATGACATTAGTAGTTTGGTTTATCGCACAACTGGTGGACTTGAGGTATGCACCGTTTGACTTTACTTCTACTTGGCATAGTCTTTTATCGTATTTCAGTCTTTCTTTAACGATGATGGCAATTGGTAATGGTTTTGCCTTATTAAATCGTCGGTGGAAATGGATTGTAGGAATTGGGCTTCCGATAGCTTGCCTAGTATTATTGATGATGTTAGCTTATTCACTGGTTGGCTTAATCCCAGCGCTTTCTGCTAGTGGTGTCTTTAAGTCAATCATAATCTCAAACGTTACTGGTTGGGTAATCTTGGTTATTTACTTAATCATCGTTTATGCTTTAGCGCGTTTCTTTAATAATAAAATTCAATTACGGCGGGATTAATAGAAGTGAGTGAGAATTAAACTCCAGCCTTGTGGCGACGCAAAGCTAGTTCCACGTTATCTTACTATTGTTCATAAAAGCAGTTGAGGCTGAGAGAAAACAAAAGTTTTCTCCCAGCCTCTCGCTTTTTTATTCATCATCTTCTGGATATTCAATTTGAATGTAGTTGCTAGTAATATATTTCTTGCGACCTACTTGGTACCAGGTAATCTCATCATTATCGTTTAATTTTCCAATTAGGGTAATTGTTTCCCCATTTGGAATTTCTGCCACTTTATTTCCATAAGGCGCATCATAAACATTGATTGACTTATTATGGAGATAATCAACTTTGGCTTGAACATTCTTCAAGGGAATTACCGTTAAATTATTAATGAGTTTTGACTTTTCTTTCCGTATATCCTGGTTGAATGGATTGTCAACAACGTGCATTTGATCATACTTAATCCATTGATCAGCGCCAATTTCATACCAAAACTGACCATTCTTAGTCGCAACTCGGTGGAAGGATTTAACTGTAATATCAGCAGGAAGCGGGGCACCGACTGGCATTCCACCAGCTGTATCAAATACTTGTGTCGGGGCATCGAGGTGGAGATACATTTCAATTGATTGGACCTCTCCCCAATTCTGTTTTCGATAAAAAAGGTGTACAATTCGTTGCCGCATATCGAATGTTCCCTTAGTTTCACCTTCAGTCTTTACATAGCGGTAATTAGGAAATTGTTTTTGTTCAATTTGGTATTCTTGACCGATAAATCCGCGTAGTAATTGCGGAACGGTAAGGTTTGCTCCTGAATCAATATCATTATAGTAAACCCAGATAGGATTTCCTGTTTTAAATTTGTCAATCATTATTAACACTCCGTAACCTTAATTCTCTATTATTATAGCGCTTTTTAGTAGTTGACACGATAAGGAACGACCATATTTCTCTTGAGAATTGCGAATAGGTGATTTTTTTATTACAATAAGCCTATTCAAATTTATTTAGGAGAAGAAAAATGGCAAAAACACGGCACCAACAAATTAGGCATAATACGACATTAGCAATCTTTATCGCAATTATTCTCTTACAAGATTTTGTCCCATTTTTTGGCAACATTCCGCTGGGGCCGCTTAGTATTACGACCCTTCATGTAACAGTCATTATTGCGGCAATTGTGTTGGGTCCCGTTGATGGCGCAATTATTGGTGGTATTTGGGGGCTCCTGACTTGGGTGCGGGCATTTGTGGCACCAAGTAGTCCGCTTGCTCCCTTAGTTTTTGTTAACCCGCTTGTTTCCGTGGTTCCTCGCATTATGATTGGGATTTTAGCAGGATATACTTTTATTCTTATGTGTTGTTTGGTCAAAGCAAAATATATCGCCGCGGTAAGTGCTGCAATAGTAGGGACTCTTACTAATACTGGCTTGGTATTAGGCTTTATTTATCTATTTTATCGTACTCCAGCAGTTGCGCAAACTTATGGGGTAAATGTTAATCATTTATTAATTGCTTTAGAAACAGTCATGGCGACTAATGGGCTTGCTGAATTGATATTGGCGATTATTATTGTTCCAATGGTTGCTCTTCCGGTATTGGAGGTCCGCCGTCGTTTGGAAGTAAATTGAGCGTAATATAAAAAACGAGGTTGAAAAATTCAGCCTCGTTTTTTATACTTAGTTATTTTTAAGCAATTGTTGGTACTTCTTTAGTTTCTTCGACAACAATGTCACCACTATCATCAAGTTTAGCAACTAATTTATGAGCGTCACTGTGATCAAGAACGTAATCAGCAATCCGGTCTTCGATTTGTTCTTGGATTACTCGGCGAAGAGGACGAGCACCCATCTTTGGATCAAAGCCCATATCAACTAATTTTTCTTCAACATTGTTAGTGACTTCGATATGCAAGTTCTTATCAGCAAGCATGTTATTAACATCATCAATCATTAAGTTAACAATCTTCATCAAGTCGTCCTTGGAAAGGGCATTGAATTGAACGATGTCATCAAACCGGTTTAAGAATTCTGGCTTGAAGTAGTTTGTCAACTTGTCAATGATGGAATGAGTACTACCATTAGACTCAGCACCGAAACCAACACTTGCTTCTGAATCACCAGTTCCGGCATTAGATGTCATGATAATGATTGTATCCTTGAAGCTAACAGTGCGTCCTTGAGAATCAGTTAAACGACCATCATCCAGAATTTGTAAGAACATGTGCATAACATCTGGATGCGCCTTTTCAACTTCATCAAGTAAGATCAAGCTATAAGGGTGCCGCCGTACTTGTTCAGTCAACTGTCCAGCTTCTTCGTAACCAACATAACCAGGAGCAGCCCCGATTAATTTAGAAGTAGAGGTCTTGTCCATGTATTCAGACATATCGAACCGAATCATGGCATCCTTAGAACCAAACAATTGGAGGGCAAGTTGCTTAGCGGTTTCAGTCTTACCAACCCCGGTAGGACCCACAAAGAGGAAACTACCAATTGGGCGACCAGACTTGTTCAATCCGATTCGATTACGACGAATGGCACGGGCAACCTTATCCACTGCTTGGGTTTGACCAATAACGTGTTCATCAAGCTTCTTATCAAGGTCGCGAAGTTGATTTTCTTCTTGTTTTTGCAGGTCACCAACTGGAATATTTGTCCGTTCTTCAACGATGCTCTGCATATCCTTAACAGTAACGGTTGCAGAATCTTCAGTATGGTTTTCTTCAGCTTCCTTCTTTGCCTTTTCAAGCTTAGCAACCTGATCGCGGTAGAAAGCTGCTTTTTCATAGTCTTGGTTATCAGCTGCTTGTTGCTTGTGTGCTTCAGCTGTGTGGATTTCATTTTCGATTGCGTTTGGATCTACATTTTTAAGTGTTAAGTTCTTCTTTGATCCTGCTTCATCGAGTAAGTCGATAGCTTTATCGGGCAAGTAACGATCTTGAATGTAGCGGTCAGAGAGTTTAGCAGCTGCTACAATTGCGTCATCTGTGTATTTAACGTGATGGTAATCTTGATAACGATTTTTGATCCCGTTTAAGATGCGAATTGTTTCTTCAACTGATGGTTCATCAACTTCAACTGGTTGGAACCGCCGTGCAAGAGCTGCATCCTTTTCGATTTTTCGGTATTCATTAAGGGTAGTAGCACCAACTAATTGGAAGTCACCACGGGCGAGAGCTGGTTTAAGAATATTTCCAGCGTCCATCCCGCCTTCAGCATTTCCCGCACCCATGATTTCGTGGATTTCATCAATAAAGAGAATAATGTTCTTATTCTTGCGAACTTCTTCCATCAATTGTTGCATCCGCTTTTCAAATTGCCCCCGAATTCCAGTACCTTGAACTAAAGAAACAACATCGAGTCGGATAATTTCCTTGTTAGCAAGCTTTTCGGGAACTTGGCCGCTAACGATTGCTTGAGCTAAGCCTTCAACAACGGCAGTCTTACCAACCCCCGCTTCACCAATTAGGACCGGGTTATTCTTAGTCCGGCGGTTTAAAATTTCAATCACTCGTTTAATTTCATTGTCGCGCCCGATGACTGGGTCAATTTTACCTTGGCGGGCAAGATCAGTAAGGTTGATCCCATATTGACCAAGGATTCCCTTTCCATTCCGGCCGCCACCTTGCCGTTGGGATTGGCTGTTCATGTTTTGACCATTAGCACCGGCCGCTTGACTTTGCATATTGTTCATTGCGTTCATGAAGTCTTCGAGGCTTCCAAAACCGAAATTATTCATTCCGTTACCTCCATTCATCATATCTGTTTGTAGATTTTGTAATTTTTGATAACAATTTTGGCAGAGGTCTATTTGAATCCGTTGTCCATTAAAATTCATTTGAAGATGAATCGTAGCTGGATTTTGATGACAGTATTGACATTGCATCTGAATTTAATACCTCCTAAAATAGTTTTATCAAGAAAGCGTTTGACCTTTCTTGACCATTGATTAATATTATACTTACTTTTTATCGCAAAGCAAGCCATAAAACTTAAATATTTTCTTTAAGTAAAGAGTAACCTTTTCCAACATAACTAATTACTTAGAAATGCCGAAAACAGCTCACTTTGATTTTAGCACTCTTTAGCTATGAATGCTAAAATAGAAGGATGATCGGGATTTCGTGTATAATGAGAAGATAGAATTTTATGTTGAGGTGATTGAATGGCAGAAGAAAATTTTGAACAATTATTGGATGATTTGCGAAATAAAAAGATTGATCGTTTTGTAATTACTCCCGAGAATTTTCAGAAATTTCAACCGATTTTTCACTCGTATGCATACCGTTCGCAAATTGAAGGCGAAGCGCAGCGAGGCGGTAAAATTATTTATCAATTAAGAGAGCGATAAATCGCAAGATGTAGCCTTGTATTTAACGCTTACAATTGCTAAAATGTAATTATCGAGGTGTATCAGTGGTAAAGCTACTGATAATAAATTAATTATATCTGCTCGAAGGAGACTGATTAATATGGAAAAACGTGAATTTACAATTACTTCAGAAACTGGTATTCATGCTCGTCCAGCTACTATTTTGGTACAAGCTGCTTCAAAGTTTTCATCTGATATTACTCTTTCATACGAAGGTAAGAGTGTAAACTTGAAGTCAATCATGGGTGTAATGTCCCTTGGTGTTGGTCAAAACGCTAAGGTTACTATTACTGCCAATGGTGACGATGAAAAAGAAGCTTTGGACACCGTTGCTGAAACTATGAAGAAAGAAGGATTGACTGACTAATGTCTATACTACTAACCGGACTTGCTGCTAGTAGTGGTATTACGATTGCTCCGGCACACCTGTTAGTAGAGTCAGATCTATCTATAAAAAAACAGCATACAGCTGATGAGAATCATGAGGTCGCCCGGCTTCATGATTCTTTTGCGTTAAGCAAGGCTGAACTTCAGCATTTGTCTCAGCGTGCCCATGAGTTGCTAGGTCAACGGGCAGTGACGATTATTGATACCCAAATTGCGATTTTAGATGATCCGACTTTACAAAAGAAGATTATTGACCGTATTAATAGCCATCATGATACTGCAGAGTGGGCTGTTAAACGTGTTGAAGATTATTATTTAAGTATTTTTGAACGCAAGAATGATAATGAATATTTATATGCGCGGGCAACCGCCTTGCGTGATGTGACCAAACGAGTCTTGAGTCACCTATTGAATGTTTCTTTACCAGACCCAGGAATTTTAGACCACCGCGCGATCTTTGTTGCTAATAATATTACACCTACTGATACTGCCCAGTTTGATAAGCGATATGTTGCAGGGATTGTTACAACTAATGGTGGACGCACTTCTCACTTTACAATTATGAGTAAGACGCTTTCGTTACCAGCTGTCGTTGGCGTCAAGAATGCTACTACGATTATTCATGATGGCGACTTGCTGATTGTTGATGGGATTCATGGCAAAGTGATTGTTAATCCAACGAATGAAGAGGTTGAGCATTATCGTTTGTTAGCTGGTAAATTTATCCAGGAGCAGCAAAAGTGGGGTGCGTTAAAAGATAAGCAAACTGTGAGTGCTGATGGACGTCGATTTGAAGTGGGGGCTAATGTCGGAACATTTGCTGACGTTATTGATGCTCAAGAGGATGGCGCCGAGGGGATTGGCCTTTTAAGAACAGAATTTCTCTATATGAGCAAGGATGAATTGCCAACTGAAGAGCAGCAATTTAATGCTTATAAAAGATTTGTTTCGGTAATGAACGGACAACGGGTAGTCGCGCGAACGCTTGATATTGGCGGCGATAAAAAGCTGGGGATGGTTGCTCTTCCTCATGAGGACAATCCTTACTTAGGTTTTCGTGCTATTCGGATTGGGTTGGCACGCCCGGAAATATTACGTCCCCAGTTGCGCGCCCTTCTTCGTGCATCTGTTTATGGGCGGTTAGCCATTATGTTTCCGATGATTGCAACAATTGAAGAGTTTCAAGCGGCGCGCGCAATTCTTGACGATGAAAAAGAAAAGCTTGAGCAAGCAGGTATTCAAGTTGCTAAAAACATTGAAGTCGGCATGATGTTAGAGATTCCGGCAGTTGCGGTTATGGCTGAACATTTTGCAAAGTATGTTGATTTTTTTAGCATTGGCAGTAATGATCTTGTTCAGTATCTATTCGCTGTTGATCGCGGAAATCAGCAAGTAGCATACCTATATCAAGAACTTCATCCGGCGGTTTTACGGATGGTGCGGCAAGTGATTGAAGCTGCGCATGCTGAAGGTAAGTGGGTCGGAATGTGTGGAGAGATGGCTAATAATCCTTATGCGGTTCCTCTATTAATGGCAATGGGGCTTGATGAATTTTCAATGAGCAGTAGTCAGATTTTACGTGTTCGTTCTTTAATTAACCAGTTGAACACGCGCAAATTACAACCATTAGTTCACCGAGCGATTCATGCTGAAACTGCCGCAGCGGTCCAAAAATTAGTGGAAAAGTATGTTCCGCAGGTAAAACTTTAATAAATGAATATAACTTTCTTGATTATTTACTACGTCAAGAGGGTTATTTTTTATTCTCACTATTAAAAGATTTTGTAAAGAAATCTTAATCAGGCTTCCCGAGTCTTGTTACTATTAGGAGGAAGATTTAGAATATTCTTAAATCTGTTTTGCGGTTCAGTGAATGCTTTAGTATAATAGCAGTTATGACTAATTATTATCTAGAAAACTTATGATGAAAAAGGAGCAGTTAGGTTGAATATTGGTATTTTTACAGATACATATTTCCCTCAGGTGAGTGGCGTGGCGACTTCGATTAAGACGCTTCGTGATGAATTGATTGCTCAGGGACATCATGTATATATTTTTACGACAACTGATCCTAAGGCTAAACATGATGATGTTGAAAATGGGATATACCGCTTTGCAAGCATTCCTTTTGTTTCGTTTTCTGATCGTCGAATTGCGGTGCGTGGCGTATTTCGAGCCATTAAGCTTGCTAAAAAGTTCCAATTAGATATAGTTCATAATCAAACTGAATTTGCGCTTGGAGTTATGGGAAAGACAGTTGCCAAGCATTTGCATATTCCCTGTCTCCATACTTACCATACGATGTATCAGGATTATCTCCACTATATTGCGAATGGGCATATTCTTAAGCCGAATGATGTTGCTCGGCTTGCGCATCTTTATTTAAAAAATATTTCTGGAATTATTGCTCCAAGCGACCGTGTTTTGGATACTTTAACCAGTTATCATGTTGAATCGCCAATTCGTGTTATTCCGACTGGGATTAATTTACGGGTATATAGTAAACGAGATTCAGCAGAAGAAATTGCTAATTTAAGGGCAACGTTAGGCTATCGTGAAGAGACACCAGTTTTGCTTTCTCTTAGTCGCTTAGCGTATGAAAAGAATATCCACTCATTGATAGAAGCAATGCCAGATATTCTTGCAAAAAAGCCTAATGCACAATTGCTTATCGTTGGGGATGGGCCTGCAAAACATACTCTGGAGCGTCAGGTTCGTGAAATGCAGCTTAATGACAATATTAGTTTTGCTGGTGAGATATCAAATGATGAAGTTTACCATTATTACCAAATGGCAGATGTTTTTGTTTCCGCCTCCGATTCTGAATCACAAGGATTGACTTATGATGAAGCCCTTGCCTCAGATTTGCCAATTGTGGTTATGCGTAGTGAATATACTGACCAATTGATTGACGATTCAGCGATTGGCATTAGTTTTCAAAAGCGGGCTGACTTGGTTAATGGTGTCCTGTTTTACCTTAACCAACCAAAAAACTCAGAATCAAGGGAGAGACGGCAACAGAAGCTACATGAAATTTCAGCAGAAGTCTTTGTTGAAAAGGTTGTTAAGTTCTACCAAGATTGTCAAAACGATATGGCCGTCCATGATGAACTTAATCAAGCTGAAAAATCGCATCGTCTTTTTCACCGCCCAAGGAGCTAATGATGATTAAAATAACAATGTTTTCATCTGCAGATAAGGTTGCGGGACAAGGAGTAGGAAGCGCCTATCTTGAATTAATTAACTTGTTGCGCAACCAGTGCAGTGACAAATTTGAAATTGAAATCAACCGTTATGGGAAGAGTCAGATCAGTCATTATCACACAATCGACCCTCTTTTTTACCTGTCAACTTTTTCAAAAAAGCGGGGCCGAAAGATTGGCTATGTGCATTTTCTTCCTGAGACGTTAGAAGGAAGCCTGACAATCCCGCAACCGTTTCGCGGGCTTTTTTATCATTATATTATTGCCTTTTATAAACGAATGGATCAGTTAGTAGTTGTGAATCCATCTTTTATCAAGCAGTTAGTAGCATATGGGATTCCTGAAAAAAAGATTACCTATATCCCTAACTTTGTTGATAACGATCGTTTCCATCCATATTCAGCTGTTAACCGGAGTGCTCTTCGAAAAAAATATGGGATTGCTGCCGATAAGTTTGTGGTATTAGGAAGCGGCCAGGTTCAAGAACGAAAAGGGGTCCCCGACTTTATTCGCCTTGCTCGACAAAATCCAGACGTTGAGTTTTTTTGGGCTGGCGGATTTTCTTTTGGTCGTTTAACAGATGGCTATAGTGAATTAAAAAAGGTAGTAGATAATCCACCAGCTAATTTACATTTTACAGGAATTGTTTCGCGGGATAAGATTGCTGAGCTGAATAATCTTGCCGACCTATTTCTTTTACCTTCATATAATGAACTATTTCCAATGTCTGTCTTGGAGGCCTTTAGTTGTGGGATACCAGTAATGTTGCGCGATCTTGACCTTTATCATTCTATTATTGAAGGGGATTACGAGCCAGCTAAAGATGTCAATGAGATGCAAATGAAGTTGACATTATTACGCAATGATCCTGCACGACTGGCACATTGGCAAACTCAAGCCCAGCGAGCTGCTAAGGAGTACTCAAAAGAACATTTAGCAGCTGTTTGGACTAAGTTTTATCAGGAGCAAGCGCGAAAGGGGGAGGCTTAGTGAGCAGGCGCAATTGGTTAGTGTTAAGCATAATGCTAATTATTGGAATTGGAATTCTCGGCTACTCATTACGTAACTCAAACATCCACCTATTGTTACAAGATGTTTCTGCCATTAATTGGGGATGGATGCTCGTTGCACTTGGCTGTATTTGTTTATATTTAGGCTTAGAAGCGGTTGTCGTAAAGATTTTTATGAATGATCGTCACGATGGTTTTACCTGGAAGGATGCATTACGATTACCATTAATTGAACAACTATTTAATGGAATTACTCCATTCTCAACAGGGGGACAACCAGCGCAATTAGTGGCAATGATTCAATCAGGTGTTGATGGGGGATTAGCAAGTTCAGTTCTATTAATGAAGTTTGTTGTATTTCAGGCAATGATTGTTGTTAACTTCTTAATTAGTTTGTTAATTGGCTTTCATTTTATTGCGGAGAAACTCCATGCTCTTTCCTTACTGGTGATATTTGGCTTTTTAATTCACTTAGCAGTAATTGTCGGCTTGCTAATGGTGATGTACTGGTATAGTTTTACTAAAAAACTAATGAATCTCGTTATCAAACCAGCTGCCATTTTTATGAAGGCCGATCGATATGAGCACATGAAAGTTGTCTTAAATGAAAAAGTGGATACTTTTTATCAAGAGAGTCTCCGAATGAAGCAAGATTATAAGAAGTTGCTTAAGGTTTGCTTAGTAACTATTTTTCAATTATTCTTTTACTATGCAATCCCATATTTTATTATGCTTGCGCTTGGAATTGACCATGTTAATTTTGTGATGGTGCTCAGCTTGCACGTTTTAATTTTTATGATTATTTCGCTTTTCCCAATTCCAGGAGGGGCAGGGGGAGCTGAATATAGTTTTTCCGTTCTCTTTGCAAGTTTTATTCACTCAAATACAAAATTGGTTTTAGCAATGATCTTATGGCGACTCCTTACATATTACTTCGGAATGTTCGCCGGAATTGTAGCTGTATTTGTAAAACCTGATAAAGTAAAAAGATAGAAAAAGGATTGTGTGAAGACACGATCCTTTATTTGTATGAAGGAGGACTATTACTGTGAAAGAATCAGAATTATTAGTGATTATCAGACGTTTGATTGCAATGCAAAACGATGATTCAAGAGATCGACAGAAACGGACATTTGAAAAATTTGGTATTCCATTATGTGACGTAACTTATATCCATAGTAGGGAAGAATTTATCTTTGTTCGCTATCGTCCTTATGAGCGTTTTCGCTTTGATGATATTGACCTAGTTGCTATTGAAGTTTTTAACTGTTTATATGATCTTGAAAATACTTTTTAATTTTTTAGAAAAAACAGTTGACGGGGAATGAAAACCCATGTATAGTAATTATCGTTGTCAAAACAGTTAAGTGCTGTTGAGATTGTTTGACAAAAAAGTTAAAAATAATTGTTGACATCTGATTGATGACATGATATATTAATAAAGTTGCTGATTGAGTTATCAATCAAAAGAAATTCAAAAATAATTAAAATTTCTTCTTGACAAGCTGATCTGATACATGTTATAATAAATATGGTGATTGGCTGCTTGATTAGTCAACGGGTAGACCTTTGAAAACTGAACAAAGTTTCGACGAATCAAATGTGTAGGGTCTTCAATCACGATGTGATTTGAAGCAAAACATTTGCGAAGTC
>NZ_JAJGUA010000026.1:0-142462 GCF_020784695.1 Limosilactobacillus secundus
GGATAAACATTTTGAACATCATTTCGTCCAAGGTCCTTATCTGTAATCTCTTGGCGGTAAAGTTCTTGACCATTATTATCAAGAACGATCAACCATTCATATGGTTTATTACCCGCTTGCGTACTTGCATGCCAGCCACTCAAACTAACCTGACTAGCTGTTACGTGAATATTATCAAAATTACCAGCATTCGTTGGATAATCTTGACTATACTGATCGCTGTAATTTTGGTTAGCATCATCACCAGCAAACCGCATAATTACTTTAAGGGTGCCGTTTGCCTTAGCTGGATCCACCTTAAATTCACCGTTAAAGCCACTCTTTTGCGAGTTGTAAATGCTTGGATAAACTTTAGCTACATCAGGACGGTCAGTTAGTTCGACCTTCGTCCTAGCAATTTCTTGACCATCATTCAATAAAATAAGGTAAGCATTAGGCTTGTTAATTGATTGATCGCTGACCATCCAGCCTTTCACATTGTAGCCATTATCAGTCTTGGTAAAGCTATCAACATAAGAAGCTTGTTGATCCAACGTTACAGGATTAAACCAATAATCAGTAGTCTTACTTTGACCATTATCCCCATTACCACCATCTAACGTCGAGTAACGACTAACAAGACTATAGCTATGACCTGGGGTAAGATTTACTGTACCAAAATTAGCATTAAAGCCAGATTGCCCAGCTGTTGCTACTGTAGGATAAGCCTTTGCCACATCGGGACGGGCACCATTAGTTACCTTAATAGACTTAACTTGCGTCTTATTTGTATTATCAAATAGGATCAAGTAGTGACTATTTTCAACTTGAGAATAATCCGTTGCGTGCCAGCCACTAACGATTAATTGACCGTTACTAAGATTAAATGAATCAAGACTCCCTTGATTACTAGTGTTAGCTGGCGCAAACTTCTTAGGGGCATACCAGTAACTAACATAGTTTCCTTCACCATTAGCAGCATCGCTATAGCGACTGATAATTTGCAGTTCATGGTTTAAGTCAATGCCAGCCAGTGAAAAGGCTGTATTAAAACCAGAATCTTTGGCATTAATCACTTGGGAGTAAGCTTTCGCTACATCAGGACGGACCGTAGGTTCTACTTTTACCCGAGTAATTTCATGACCAGCGGTGCGGTCATATAAAATCACATAGTGATTAGCTTTCCCTAATGCCTTATTAGTCGCATTCCAACCAGAAACTTGAAGCTGATTATCTTTAACACCAAAATTATCAAGATAAGCATAATTTCCCTTATCAAGATTAATTGGTTGCGACCAATTATCAACATGATTCCCTTCACCATTAGCGGCATCACTATAGCGACTAACAATGTGAATCTGGTCATCAACACTCTTAACCTTACTCCAGTCCAGATTATTCATCGTTGCTTGGTAACCGGAATCCTTAGCGTTAACCACATCCGGATAAGCCTTGGCAACATCAGGACGCGCTACATTTTCGGTTACCGATGTACGACCTAATTCGGTATTAGTAGTACTATCATAAGCCACTAAATAACGATTGTCCTTGCCGGCGGCTTGATTGGTTGCTTGCCAGCCACTAACGTGCAAGTCATTATTATTAACAACTTGAGCAGCATCAAGGTAGCCATAGTTCCCGTTATCCTTTGCTTGAGCAGCCTTTTCTTGACTAGCTAGCTCTGCAGTGGCATCCCCAATAGTAGGATTAGTAGTTTTAACTACCGGTACATTATCAGTCGGCGTATCAGCTTTTACATTCGTATTTCCCAATACTAATCCCGCTGAAACAGCTGCAACAGCTAAAGCCATTGTGCACCAATTTTTACCATCTTTATATAATTTATAGTGTTTCTTTATTTCCATTGTTATCTCCCATAACTCCCTACAAAAAAGCCACTTAATGTTAATTAACAATAAGCAGCTTTTTTATTACTTAGAACCATTCCGGATTAAATCCAATGGGTTTAACCAAGTACCATTATTGTTAAATGAGTTAGCCAAAGCAATATTAAAGTTGTGTTGACGAGTAACACCAATGTGAAGGTGAGATGTGTCACGACGGCCAATTACATCTCCAACGTTGATTTGTTGTCCCACTTGAACTTGAATATTGTTCCGGTTAGAGAATGCTTCTTGATAAACAGTAAGGTATTCACCGGTATCGACTAATACGTACCAATCTAAACCAGCTGTATAACCAATCTGAGTAACTTTTCCACCATGAATAGCATGCACTTCTGCACCTGGATGGTCAATTGAGCCAAAATCTAGACCATCATGGAATCCATTCATACGGAATTGGCCACCAGCGTTTACCCCAAATAATTGAGCACCAGAGAAGTGTCCTTCACCAGTACTAGGGAATGGCCAGCCCCACTTATCATTTTCCACTGCAACCCCATTACTACCGAAATCATATGACTTACCGTCCACCGTATGGGTACCTGTGAACATAGCACCAGTAGATGGATCAAAGTAGTAATTATTATTGTTAATATTTGCCCAACCTGTTTGTTTAGCACCTGTCCGTGAATCGTAGTAATAAGTAGAACCATTTTCATTTTGGAATTCAGAATGAACAGATACTAAATCAGAATAATAATCAACATAATTACCCTCACCATTAGCTTGGTTAGAGAATCGGTGAATCAAACGAACCGCTTTATGATTAATTTGATCATTAAGATTTACAACAGTTTCAAACCCTGACTTATCACTATTTTCAAGCCATGGATAAACTTTTTGAACATCATCTCGAGTAATATTCTTTGTATTCACAGCCTGGCGAGCTAGTTCATGACCATTTTGGTCTAAAACAATAATAAATTGGTAATCTTTTCCATTAGCTTGGGTGCTTGCATGCCAACCAGCAACCTTAATTTGGTTATCAGTTACATCAACAGTATCGAAATAACCAGTATTAGTAGCATATTTGCTAGTGTATTGATCACTGTAATTACTGTTTCCATCTTCTGAACTAGTAAAACGTAAAACAAAGGAAAGTTCACCGTTCAAACTAGTTGGATCAACGTTCAAGTCTGTACTAAAGCCGCTCTTACGACTGTTGTAAATACTTGGATAAACAGCTGCTACATCTGAACGATCAGTTAATGTTACTTTGCTTCGTGTAACTTCCTTGCCATTATTAAGTAGAATTACGTAAGCATTAGGACGATTAATAGCAAAATCACTTGCCATCCATCCTGTTACGTGAAAGCCATTATTATCATTTTGAGTAAATGAATCAATACTATACCGAGCTTGATCAAACTTAAGATCATTGAACCAATAATCTACATAGTGACCGGTATCACCGTTACCGTTTGCAGAAGTAGAATAACGGCTAACAAGTGAGTATTCATGACCAGGAATAATAGTGTCAGCATTGAAAGTACCACTAAAGCCGGCTTGATTAGCCGTTTGAATGTTCTTAAAGGCATTTGCAACATCTGTACGATCAATTTGGGTAGCATTAATAACGCCAGCTTGCTTTTTAGCTGTTTGGTCAAATAGAATCAAGAAATGATTAGGTGCAATGGTAGAAGCATCATTTGCATGCCATCCATTAACTACTAATTGCCCATTGCTAAAGTTAGCACTATCAAGGTATCCTTGGTTTTCACGACTAGTTGGTGCAAACCAGTAATCTACTCGGTCACCTTCACCATTTTCAGCATTGCTATAACGACTAATTACTTGTAATTGGTCACTTGCATCAAAGGATAATTTTGACAAGTCAAATGTAACGTTAAAACCAGACTTACCGGCATTATTAACATTTGAATATGCTTTTTGAACATCTGGACGTTGGCTAGCCGTTTCATCTACTAACTGGCGGCTAAGTTCGTGACCCTTAGTTGTGTCATAAAGAATTACATAGTGGTAATCTTTGTTGTTTGCTTGGTTAGTTGCATTCCAACCACTAACATGCAATTGGTCATTTTCAGTATGCATATCATCTAGCCAAGCATAGTTACCTTGGTCAAAAGTAAATGCTGGATACCAATAATCAACATGATTACCTTCACCATTAGTCGCATCACTATACCGGCTAATTACACTAATAGAGTGGTTAGTATAATCTTCACTAGTTGTATTTAACTTAATAGTTGAGTTAAAGCCGGAATTATCAGCATTGGTTGCATCTGGATAGGCTTGGGCAACATCCGGTCGACTAACATTTTCAACTTGTTGACGACCTAATTCTGCGTTAACCGTATTATCATACGCAATTACGTAATGGTAAGGCTTGTCTGCAGCTTGATTAGTTGCTTGCCAACCACTAACTTGCAACTCGTTGTTTGATAAACTAACTGAATCTAAATAACCATAATTGTTGGGATTTTTTGGTTGAGTTGCTTCTTTATGTTGTACTTCTTGATTATTGTCCTGCGTTGGAACAACATTATAATTTTCTGTATTTTGAGTAGTTTCACTAGCTTGTGGACTAACTGCTACTCCGTTATATGTATTTGGTGTTTGTACATCAACTGTGGATGTATTTGGTTGTTCATTAGTTGTTTGTTGAGGAGTAACTGGTTGTTGAACATCAGTTGTTTGATCATCAGCAGCAGCATTCCCACTTAACAGGAATAAAGCTCCTCCACACACAGTAAGAGTAGATAAAACTTTTGATTTTAAATGACTAGGTTTAAAAATAAGCTTGTCCTCCATAAAATTAAAACCGAATTGTAACTTAAATACTTAATTTTCTCACGATTAATATCATACTGGTTGTGCTTTCTCCTTGCAAATCAACAAAAAAACCTACAAAAGCCTTAAATAACAGCTTTTGTAGGTAATCGTAACTATTCAGATATATATTTTTAACTTAATTGTAATAATCGTTAATCATACTTGACTAATCATTGTTGTAAAAAGAAATCGTTTACTTTCTTAATACGCACCATCACGTTTAAATATACTAATAATATTCTTAAACATTATTTTCATATCAAATCCTAGCGAAGCCTCATCGACGTATTCTAATTCAACACCACAACGTTCTGGATATGGGATATTACTCCGCCCACTCGATTGCCACAATCCCATTGCTCCCGGTTTTACTGACAAAAACTTATCAACTCGGTCACCATACTCGGCCAACTCTGCCTTAACAACCGGTCGCGGTCCAATGATGCTCATCTCGCCACGTAAAATATTAAGAAATTGGGGAATTTCATCAATCGATGTCTTACGCAACCATTCTCCCAAACGAGTAATCCGGGGATCTTCTTCTGGTTCCAACTTATAGTTATTTGCCACATATTTAGCATAAAGTTCAGGATCATTTTCCAAAATTTTATCTGCATTCACAACCATTGAACGGAACTTATAAATCTTAAAGGGCTTGCCATGCCAGCCGATCCGTTCTTGTTTATAAAACAGCGGTCCCTTATTATCACCAAAGCGATTCATTATAAAAACAGCTAAAAATACTGGGCTAAAGCAAACTAATGCTCCTGACGATAAAACAATATCAAAGAACCTCTTCCAGAAAAGGTAGCTCTTAGTTTGTTGTTTAATTTTTACCTTCTCACTCATGATTCTCAACCCTACTTTTTCTCTTTAATAATATATATCGGTCGTCTCTTTGTCTGCATATAAATACGACCAATATAACGACCTACTATTCCGAGGCAAAGTAACTGGATACCGCCGAGGAATAAAATGATACAAACCATTGAGGCCCAGCCAAAAGTACTACTAGCCGGCTCAATAATCTTTCTTATTATAACAATAATCATCCCGACAATGGAGATGAATGCCGTTAAACCACCAGCCCAGGTCGCAATTGCCAATGGCGCTTCAGAAAAATCGGTAATACCATCGATCGCATACTTAAATAACTTCCAGGTTGACCAATCTGTTGTCCCAGCAACCCGTTCGACATTTTTATAGGGAAGGTATTTAGTCTTAAACCCAACCCAGTTAAAAATACCTTTTGAGAACCGGTTATATTCAGTTAATGACAACACTGCATCTACCATCTGACGCGTCATCATCCGGTAGTCCCGGGCTCCAGAGACAATTTTGGTATCAGAAATCTTATTGATAACATTATAGAATTGGTTAGAAAGGAAAGACTTAAACTTCGCCTCACCCTTTCGATCTGTCCGCCGCATCCCCACACAATCATATTCACCAGTAGAAATAGCCTTATACATCTCTGGTAAATATTCTGGTGGATCCTGTAAATCAGCGTCCATCACAACGACATAATCACCTGTTGCGGCCTGTAATCCCGCGTAAAGCCCTGCCTCTTTACCAAAATTCCGTGAAAAAGAAACATAATGAACCCGTTCTGGATCCTGTTCGTGCAGCTTACGTAGTTCTGCTAAAGTCCCATCACTTGATCCATCATTGATAAACCAATACTCAGTGTCCACTGGCATCTGTTTAACCACTTTTTCAACTGCCGGATAAAAAAGTGGAATAGTTTCTTCCTCATTATAACAAGGAACAACTATTGACAATTTTGGCATTCTTGTCTCTCCAATCGTTAATGTTCACCATGGCCGGTGACTTTACGTTTTAAGAACTTTGCAATCTTTAATGGCCAGTTTTGCTTTTCAAGAAACACCCGGTTAACTTCCACTGTCTTGTATTGCGGATTAGTCAACAACCAAGTATCTAGTAAAAGCTCACTCAAAAATCCAAAGACCCGTTGCTCATATGGTGTATAGTCAGAATAATCAACTTTTTTCTCAACTTCGCCTAAAACATCAAACAGCCAGGTACAATATTCATCCAACGGCTGCTTTTTCATAATCATCATATTGAAATAGTGAGCCGATGTCTGTTTCATTACCTTTTCAAAAGCAGGTAAGTACTGGGGATATTTCTCCTTTAATACCTGCCGAGTAATTTCAAGCGGCTCGTGCTCATGAACATGGAGGTAATGTGATTCATTTGTTTCAATGTAGTAATGCCGCTTCTTTGGCAAGATTACATCGGCATCTTTCAATAACTCTTCAACCTGTTCATGATTGAGGATGGTCGAAAGATCCTTTGAGTGTCCCATCGTCAAGTAACGACGGTAGTGGACTAATCCTAATGCATCCACATCAAGATTTTTCCATCCCCAGTACAGAGCTGTTAACTCATTGTAGTGCGGATTCTTTTTTGAAATATTATCTCCGGTGTTATCACCCTGAAATGTATGATTAACAGTCGGGTGAATCTCTTTACCAACAAAAACTGGTAAATACATTGGATCATCTGGCATCCGATAATTTTTATGGACAGCCACTAAGATTTTAATATTCACTATTTTACTCCTAATTATTGTTTTTAAACATAATCATTAAAATAATACCAGTAATTCCCAATCTTGGAAAGTTATTATTGGAAATCCTGCTCATCTAACCAGCTTTGGACATCATCAAGATCAAAGCCCTTTCGATACATGACCTGCTTAAAATGCTGCTCACGCTCGTATCCTTGATAACGACGAACACGACGCCATTGCTTTACTGCTTCTTTCGCCAAAAGGTCATTCTCCTGTTCTGAATCAGGTTGCGGAACTACTTCATCCTTAATCATTTCGTACACGCTATCAGAGAAGCCTTTTGTCATAAGTCCCTGCCGCACTTTTTGTTCGCGTCGTCGCTCTGGCTGGTTTCGATAACGGCGAAATAACTTTCCAGCTAACTTTTTTACCAATTCTGCTTGAACTTCAGGAGTAAATTGCGTTAAGGCATCATCGATATCATTTTCGCCAATCCCTTTTTGTCGTAAGTGTTGACGAAGCACTCCGGGGCCTTTCAAGTCCGTATTAATCATCGTGCGGACGTAAGAAGCTGCATAGGCATGGTCATCGATTAACTGTTGACCGCGTAGCTTTTTTAAAATTGGCTCAATAAACTCTTCCGGTGTATCAATTTCTTTTAGTTTCTTAACGATGTCGCTTTCTGTTCGCATCTGGTAAGAAAGGTAGTCAAGCATCCGTGAATAAGCCTTTGCTTGCTGATCAGCAGTCGCAATGGCCGCAATTTGCTTTTCATCTAGCTCGGTTCCCTTCATCAAACGGAACTGAATCAAAACACTTTCTGCAACCGGAAAAGCATACTTACCATCAAGGTATATATTATATCGACCCTTCCGTTTTTGCGCCTCAATTTTCGAAATTTTTGCCATTTTTAAATTTCTCCTTAACATTCTCAATTTTTAATCGTTTATAAAGGTGTAAGCAGTGGCCGCTACTTAACAAATCAAATTAAACAAAGGAAGTTTTTATCATGCAAATGGTTCGTAATTTCAAGTCCGCTAAAATTCAACTCACCCTCACTAACAGTGAACATCCCAAGGGCGTTAAACATCTCTTTAACAACATTGTCGAGGATGTCACCAATGAACAGGTAGCACAATTTAGTGCGGCAATTGAAATGCTTACTGCTGAAAAATGCCTTGATACAGACATTATCGTTACTAGTCAAGTCGCAATGAACAACTAATCTCAAGGAGGAAAATAACTTATGCGTACATTAAACTTAACTTTCAAGGGCAGTCTTGGTAAAAAACATTCATTAAAGTTGAACTATGCCAGTGGTGATCTCGATGCCGAAACCGTTCGGAAAGCAATGCAAGAAATCGCGCAAACCCATCTCTTTACTAAAGAAGGTGAAGATATTTACCAACAGCCTCTTTCTGCAAAATACGTTGATACTGTTTCTACTGTTATCTTTAACGATGAGCAAAAGTAATTAAATATCGAGTTCTAAAGATCTTCAATATTTGGAGGCTGGGGAAATTTCCTAGCCTCCATTTTTGTTTTTATTCTTTCTTTCTACCAGTTGCCAAAAGTGTTTCTTGGCGTGCAATTCACCCTCATGACATTCTTGCAATGCAGCATTAAGGGCAGCTCCCAACATGATAATATATCCGGAAAAGTCCAGCCAAACCATCATGGCAATAAAGGCTCCAATCGTTCTATAAGAAATTACGCTATGGTTAAAGATAATCGTATAAAATGAAAATAACCGTGAAAGTCCCATCCACAGTAACGAAGCTAAGAATGAGCCAGCTAAGGCGTACCGTAACCTAACCTTCGCATTTGGCACAAAGTAGTATAGCAGGGTTAATGCAATAAATAGTACTGCAAAAGTTACTGGCCACCGTAAAGAACTGAAAAGTGAAATATAATCGCGCCGAAAATTAAAAATTGGCTGAATACTCTTAAGAACCTGCTCCCCAAAACCGTATAAAATAATAATAGTAAAGATAATTACTAAGACGACAATCATCCAAACAAAAGAGACGATTCGGTTCATCACTGGATTCTGATTTTCTGCAATCCCATATGCATGATTAACGCTTCGTTGAAAAGCGGCAATCCCTTGGCTGGTCGACCAAAGAGCAATCAAAGCCCCAGTTGTCAGAACTCCACCACTCCCCCGCCGTAAGAAATCATAGATCAACGGTTGGATAAAATCATAGACCGATTCAGGAATTGCAGTTGAGAGGTAGGCTAAAATCGTCTTAGCATCAATTCCGATCATCGGTAATAAATTTCCGACTACCATTACAGCGGGAAAAATAGATAGCAAGGTATAGTAAGCTAAGACAGCAGCAGAACTTGAAATCTGGGCCATTGTAATATGTTGAATTAATAACGCAATAAAAGTCTTGCCTTTGCCCGGTTCCTTGTCCATAATAACCTCCGAAAATATTTTATAGGTTTAATTATAACAAACTGAACACCTGACAAATATTACAGAATGGATAAAAAAGAGGCCATTGAAAAAACTTTTGTTTTTTCAACAGCCTCGTTTTTTATACGAATATTGTTATGATATCGTGGAAATCCTTATAGGCTAGCTTTGCGTCGTAACTACAAGGCTCGAGGCTAAGTCCGAACGATAATCAGCCCGTGTCCGTGCTAATCACCGTTCTATCCTTAGCCCACCGCCTTGTCTAGGAAGTTAATTTCCACTCACATTTTTGTTAATTACCCTTCAACATGGTGACGCTTTGCGGAGATTTGATAGAAGACCAACGCAACGATAGCAAAGAAGATTGGTCCAGCAAGTGTCCAGAAAGCTGTTTGATAATCTTTTTGTAATAGTGGTTGAACAAACGTAAAGACGATTCCGACAATTAAGATCAATTCAACGAAACATACTAATACATCTGTCCAGAAACGGTTCTTAAAGACAACGAATGGCCGGTCAAGATCCTTCTTCGCCTTAAAGAATGGGAAAGCCCCGATCAAGAAAATATATGGGAAACAAGTTGAAACGTTCGCCATATCAGTCAAAATCAAGTAGAACTGTTGAGCAGCATTGCCCCCAAAGGCAACCAAGAAAACAATAATTGAAACAATAATTGCTTGAAGCCACATTGCATTTGCAGGCATCCCCGCCTTGTTAAGTTTCGTAAGCTTCTTTGGCCATAAGTCTGGATTAGAACCAAGAATGAAGGCCTTGATTGGGGAGTAAAGCAGAATAAACAACGCGCCCAAGAAGCCAAGGGTCTGTGCAAAGGCAACAATCCGCGTCATGATAAGTCCAAAAGTAAGGGCCGCCCCGTGCGACCATCCAAGCGCATTCCCCATGGTAACCCCTAATTGATTAAAGACAACATAGGTAACATTACCAAGGTTAACGCTACTCTTAGTCAAAGTTTGTTGATAATTTACTGACCAACCAAGCATAAAAATCATTAAAACATAAGTCCCAATCGTAAAGATACTTGCAATGATCAAGCCACGAGGGAATGTCTTTTCAGGATTTTTCATACTATCAGTAACCGATCCTAATGATTCCATACCACCATAAGCAAAAATAGCATAAACAACAAATGAAATAATAGCAATTGGTGTCTGGAATTGTGGATTAGGTGACGTAATGAAAGTTGAAGCACCATGAATTGGTTGCTTTAAGATTCCCTTATCAGCGACTAAAACAATAACGCTGACAATAACAAAGATAATGTTAACAACAATTGTAAAAATACCACCAAGTGAACCAACTTTAGCAATGGCGGTCATTCCTCGTGAACTACACCAAGTTGTCCCGAGAATCAACAGAATCCCAAGAACCCCAATCAATTGAGTCGAGGTCAGACCGAATGCGTGCCATTGTTGGGTAGTATCCTTACCAAAAAGCAAGGCAGAAAAGGTAATCCAAATCCGTGATGCCGTTGATACCATCCATACAATCCAAGATGCTAACCATACGAAAGTACCGACAAAAGCGATTCGTTCACCAACTGAACCGGCAAGCCAGGAATAAATTCCCCCTTTAGCATCCTTAAATGTGGAACCGTATTCTGCCATCATCAAGCCACAAGGAAAGAAGAAACAAATCCCTGCTAATGCGTACCAAATAATACTACCGTAACCCATTTGTAAGTAGGCGTTTGAAACATTCCCAAAACCAAAAATGGCGGTAATGATCATCGTCACTAGTCCAAAGGTAGTAATCATCTTTTTATTACTACTCTGTTCGTCCAAAATAATGCCTCCAAAGCTTTAGAATTCTTAAATAAAAATAAGAAATTATTTAATAATTATTAGTATAGCCGTCTTTTAAAAAAATAAAAGTCTTTTTACATAATTTCACATTCTTTTCATACTACTTTTTGTATTTTTATGCCAATTTGACAAAATTTATTCATAAATTTGTATATTTAATTATAAATGATGTATACTATTTTCATTACTTAATAATTTCTTTCACATTCAATCTTAATGATATTGATAGCGTTTTCTCGCATTGCTATAATTAAATTAAGAAAATTCATGTGATTTTCACTCTAATATATAAGATCGTGAGGTGGAGTAAATGAGTGAGAAAAAAGGTATTAATACGACAGAACTAACCCTTTTAATCGTGGGGTCAACAATTGGTTCGGGAGTATTTGGAATTACCAGTGATTTAGCTACCGCGGCGGCTCCTGGACCAGCAATCATTGCCTGGATAATAGTGGGAATCGGCGTCTTGACTTTAGTTCTCTCCCTAACTAATCTTTCGCAAAAGCGGCCAGATCTTGATTCGGGGATTTTCAGCTATGCGGCAGCGGCTTTTGGTCCGCTGGGCGAATTTATTTCTGGTTGGGCATACTGGCTTTCAGCATGGCTTGGTAATATTGCTTTTGCGACAATTATGATGAGCGCCCTTGGAACGTTTTTCCCAAGCCTATTTGCCAATGGTCAAAACTTATTTTCAATTATTGTTGCAATTATTTTAACCTGGGTTTTGACATTCTTGGTAAATCGAGGGATTGAATCAGCGGCATTCATCAATTCAATTGGGACGATCTGCAAGATTATTCCATTAGTTGTCTTTGTTATCTGTGTGATTCTTGGTTTTAAGGCTAAGATCTTTACTGCTGATTTCTGGGGCAATGTAACACAGAATCTCAGTTCAAAAATCGAAACTGGTTCAATCTATGACCAAGTAAAGGCCTCAATTATGGTAATGATGTGGCTATTTGTCGGCGTTGAAGGTGCCTCGGTCCTTTCTAGTCGCGCCAAAACACGGACTGATGCTGAACGTGCCTCCATCTTCGGCCTGGTAAGTCTACTCGTTATCTATATTGTGGTTTCTATTCTGCCATACGGGGTAATGACTCGAGCACAGTTAGCAGCTGGTGGTCAACCGGCGCTTGGAGCGATTATGCAACACCTGGTTGGAACATGGGGTGCTGCCCTGATCAGCATTGGATTGATTATTTCAGTTTTAGTTTCGTGGCTTTCGTGGACAATGCTACCGGCTGAATCATTAATGCTAATGGCTGATGATGAAACCCTTCCAACATCATGGGGTGAAGTAAATGATAAAAAAGCACCGACACGGGCCCTGGTAATTACCGGAATTCTTCAATCAATCTTCCTCTTCTCTTTACTTTTCACTACTTATGCTTACAACTTCGCATATACGCTTTGTACGGCTGCCATTTTGATCTGTTACCTCCTTGTTGGTATTTACCAAATGATGTACAGTTGGCAACACCAAGAATGGGGACAATTTACCATTGGACTAATCGCCACCCTCTTTGAACTGATGGCGATGGTTCTCTCGGGCTGGAAAGAAATAATGGTCGTTTCTGTTGGCTTCATTCCCGGATTCTTCTTCTATGTCCAGGCATGTAAGGAATTCCATCACTCAATCACAGTAAAAGAGAAATGGGCAATGGGGATTATCGCTGTCTTCGCGGTTATTTCCTTAGTATTAGTAATCAACGGAACAATTTCAATTAATTAAAGGAGGAAAAGATCATGGTAGAAATAGCACATTTTGGTGTCGAAGCATGGCTAAATAAGTGGGAAAAGAGCGCGACATATGATATTTCGCAAAGTACAATCGCCTCTTTAAGCATGCACGATCTCTTAAATTTAGATGGTAACAATGGCGAAGAGTTTTATGAGATGCTCGATAAGCAGCAAATGAACTACGGGTGGATTGAAGGATCACCTGAGTTTAAAGAAGAAGTTGCTAAATTATATCACCATGTTGATCCAGAAAATATCTTGCAAACAAATGGAGCCACAGGAGCAAATATCTTAGCCCTCTATGCCTTGATCAATCCTGGCGACCATGTAATTGCAGAATACCCCTCTTACCAACAACTCTACGATATTCCTAAATCATTAGGTGCAGATGTCGATTACTGGCATATTCATGAAGAAGATGACTGGTACCCTCGAATCGATGACCTAAAAGCGATGGTCAAACCTAATACTAAAATGATTTGTCTAAACAACGCAAATAATCCAACGGGAACGGTTCTTAATAAAGAATTTCTCGAACAAGTCGTTGAAATTGCCAAGTCCGTTGATGCTTATGTTCTTGTTGATGAAGTCTACTTGCCCCTTGATCATCCCGAAAAATTTGCGCAGATTATTGATCTTTACGATAAGGGAATCTCTACTAATTCTCTTTCGAAGACTTATTCAGTCCCAGGAGTTCGAATCGGTTGGACCGCGACTAACGCTGAAGTTGCCGATATCTTCCGTAAGTTCCGTGACTACACCATGATCTGTGGAGGGGTCTTTAACGATCAACTAGCTACCTATGTTTTACGTCACCGTTATCAAGTTCTCGCTCGGAATCGAAAGTTAGTTCTTAGCAATCTCGCCATTTATAAGGATTGGATTGATCATGAAGACAGAGCAAGTGTCATCATGCCACAAGCAGTCTCTACTTCCTTTCCAAAGCTTGACGTGCCGGTTGATATTCATACCTTCTGTGAAAACTTGCTTCATGACGAAGGGGTTCTCCTCGTGCCCGGCGATGCTTTTGATACTCCAGGTCACGTTCGCCTCGGCTACTGCGCACCAGAGGCAACTTTAAAAGAAGGCTTAAAGCGGCTTTCAAAGTATATGCATCAATATGATTAGCATTAAAAAAAAGAGGCTGAGAAAACTTTTGTTTTTTCAACAGCCTCTTTTTTATACGAATGTTGTTACGATATCGTGGAAATCCTCGTAGGCTAGCTTCGCGTCGTAACTACAAGGCTCGAGGCTAAGTCCGAACGATAATTAGCCCGTGCCGTGCTAATCACCGCTCTATCCTTAGCCCACCGCCTTGTCGAGAAAGTTAATTCCCACTCACTTTTTTAATTTTCAAACTGCTTAGCAACCTTTTCTGCGATCTCACGGTAATGTTCCAAGCACTTAGCATAATTATCATCGTACATGTAATCAGCATCCGCTTCCGGATCTTGAGACGTCAAAATCTTCGGCCCATCATTCGTAATAACTAAGGTATGCTCATATTGGCAACTCCAACCGCCATCAGCAGTCTTGGCAAGCCAACCACTTGGATCACTGGTATCAGCTTCCCAAGTACCAGTGTTAATCATTGGTTCAACAGTAATGGTCATCCCATTACGAAGACGGATGCCTTGACCGTGTTCGCCGTAATGAGGCACCATTGGATCTTCATGCATTGTTGGTTGAATACCGTGACCAACAAATTCACGGACATCTCCATAACCATTCTCATCTTCTGTGTAGTGTTGAATCACTGCCCCAATATCACCAATCCGATTACCAGGAATACATTGGTCAATTCCCATAAACAGTGACTTCTTAGTAACGTCCATTAACTTTTGGATTTCAGGAGAAACTTCTCCTACCGCATAGCTCCAGCAAGAATCACTAAAGGCTCCATCAACGCTAACAACTGTATCAACCTTTACTAAGTCGCCCTTCTTTAAAATTAATTTCTTACGAGGGAATCCGTGGCAAATTTCATCATTCACACTAACACAGGTAGCGTACTTGTATCCTTCAAAGCCAATTTGTTCAGCCTTAGCCCCTGCAGCCTTGAAGTACTTCCGAGCGAATTCTTCAATCTTCCAACTTGAGATGCCCGGCTTAATAATTTTACGAAGGCCAAGGTGCATTGCTGCTAAGGCTGCCCCCGCCTTTTCCATTGCATCGATTTCTCGAGGTGATTTTAAACTAATCATTTTCGCAATCTCCTTATTTACAATCTAACATAAATAGTATACCACTTGTCTGCCGTGATATCGTAAACCGTGCTATACTATATGAACGTTATAAATTTAATGGAGGTTATAAAATGGCAAAAGCACTTGTAGTATACGCAACCATTACTGGTAATAATGAAGACGTTGCGGATATCATTACCGACGCTCTTGAAGATTTAGGAGTAGAAGTTGATGAAGTTGAAATGACAATGGCTGATCCAGCTGACTTTGAAGAAGCTGATATTTGTGTGATCTGTCCTTATACTTATGATGAAGGAGCTCTTCCAGAAGAAGGAATTGACTTTTATGAAGACTTGCAAGAAGAACAACTAGCAGGCAAAGTTTATGGGGTTGCCGGCTCTGGTGATACTTTCTATGGGGATGACTTCTGTGTTGCTGTCGATAAATTTGGAGATGCTCTTGCCAAGACAGGGGCAACTAAGGGCGCTGAAAATATTAAAGTTAACCTTGCACCAGATGAAGAAGACATTCAAAAGCTCGATGCCTTCGCTAAGCAATTAGTAGAAAAGGCGGCTAATTTGAATGATTAAGGATCTGTGGGTAAAATATAAGTCAATCATCGCTTATCTTTTCTGGGGCGTTGTCACAACGGTGGTTAACTTAGCAGTATTCCAGATTTTGAGTTCTGGGATTCATTGGAATTATCAAGTAGCTAATGTTATTGCCTGGTTTTTATCGGTTTTAGTAGCTTACTTCACTAATAAAGTCTGGGTATTCGGATCACATTACACTACCGTTAGTGACTTTATTGTTGAGTTTCTTCGGTTCTATTTCTACCGAGGCCTCACACTTGTATTAGATATAATTATTATGTATGTTGGGGTTTCTTTATTAGGATTCAATGATCCTCTCCAACAATTTATCGTTAAATTTATTGATAATGTCATTGTGGTAATTGCTAATTACATTTTCTCAAAGTGGTTAATCTTCAAAGATAATCGCGATATTGCAGATAAATAAATGATAGGATTCGGACTGTAAACTTACAGTGCGAATTTTTTATTTATTTTGAGAATCCCAACTATAATAAATATGAAGAAGGGATTGACCTAAAATGATGAAGAAATTGCCACCAATTGAAAAAATCTTAGAAGCTTATACAGCAATTGCTGACGGCCACGTTAAACTCGAAAACAATCAAGCACTCGTAACTTCTTCTAATGAAGCAAAAACTTATACTGTCACCTTTCACGACAATACTTATACTTCAAATGACAATGCCTCTTACTGGCAAGGCTATCTTGGCTATCCTGGAATCGCGGTTCTGATGCTTCAGGGAAAGTTGCCCTATGATAAGGAATTAGCTCAACAATTCGCTGGAGTTGATTGGAATAAAATCAATCAAGAATATAAGCGTAATTATGCGCAAGCTGCTGATGCTGTTATGACTGCTAAAGGAATTGATAAGAAGAAAGCAGAGACGGAACTTCACTATGTTTACGATGCCCTAAAGCAATTACCAATTATCGTTAAACGTGGATCATTACGACCACCTAAAGCAAACTAAAGGTGATACTCTTTTTACATAAACAGGCTTTCTTATTGTTGTGATAAGTATTTCTCAATAATTTTAAGAATCTTTTCGCTCGCGTGTCCATCCCCAAATGGTACTTCCGCCTGTTCCATCTGCCGATACTTCTTTTCATCATTTAACAATTCAAAAACTGCTTGTTGAATCGTTGTCGGATCAGTCCCAACAATTTTTACACCCCCCAGGCTGACCGCTTCTTGACGTTCTGTTTCATCCCGTAAAAGCAAGAGGGGCCGATGTAATGCTGGAGCTTCTTCTTGCAAGCCACCGGAATCAGTCAACAGAATCGAACTCCGCGCAGCAATATTTAAGAAATCATGGTGATTTAATGGTGCAATAAGATGAATTCGGTCATGGTTTCCTAAAATATCATTAGCCAGTGATACTTCTTCTGGATGAGGATAAACAGGGAATATCAGATCAAGATTGTTATTAGTTTCCACAATATCACGCATTGTATGGAAAACACGCTTCATGGGGGTACCAAGGTTATCTTTGCGCCGCATTGTCATTAATAAAATCCGATTATCTGCTGGGATGGACTGCAGTAAAGGATGCGTAAAATCTTCTTGTAAATTATGCTTCACACTATCAATTGAAGTATTTCCAGTAACATAGATTCGTTTTGCTGGATGGTGCTCTTGCAATAAATTATCGCGGGCACTTGTTGTTGGCGCAAAATAAAGGTCTGCTAGATTATCTGTAAGGCGCCGATGCATTTCATCAGGGAATGGCGAATACCGTTCATAAGTACGCAAACCAGCTTCGACATGGCCAAGTGAGATATGATGATAAAAGCTAATCAAACTAGCAGCCAAAGTTGTAGTAGCATCACCAGCTACAAGGATCATATCTGGTTGTCCAGCATTAATCACATTATTTAAGTTATGTAAAAGTTGACTTAATAGTTCAACTTCATTTGTACTTGTTGCGTTTGATAAATCAACACTAAAATCAATTTGGAAATTCAAATATGTCAACGTGTCGTTTAATAATTGTGAATTCCCCGTCGCAACAAGAACTGGTTGCCAGGTTGCTGGATTTTGTTGCATTAATCTAATAATCGGCGCCAGCTTCAAAACCTCAGCTCGTGTACCAAACAAAAACATAATCTTATATGGTGGCTGCATTAATGACTCTCCCTTCAGTTTTAATAAAAAAAGACGTAATCACTAAACAAAGCAATCACGTCGACAGTGCATTATCAAATGGTCCCATCCGGATTTGAACCGGAATCGACCGCTTAGGAGGCGGATGTACTATCCAATTATACTATAGGACCAAACTAAAGAATATTATCGCATTTACGAAGGATTTCGTAAAGATGATAATGATTCTTTTTTAATTTTCGCTATTTTTCCGACGATGCTTCAAACGAATTCCCTTATTTTTACGATTCTTTTTCTTTCGCCGTTTCTTTGGCTTAGAGAATCCACTGAGGGTTTGATTCATCTTTTTATGGGTTTCACCACTTAATTGTTCTTTTTGTAAGTTACGACTAGTCTGCTTTTTGATTGAAACCACTCGTTGACCCTCTTCAGGCTTCTGGTTAGTTAATTTATTCTCACCAATGTAGAGCTTAGTTAGTTCATAATCACTATCAGCAAGCAGCTTCTTAAGGTCACGAATATCATGATCATCACCGAAACTAAGTGCTAACCCTGGTTCTCCTTGGCGCCCAGTACGGCCAACCCGGTGAATATAGGTATTGAGCGATGTTGGCAAGTCAAAGTTAATGACGGCAGGTAATTTAGGTATATCAATACCCCGGGCTGCCAAATCCGTTGTCAACAATAACTTAATTTGCCGCTTCCGAAACATCCGCATTGCTTTTTCACGTTGTACTTGTTTCTGGCTACCACCCAAAGTATCTACCGGAACATGTTCATGTCGCAACCGACTTGCAGCATAGTTAAGAGTGCGGGTGCTATTAAAGAAGACAAGCGCCCGAAAATCTTTAATACTCGTCAGCCGACGTAAAGTTGCTGTTTTTTGCGCATTGGTTCGTGCACTTAAGTAACCGTGTTCTACCGGTCCCTGAGAAGTATCCTCATCACGGACATCAATGGTTTCAATATCGCGGCCAAACATCACGTTTAGTTCATCCAGAACCGGAGATTTAGTAGCAGAAAAGAATGCTAATTGAGTAGACAACGGGGTCGCACGTTCAATATCTTCTACGACGGCTAAAGTATCATCTTGAAGCATATCATCAGCTTCATCGATAACCATTGTCATTAGGTGGCCAAGCTTTAAGTGGTGGTTATCAAGCATATGGAGTATCCGTCCAGGTGTCCCAACCACAACATCAGGATGACGATGCAAATTCATAACTTGTCGCCGTAAATTTGCCCCTCCTGTCAGTGATTGGACACTAACGCCAATTAAAGTTGCCCATTCACGGATTACTTTCGTTGTTTGAATCGCCAATTCTTGTGAAGGCGCGAGAACTAATAATTGAGTTCCCTCTCCAGGCATAATCTTTGGCAAGAGCGGCAATGTAAAAGCAAGAGTCTTACCTGAGCCAGTCGGTGCTATTCCAAGGACAGATTGGTCAGTTTTTAATGCCGACGCAACTGCTTTTTGAATTGCTGTTGGCTGCTTATATTTTTCATCAAAGTGTTTTTGAAATTGTTCGATCAAATTAAATCATCCTATTCTTGATCGTTATCAGATGGGAAAACTAGTTGAGCAGATTGACGAAGGGAGTACATAACTGAGTTGACCGTCTTCGATAATTCTAACCAATGCTTGTACTTCTTCATTTCTTCTTCATCATCAGGATTGTTAAAGAGGTCCGCAAAGTCATTCATTTCATCAGTCATTGAATTTTCTTCAACGGGCGCTTCAATTGGGTGCGCATTTTGGTCAGCATCATAATAAGTAACCTTTCGCGTATCAAAAATACTATCAAAGACTAAGGTATCCTTCAAGCCGTAAACTTCAGAATAAAGGTGAGAGTTAGCAGTCTTACCGAAGTTTAAAGTAACAGTAAATTTGTCATAGTTAAGGATCGCAACTCCTTTACCATCAACCCCAGTTTTAGTAAGAGTTGGGAAGTAAACTACAGATTCTGGTTCACCATAAATAGTAACAGCGCCATAAACAGCATATACACCGAGGTCCATTAATGCTCCCCCAGCATACTTAAGGGTAAAAATATTTGGATATGGTTCACTGCCATTAAGAACTTTATCAAAACGCGATGAGTATTTCATTACAGTGATGGTTGCTCCTTGAACATAATGTTCCTTCATCTCATCAACTTTCTTCAAGGCCGCTTGATAAATCTTGGTATGGATATGACGGGCCGCTTCAACCAAACGAGCCTTGGGATGGGCTGCTAATAGTGATTCGATCGCACTATATTCATTTGGATTTACGAAAGCTGGCTTTTCAACAATAATAAATTTATCATTTTCAATTGCTTTCCGTGCTTGTTGATAATGCAAACTATTTGGTGAAGCAATATAAACAACATCAAAGTCGCCCTCTTCAAAGAACTTGTCAATATTATCGTAAAATTCAGTTGCTCCATATGGTTTACCAAACTTCTCAGCGTGTTCTAATGTTCGAGAATATACAGCTGTTAATTCGTATTTTCCAGTTGTCTTGGCTGCATCTAACATCTGATCAGTAATAATATTTGTTCCAATAACACCAAGTTTTAACATAAAATCAACTCTTCCTTTTCAAATATTTCTTTGCATACATCTAATTTTAACAATTATTGCGCGTTTTTAACAGAAATGAAATCTTCTGATAATAGAAATGTGTGTATAATTAGTTATATTATAAAATGACTTATCACTTAATTGAGGAGACTGATAAAATATGAGAAAAAAAGGAATGTTACTTTTCGGCGCGGGGCTAATGGCTGGACTCACCAGTACTTTAGGGTTCAGTCGTGCAAAGAAAAGCAATAATACGATCTCGTTACCTATCTTTTATGCGGGCACATGGCAATATTATGATAAAGAACGAGATCGCTCTCATAAAATAACTATCTCTCCTGAATTAAAGCTCGGTATCGATAACCAAATCATTCCGGCAACGGTTCAACAAATCAAACCTGATAAGTTAGTTTTTCTTGATCGGTTTGGCTATCACATTACTATCCGGGCTAATGAGCAACGGCCAGTTTCATTAACCGATGAAGCTGATGACCAAGTTTATACTATTCAACCCTTAAAATAATGTTGGCGCTGCAAGGCAGCGTTTTTTTATTTTAAATTATTTTCGCGCGTATTGACGATGTGCCGGCGCTTTATAGTTTTGCATAAATGCCAAAATCTGGTTAAACCGGTCACTAAAACAGATACTATTCAAATAAGGGTCTTCTACAAAGCCAGCCTTATTCATTTGCTTAAATAGATCTTTTAACGAATCATAAAAGCCATTAAAGTTGTAAAAAGCAACTGGCTTATGATTGTCTCCCACCGTTGTCCATGAAGCAGCTTCGGTAATTTCCTCTAACGTTCCAAAGCCACCAGGGAAAGCTAATAATCCATCCGCAAGATCCATCATTGTTTGCTTGCGAATATCCATATTAGGAACAATTCTTACATCCGTTAATTCGTCATAAAGAGCTCCACGTTCAGCTAATTCCGCAGTAATTACCCCATGAACAACGCCTCCATTTTGGAGGACCGTCCGAGCAAGGGCGCCCATCAAGCCAAACGCACCCGCACCATAAACCAATTCAATATCGTGTTGAACTAGCCATTTACCAAATCGTTGTGCTTCATGATTAAATGCTGGATTATTACCATCACGGGCACCACAATAGACTGCAATTCGTTTAATCATACAACTACTCTCCTTTAATATTTTTTAGAGAATCTAATTGATGCTTAATTGTTGCTGCTGCACTCTTAATCTCCTCTTCCTCCAATGGGTAAAGTTTTAAGAGAAGAAAGTTGCCAATTCCTTGCCGACCAATTAACGCTGGAAAACTGATGTAAGTTGAATACTGCGGCTGATAAATTGCAACCGGCAACGCTAATTGTTCATCTGCAAAAATTGCTGTAATAATTCGTAGAGTCCAGGCAGTAACAGCACTAACATTATACCCTAACCCATCAAGAGTGTACCAATTACTAAGGTTCGCCTTAATTTTAAGCTGACTTTGATCTAGGTGGTGGCCATTGATTGCCGCAGTTAAGGGTTGTCCATTCACGCGAACAGTTGACCAAGCAAAGACTTGATGACCATCATGCTGACCATAGACAAAGCCAGTTACATTAGCAGCGGCGACCTTTGCAGTTTCTGCAATCGCTCGATAAAGGCGAGCGGTTTCAACAACTGTGCCAATCCCAATTACTTGTTTTTGCGGTAAACCAACTTTTTGCTGGAGAACAGCAGTAATTGCCTCATTAGGATTAGTAAGGTTAATGAGGACCCCACTAAAATCACTCTTAAAAATCTTATTACCAACTTGTAAGGCCTGCCGATAACTGGTCTCAAGCTCAGCCATTGGTTGTTGCTTCATCAAAGCACTCTTTCCAAAGGCTGTAATAAGAACATCCGCATCGGCTAAGGCAGCATAATCTTGAATAATTATTTTTGTATGGGTCGCCAAAACCGTTTGCGCATCATTTAAATCGGCCTGAATTGCAATTGCTAGTTGATCTTTCTCGTCAATCAAAACTAATTCGTCAACTTTTCCGTTCATTACCAACTGGTTGGCTAACGTTTCACCCACATGGCCGAGCCCAATAATTCCAATCTTTCTCATTTTTAGCGCTTCTTTCTATTTCCCGGGAAATAACGAAAGTGAAGATAAGGTTATTGCCCTACTTTAAAAATATAGAGACTAGGAAATAATCTCCTCAGTCTCTTTACTTTTCCTGAAAATCCTGAACTTCTGGAAAATCACTAAGAATTACATCACGGGCACCCTTTGAGAAATCAAAAGTTGCTTGAGCATTATAGCTTTCTTGATGATCTCCTACATGTAATACTACTTGCGTTGGTTGTAAATCTACTTGAACGCCTAACTCAATGGCAGCTTTGACCAATTGTTGAACATCGTCTGAATAAACATCGCTAATTGCTTGTAGAGGATGTTGAAAATTAATATTTTTTGTATAACGATCATTAGCAATCTTCAATCCAAACGATAATAAGTCACCATTTTCAAGTTGATCTGCTAATTGACCGCTCAGAGTTAGTGAAGGGTCATCTACTCGTCGTTGAACAAACTTCAAAGCAAGCTGGTATTCTCGCGGAGCATTAAACTCAACAATAAAGTTTTGCAATTCTGCAATTAACTGCAGCGCTTCTTCATGCATCCACGGTAATTGTTCTTTCGGTTTTTGTAAGGCCACTTCATTATTCCGCTTTTTCGCTTCCACTAAGCGTTCTTCTAAGTTATCAGGTAATGGTGAAAGAATACTATTTAAAAGCATTAATTCAAGGAAGTTAATCGTATCATCACTAATTCCTGTTCGCGACAACGGGTCAAGGTCAAAATTACGAAACTCAAGATAATCAATACCTTCTTGCAAAGCACCATCAATGTCATGCATATCATGGTTATGCCGTCGTAATCGTACTGGGCCAAAGAATTCCTTCATACTATAGTAAGTGCCATTATCTATGAAGTGCTTTAGTTCTGCAAAATGCTGGTCATATGAAGTGTAGGTAACTTGCTCATTGGTAAAATTGTCATCCCCATAATCACTACAACGCAAACTACGAACTGGCAACTTCAAATCCTCAGGAATACTATGTGGCATATCTTCAGAAACTGGACTCGCTCCATATAAGTAGGTAAATAACCATTGATAAAGGTAAAATTTTTGTGCCAATTTAAAGTAAAGATGATTTTGAAAATCAATGTGGTTTGGATATCGATCTGCATAAAAGCGGTGATAAATCTCATTGATTAATTCACCATCTAAACTAAAATTAACATGAACATCCCCCAAGATTTCTTGAACAATGCCGTATTTTTTGCCGAGATAATCATGAGTCTGTTGGTCCCATTTCTTTGTAAATGCAGTTTGTAAATACTCAAGATCATGCTGATAAGTCGGTCCCGGTGCCATACTTAGCGGCCATAACCGTTCATCATTTCGTAAATGTGAGATAACAATCTGCTCTAACATTTTTAGTTGCCGAACTGCATTCTTAGCTCCAACAACCGGACCCGTTTCAAAGTCCATCATGTCATCCGTATAGCCTGAGTTCAAATAAATATTATATTGCCGTGAACGCAGATTTTCAGGATATGGATAACGACTTGCCCGCCCATTGGTCAAAATGCGGTGCTTTTTTGCCTCTAAACCAAACTGTGAAGAAAAAAGTTTGGCATTTAATGACGGTTCTTTTAAAGCTGCTTTAAGTTGATCATAATCGGTTCCCATCCAAGAATCCCTCCAATCAATCATTTTAATTTTATTCAAATTCAACCATAACACTTTTGGAACATAATAGACAATAATAACTTAATTATTTCACTGGATAATCACTTCAAAATCGATTAACGCTTTCTGTCCTTAATTATACCAATCTCCGCCACCAAGGAACAAAAAATTGCTGATACACTTTATTCTTACCAAAGAAATGATTAATTCCTTTATTTTTACACTGATGTTCTTTTAATGAATTGACATAGTCAGCATAAACTTTTATTCGCTGCGAATCTGGAACCCCACGCCAGGCTATAACATCCTGCATATTTTTTACTAAGTCAGCATAATTACCGCTATCATCATAATCAACAGGTGCTTGCCAATATTTTTTAGCAACCTTTCGAAGCTGACTATCGGTTGGTTGAGTAATATCAAGACGTTGATGAGTATGTCGATATTTACCAGTTACATAATACTCTCCATAGGGAATCCCATAGTTAAAAGATTCTGTATCAGCAATTTGCCGTAATTGATTGGTCGAATAATTAGTCGGGTCCGTATCAATTCTTCCTTGTTCATCAACATGGTAAACATTCCATTGACTAACAAACTTTCCTGTTTCGATATCAACAATAAATTCAATCATTCGGGCTGGATTAGCATACCGACGATACGAATTACGAATTAATTGAACCTTCATATTAGAGGGGTAAGCAAATTTATGATGATAACGATTATGGTAATTAGCACCAGTCTTAAAGTCTAATTTAAAGTGATTATCGTGGGCATAGGAAAGCAATCGTTGAAAATCTGTCGCTTCTGGTGAAAGAGAAGGACATTGATATCGACGAATAAAAGCGATGTTTTGCCGATCAAGATAACTGCGAAATAAATGAATTTTGCGTCCTAACAAATCTGCTTTCAGCCCTTTCTTCCCTGAATAAGCCGTCACAACTAAATCACGAAAATAAGGATAGAAAAAACTGGTGGGGGTTAACTGAGGTGAAAATTGATATCCAGTTGGTGAAAATTGAAGAAATCCATAGTTATCAATATAAGCTTGTAAATGGTGATTAATCATTAAATCAAGCTGTTCACGAGCGTTGAGACCGCTTTGTTTCAAGGTTCTTATATAGTTAACGGAACCAATTTGATTTGGTTTTATCATGTTATTTGTCATAAATATTGTTTAACGGTTCATGAACCATCGTAACATGCTCGCGCTCGGCCTCCATAAAATGATCACCAACAGATTCAAAACTATATTTTTTGTAAAAGTCCTCAACGTAGGCTTGGGCATGAATAATTATTTTATATTGGGGGAAATTCTCTTCAATTCCGCTTAATAAATGTTCAATAATCTTTCCACCTAAACCAATACCACGTGCTTGTGGAGCTACAACTACGCGACCAAAAGTTACAACATCATTCTGAATAAAATAACGTGCATAAGCAACTACTTCACTATTAGCAGTCGCAAAAACATGGTGCGCAAGTGGGTCGCTATCGTCTGGATCAGGATAGGAACTCTGTTGTTCTCCATTAAAAACTTGTGCTCGTAACTTAAGAATGGCAAAAAGTTCATTAACTGTTAGTTCAGTAAATTGTTTATCAGACCATTGCATAATTTATTCCTCCTATAATTTTATATATTATACAAAAACTAGTAAGTTAGCATAATTTTCCCCCAAAACAATTTTATTATTAAATTTATGGAATATAATAAAGGTAAGGATTTATTTGTGAAGGGAGCGTTTAATAATGGATAATTTTTCACCTAATCGTCGAAACGTTGTTGATATTACCGACTTAAATAAGTTTTTAACAAAAATGTATGGTTTAATGACCCTGGCAGTATTGCTTTCTGCCTTAACCGCTTGGCTCGTAATGACTGTTTTCGTTCAGCAATTTACTGCTTTTATGGTCAATAACCGCTGGGGAATGTGGTTAATTATCCTCTTACCAATTATCCTAACGTTTGGGATCAATTTTAATGCTACTCGTAGTCCTGGCCTTTGTCTGTTCCTATTAATTTTAACAGCGATCGTCTACGGAATTACTTTTGCTTTTATTGCAGGCGCTTATGCTGGCACTGATATTGCAACGGCTTTTGTTTCCTCAGCGGGTGTATTCTTAACAATGGCGATTATTGGTACTTTCTCTCACCGTGATTTTACTCGCCTTGGTTCTTATGCTAGTGCAGCCTTAATTGGCTTGATTATCGCTATGCTGGTTAACTTTTTTGTGCAAAGTCCAATAATTAATTATCTGCTTTCAATCGTTGCGGTAATAATTTTTACGGCATTAACAGCTTGGGATGCGCAACGAATGAAAAATATCTATACCGAATGTAATGGTCAAGTATCATCCAATGGGCTAGCTGTCCTTGGTGCATTGCAGCTTTACCTTGATTTTATTAATCTCTTTATTAGTTTCTTAGATATTTTTGGCTCAAGTAATGAAAGATAAAAATATTAAAAATCATGAAATCAAATACAAATATTCACCACTTATCCTATAAACTATCACTCTTAGCAATTTCATTATTTATAATGATGTCGGCGGTAATTTCGCCCGCACTTCCTTTAATGATGCATGCATTTCCTACAATTAATCATGTAAATATTGAATTGCTCACTACTATTCCTAATTTTGGCATGATTTTTGGATTATTAATCAGTCCTTTTCTCAATAGGAAATGGTCCCAAAAAAGGATTATCCTTATTAGTTTGCTTACTGTTGGAATTGCTGGTACTCTTCCGGCTATCTTAAATAATTATCTGCTAATTTTAATTTCGCGAATCTTTTTAGGAATTGGAATTGGGAGCTATAATTCGTTAGCCGTGAGCTTAATTCCACAATTATATACTGGCAATCAGCATGAATTGAATCGAATGATTGGTTTTCAAAATATTATGAACAACTTAGGTTACGTTATCGGTTCATTGGCAATCTGTTATTTAGTCACTTTATCCTGGCATGCTGTCTTTCTTGTTTATATTATTGCGATTCCAGTTTTACTAGCATTCAAAATCTGGGTACAATTACCAAAGTCTCCTAAAAGAGCAACAAATAACTCCCTATCATTTCATGATTTAACCAAATTAGTCCAACCAGTTATTGTCTGGATTAGTATCATGGTATTACTAATTTATATTTTTTACATGGCCCTTGCTTACAAACTACCGACATTGATTGTCGATGCCGGTTTGGGGAATGAAAGTACTGCTTCCCTCTTACTGGCCCTTCTTGCCGCCATTGGTATTCCAATTAGCGCTGCCTTTGATTGGCTTGAACAACGGCTTCATCAATTTGTATTTCCCCTTTGTTTAGCATTTAATGCTGGCGGCTTCTTCTTGATTAGTACAGCTCACCATTTCTGGATATTAGTAACCGGGTGTATGATTCTTGGAAGTGGTTTTGGCCTGGTAATGCCGTTTGTTTTCAAATGGGTTGATAACGTTAGCGATAAAAATGCCGTTAATTTTTCGACAACCATTGTCTTAATCATGATGGATATCGGATGTGCGATTTCTCCACTGGCAATTGCTCTTATTGATCGTACTGCAAGAGGAGCGTTATTCTCATCTGCTATTTTCTTCACATTATTAACAATTTATGGCTTACTTAAGAGCCTAAAACACACTTTTATTAAATAACAAAAATGGTCAGTGAAAAATGCTAGTTTTTTCCTGACCGTTTTTTCTTAGTATACCTTTTCCAAACTAATGCCTCTTTAATACATGGATAGTGACGAATAAGGATTAAAGTATAGGTAGCAGTTGTGACCGTAAGTAATAGCCAAATTACCCAACCATTATCTGGCAAAAATTTAAAACGTTCTCGTAAAACCTCATCTAATAATTCAAATAATAGCCCTTTAAAAGTCATCTTTAATCCTAAGAGGTGATCCGTTGCAATTTCAACCATAAATACAAGGACAAATCCATATAAATAGGCCCAACCACGCCGATATTTAAATATATGGTTACCGTATTTATCTTTTTTCGCTGTTTTTACAATGCGAACACTAAATGTTTGAAACCAGCCAAGCATAATCCCAATTAAAATTAGAACAATCATAACTAGCAAATGCCATTCCTGTTGCTCCGTAAAGATCGAAATAATGGTCATGACTAATGCATAAATCGGAATAATAATAAAACTAGTCTTAGTCACAGTCTCTAATTGAAATGTTCCTTTAATGAAATTATATAAAATCAATAAGCAAAAAATTATTAAGAGAATCATTAAACATTCCTCCTTATATAAATATAAGATAGATTTTAATAACTCTCCACTATTACACTTTTAATAAAGTGAAAGAATTTTTTCATAAAAACCTAACGACCAATAATTTAAGGAATCTTACCATCTGTTGCAAATTTTTGACCATTTATTATATATATAATAAATGTAATGGCAAATCTAATATACTTAGATTAGAAAGGAAGTGGGAACTATGAAAGTAAACTGTCATATCGACCCTAATATTGAAGAGGAACACCTCGATTTATTTGTCCGTGAAATGAATCCCCAAATTAGTAACCTCTTAAAAAGTTTTACAAGTACCGAACCAGTATTATGGTGTTATGACGTAGGCCAAATTATCCCCATTAAATTCTCGGATATCTTTGAATTAACTGTCGCTAAGACTGGTACTAAAATTTCAACAAAAGATCATACTTACTTTTATCGTGAACGGTTATCCCATTTCAGAAGCAATCTTCCAAATGACTTTATTGAAGCATCTGGCAGCACTGTTTTTAATTACCATTACCTTGATCACCTTGAATTATTAGATAATGGATTAATAGCTGCAATTTTAACGAATGGTAACCATATTCAGATTTCACGACGAAAAATCAAAAATTTGAAAACGAGGTTAGGACTATGAAAAAATATATCAAATATACTATCGGTTTCTCAGCGATCGGGGTTCTACTTGGTCTAGCGATCTCTTTAGTTTTCAACTATCTTAATGGCAGTACCACTTACTACCCCTCATCCCCTAATTTTGTTAACCAATTCGCCCATCCCCTTAACAGTGTAACTGTTTCTGTTATTTTATGGATGCTAATTGGCTGTGTTTTTGGGTTCGGTAGTTTAATTTTTGAATTAAAAAATTGGTCACTGCTAAAGAAAACGATCATTAATTTTTGTGCTTACTATGCAGGCTTTGCGCCATTAGCAATCCTATGCGGTTGGTTCCCACTGACTTGGATTAATTTTGCTATTTTCACACTTATCTTTATTGTAATTTATGCCATAATTTGGCTTCTTAATTGGTACTCGATAAAAAAAGAAATTCGCTCAATTAATCAACAAATCAAAAAATAGATTTTTACTCACATTTGATTGTAATAAGCCTGGACCAATTCAACAAAGTTATTAATATTATAAGTAGTTCCAAATAGCTTACGAGCCGATGTCGACCAATAAGAGATTGGGTCTTCGTGATCAGTTCCACCAAGATAACTTGAAATCATTGCATGTGTCCAAACAGTTCCACCGCCATCTTTGGTTCCTTCAGTCACGGGTAAATTATTCTGTTTTAAAATATAAGCTGTATAGTAAGCAGCGTTGCCAAGTTGGTTTGCAAAAGAAGCTGCAGTATATTCATGAGGCATTTCAAACTGGACAAAGTATGGATTAGCATTTGGTCCTGCACCTTCTGCCATATATTTTGTATCAGCGATATTCAAAATTTGCTGATTATCAATAAATGTATGAACAAACACTCTAGTTGAACTATAATATTGCTTCATATAAGCTACTTCACTACTAATCGTTGAATTTTCATTCCCAGTATCGTGAATTACGACCCCACGAGGATTTCCTGATGAAGTACTATACCCGCGTTGTTCAAATATACTTGAAATTTGTTTAGTAACTTTAGCGTGTGGAAGACCAGATTGAGCAAGGTAATTATTAATTTCGTTGTTCATTTGCAACTCAATATCGGCGACCCGAACAAAATAATTTTTTCCATTATAGTTAATCCGTGCGTAAGTATCATCGTTATCATTAGAAGTCAAATAGTAGCGATTGACCTTAACTAATGCTTGATCAGGGAGATTGACACGTCGAATTGCAGAAAGTGAATTATATACTTTTGCACCACTGTTTAACGCGGCCGTTTCACTAACAGCATACGAATTACTGATCTCCTTTGTATGATGAGAATAAACCCAACTCCCACCGATTATTGCTGCTGCGATTATAATAAGTGATAGATATATTAAATTTTGTTTTTTCTCTCTCTTTGCCATACTAGTTATTGTAACGAATAAATTTGAATTTTGTAGGAAAAAACTAATTATTTATAAGTAAAGTTAAAAATCCCTTGCCATCATCAATACTGAAAGCAAGGGATCATTTTTAATTACCAACCATTTTAAATGTCGTTCCATCATTATTCATACTAGCATTGATAAATACACGCTTAGCATTTTACTAGTATTATTGTTTTTTCTTTGCTGCAACCGCATTATTATTAGGAGTAAGGGCCTTCCTTATCCCAAAGCTATTTCCTTGTTGCCATGGGTTGGACTCCCAACTTCTTATTAAAGGATTCAAGTATATTCTTTGCTTCTTCCTTAACAAATTCAGTTTTCCATCATTAATAATCTCTTTTTACGTTCTAAGCCACCACTATAACCCGTTAACTTTCCATTTTGTCCTAAAACACGATGACATGGGATAAAGAGTAAGATTGGATTTTTTCCAACAGCATTCCCTACTGCTCGTGGACTAGTATTGAGACTCTTAGCCAGTTGTCCATAAGTTGTCGTTTCCCCATAAGGAATCTTTCTTAATTGTTGCCATACTTTCTGTTGAAAATCAGTACCAATTAAATGGAACTTAGGAAACGTTGAAGGAACATTTCCCAGGAAATAATCGTCTAACCATTTAATAGCAATTTTGATTACGGGGCTATCAGAAGTAGAACTATCTTTTCCCGCCTGCTCACCAAACTTTACACTAGTAATACCAAACTCATCTGCTTGAAGCTTGATAGTTCCTAAAGGTGAAGAATAATTAACAGTAATAATCATTTTATTCCTAATTAAAATGTAAAATTTCATCTACGGGACGACGCTCTGAATGATAGCTATTAATTGTCGTGTCAGCTTGATAACCAAGTGAAATTCCAACAATGAATCGCTCATCTTCTGGTACACCTAAAGTTTGGTGAAGAATTGTTGGGAAGCGGACACTATTATAAGTTGGAATCGTTCCCAAGCCATAAGCAGTTGCGGCTAACATGATATTTTCTGCAAATAAACCAGCATCAAAAATTGACCAATCTGGTGAGGCTTTCGGAATGGTAATGTACAGAATGACTGGTGAATTATATAAAGTATTACTAGCATTCGTCATGTTTTCATGTGCTACATCAAAATTAGCAAAGTGATGAACAATCCCAGAACGCCACTGTTTCATGTTAGCTTGAGTTTGCGGATCCCAATCTTCACGACTCATCACTGGCAAATCGGAATTTCCTTGTTTACCGGCAATATCTTGTTCATGATAAGCATCTTTTATTTTTTGTAACGTCTCGCCCATTGCACAATATACTTGCCACGGTTGCGAATTTACCCATGATGGAGCACGTTGAGCTAATTCAACAATTTTGGTGATCGTCTTTTTTTCGACTGGTTTATCTGTAAATTGACGAATTGAATGACGTTGATTAATTGCATCTTGTAATTCCATTAGATGATCCCTCCTAAATTACAATAAGTTTCTTACTAAAGTCTAGCACGAAATTATGATTAAAGGATCAAATTAGTACCTATCTTTACTTTTTCGTCGTCGCACTGCTTCACGAATCTTAGGATAACGAATCATTAAACAAGCACCATAAGTAAAACTAGTTGCGACATTCAAGACCCACACAAACCAAGAATTATGCCCTCCGAAAAAGGCAATTACAGATAGATCTTTAAGAACTTCTTCAAATAATTCGCTGGAAATTTCTTCCGCATTAATATGGGCCCCATAAAATACTTCAACGCTGATTCCAATTGCAAATGAAACAAGCCAGCCCACAAGATACGGCCAATTTCTCTTAACCTTCAAAATCGGTCGCTGATGGGAATCTAGTTTGTTGGTATCCTTGATTTGCGTCTGACTAGCTTGAAGAAAACCAATTGAACCTCCGAGGATTAAAAGAATAATTGTAAGGCCAAATGCTGTTAAAGATCTAACGTTTTCTAAGCTCAAGACCATCATAATCGCAGAATAAATAGGAAGAATTACCAACTCAAACCGCGTTACCTTTTCATATTCAAATGTTCCTTTAATGAATTTATAGATTAATAGAATTACAAATATTGTCATTTATAATACCCTAACTTTTAAGTTTGTATTTGTATTGTACTATATGACAAATACTAAAAAAATCTCTTCAAACTTACATAGAAGAGATTTTTTAGTATTTATGGTAATAGCCCTGCAACCTTATCGCCTAACGTTGGATAAATTGCCATCACTTTTTGGCGATACTCATCCCCGCTAATCTTTAGACCAATAATTGGCAAAAAGTTATTAATATCATCAGCCGCATAATCGCCAACTTCACTTGCTCCTACTAGTTGTTGATCTTTAAAGACTAAAGTAAGGGTACTAGCTTGATCATTTTGACCAGCGTAAAGACTACTGTATTTCAGCGCAACTGTCTTCACTTGATACTGTGAGTCGTCAGCAACATCATCGGGATTAACACCGGCGCGAGCTACTTCTGGGAATGTAAAAGCCGCTTGTCCAATTGTTGGATAAACAATATCTTGATCTGTTTTACCAGTTAAGTAGTCAAAAAGATATTGACCTTCAAATTCAGCAACCGGTGTTAATTTAGGTTGTTTCCGATTAACAACATCCCCAATTGCGTACACACCGTCAACCGTTGTCATTAAGTGACCGTCGACATTAATACCATGACGATTATATTCAATATCAGTATTTTCAAGCGCTAATTTTTCGATATTTGGATGACGACCAGTTGCATCAAGAACATAGTCAGTCTGTATTTCGTCCTGATCAGTCGTAACAAGCAACCCATCTTTCCCTTGACTTACTTTTTGGGTATCAGTATTAAAACTGAATTTTATTCCTCGTTGTTTCATCGCACTAACTAACATTTTATCTTCTGCCTTGGTAAATTCACGGAGAACACGATCGGAATGAACAACGATTGTTACTTCAGCGCCGGTAGCTGCTACAAGGGTTGCTAACTCTAGGCCCACAAAGCCAGCACCGATTATCGTAATTCGCTGGGGAAGTTCTTTTAATGAAAGCAGATCATAACTGGTATGAAGATATTCTTTACCGGGAATAGCCAGAATATTTGGCGTTTGACCTGTCACAATGATAATATTATCAGCCTGGTATTGGTGACCGTTTACAGTAATAGTATGGTTATTAACGAAACTTGCATACCCATCTTCAACATCGTGGGTCTTTTCAATAGTTGCACGAGTTTCAGCTGGCCATGGATCAAAACGATTAAGCTTTGTCCGCATCAACTCTTCCCAGTTTAATTTTGCTGGCTGACTAATTCCTCGTCCAAGAAGTTGTTGAGATTGAAGGACGGTCCGAACAGCTCCTTCTAGAAAAATCTTCGGCTCACATCCGTAATTAGGACAGGTTCCTCCGTATTCGAAACCCTCAATTACTAAAACTTTGCGATCAGTTTTAGCTAGGAGATTAGACATCTTATAAGCTGCAGGCCCAGACCCAATTAAAATATCATCGTACTTTTTCATGCTTATCCCTCCAGATTCTTCCATTATTGAATCAAGTGTAACTTAAATGATGGATAAGGTACAAAAAGTTTGCTTTGTAGTAAAAAATATTAACCAAAAATCTATTAATACTAATTCTTCTTTGTTCTAAGCGGAGATTCAAAGTAAGGAAGGCTAAATTTTTTGGTGCAAAAATAGATTATTTACGTATATATTCTTTTAGAAGCAAAAATTCTTAAGGAGTAAATTCATGAATAATCTATCACGCGAAGAACAAATTGCCTTAATCTATGACAAGTGGCAAAAGATGACAATTACTAGTGATCCAATGTTTGGACTAGTAATGCAAAATAAAGAAATATGCTTAGAGTTAATTAATAGGGCTCTGCCAAACCTTAAAGCAAAAGAGATTATCCAGTTAGACACCCAAAAAGATATTAGTATCGTTGGTGCCCATCGCGTTCGCTTTGATGTCTATGTCCGTGATGATAAAAATAATATCATTGTCATTGAGATGCAAGTTAATAACCAAAATAACTTACCAGCACGGTTGCGTTACTATCAAGAACAGGTTGATCATGGGCTATTAAGACCCGGAGACGATTATTCAGTACTCAAAGACTACCCTACTTATGTTATTATGTTCTGCAATTTTGATTATTTTAAGCAGGGATGGGCACGATATGAATTTAATCTTACTTGCACTAGAGACCATAACCTGAAATTTGGTGATAATCGGACTGTCGTTATTTTTAATGCCCTTGCTAAAAAATTTGATAAAAGTGATGAACCAATTAAGAGTTTCCTTGCTTTAATGAGTAATCAAGGCGACAATAAGGGTAGATTTATTGCTCAAATTCAAGATGAAATTGATAAAGTCAAACAAGATCCAGAAAGGAGAAATGGCTTTATGAAGTACGAATTAAATTTAATGGACGCTAAAAGGGAAGCACGAGAAGAAGGGATGGCAAAAGCAAAAAGGGAAGACATAAAAAAGCTAATTGACTCTCTTTATGAACTCAATATTAAACCAGCGATCGTTAAACAAAAGGTCATTGAAAAATATAATTTAACTGATGATGAATATGATAAGTTTCTCGGATAATAAAAAGAGTGTGTACAAATTAACTTTTTGTATAGCACTCTTGTTTTATTGATGTGTCCGATATCCAGCTGCTTGGGCATCAACTAATGAATCGAAATAAACCAGATTTTCAGGAACAATTCCAGGATCTGGATATTGCCCTGGCAAGTAACAATACATTGTAGAACTATCTTTCCCTTTGTCCTTAGATTCTTTTGTCGACTTTTTCTTCTTATCTAATTCTTTGGTTGCTTTAGCGACTGAATCCTCGTGAGTTTTCTGTGCCTGATTATGGTTACTAATAAACCATCCACCACCAACTAGTAATAGGGCAACTACTATTTATAGCCATGGGCGGCAGTAAAATGGTTTCTAATGTTGTTTCCTGTTCATAACTAACCTCCCTTATATCTGGACTTTCTATTTTGTATCAATTATTTTCTGCTTTTATTATATAGAATTCATATGTGAACAAGATACTGCATTTACAAAAAATTAATGCGGTTAATTAATTTTAAGAAGATTAGTTATAGGATATTCATAATATTAAAAGCCAAGCAACAACCACCTTCTCTAAAGAATTTAGTAATTACTTGGCTTTTTATCAAAATTTATTCCATTGCGGGGAGATCAGTCTCTGTTCTTTACCTATTTCTAGGTAAGTAAGCTCCATTTTAGCTATTTACTGTTATTACCCATCAAGATTCTCGAAATTTTAGATTAACCTAGTCGCTTAACAACGTCATCAATCCCATCTCTTAATTCTTCGCTGAAGCCATTTAAATCTTCATCTGTAATTACTTTCTCTAATATTAACTGCAGTAAAGTTTGAAACACGGATCTCTTCGATACTTCAACCATAACCCCCGGCGATTTTCGATCCGCTTTTATTCGTTTTTCCAGCTTCCAAAATTTATTTGATGGCGAATCATCACTATCTAATATTTTCTTGTATTCCTGATTAAGGCGATTTATATATCTTTCTTGCCATTTTGGGAGCAACTTGTTAAATAATTGCCAATCGCTTTTAGAGATATTATTCATTTCTCCTTACCTCGCTTTTACTTTAATTATATCCAGAAAGATCAATTTAGGAGCAAAAAATTACTTCAAAATGTATAATAAAATCAAAATGTAAAAATAAGGGATCAATCAGCTAAAGAATCCATTTGACCCAAGCTTCGGTACCCCCCTCAAATTATCCTTCCCAACTATCAAAGTGATTTTGAAAGTCCTATTTCAGTTGCCCAAGCAATTGCATATGATGATCCTAATCGAGTAATTTTCATTACGGGTTTACGCGGATCTGGCAAAACTGCTCTCCTGACTCAAATTGAGCAATAAGTAGTGAAATTGCCTAACACATATGGTGGTTTTGTAAATACTCTGAGAAATTATTAGCTTTAATCGCTACCTACAATTCACGTTCAGAGATGAGGAAGTAATTAAAGTTAAAATGTAGATATAATTTCGTAATTATAGCTCTCAGATAATTTAAATGAGTGCTGTTTTTGTTTAGACTAGCTTGATTAAGAATATGGCAAGCAATTACACTATTGATTATAGTATTTTACACATCAAAAAATTAGTAAGTTTGACCCCACTTCTGACAACTAAATTCTTTTGTTTGATTGCATATCCTCGGTGAGTAAAAAATGGAACAGCCGTTAATGATGCATACGTGGTAATCAAACCTGCACTACTTTTTTCCTCCAAAGCATTACAAATAGCGGTGGCAATTCCTTGGCGTTGAAAATCGGAATGCACAAATAGCCTATCCAAATATCCTGTTTGATCAATATCACCAAATCCCACAATTTGATCATTAACAATAGCCACAATTGCATAATGAGAACTCAGTGAACGATCCCATTTAATCGGATCTTCATTGCCAGTTGCCCAGACATTTAACTGCTGTTCCTTATAATCTGCCTTATTGATTCGGTGAACTGTTTGATAAAACAAAGCAAGAATGTCCATACAATCAGATGTTTGATAACTTCTTAGTTTCACATTTGCTTGTCGATCTGTCATTTTGCTGCCTCCCTTAACACGTTTCTTTTATATAAAACGTTAAATACACGATTACCCTACAAACGCCTACTTGACTATCGAAATAGAACATAGAATACTCGACTAGTTAGTTCAAAATAGAAAGAATCACCATCTTTCAACGTTACATAAAATTCACGTTCAAAGATGGTGAAGTGGTTAATTTAACTATTTAAGGTTGAGTTTTCAATGCAATGATCGCCATTATTATCTCATTGAGGGCTGACAAAGATTTCCGTATATCCGCTACCTTACAAAAATAGTGAGACGAATCATTTAAGTAGCTGGTTTAATTCGTTGATGTCCACAGCATTAAGGTCAATTGCTTCTCCACCTAACCAGTCTAAAAAGTCCGGATCAACTTGCCCTTTTTGGTAATCATCATAATACTGCTCTAAACCACCGACACCACCAATATCTTCAATAATACCGTAACCACGGGCTTTTTGAACATGTGGTAGCTCCTCATTAGTAACTGGTTGAATTTTTTGGACATGAAGTTTAAACTCCCAGCCGTCCCCATAGTCATAATGAATAGTTAATTTATCTTTTTCATTTAATAATGAGACCGTTGCTAGATCAAGCTTAACTTTTGTTATTCCGCCTGGCACAAAATCCTCTGACTGAGTATAAAATTCCTGAGTCTGATCATTAATTGCATCATACAAGTGTCCCAAGTTACCATGAAACATCAAAATCACTGTTTCAACGAGTTCCTCAATTGTACTACTACCCTTAATCACGAACGTACGACTTGCTAGCGGTTTAAAATCAGCTAATTTAGCAGTAATTACATACGCTTGGTCATAGTTTTGCGGATTAATCAATTGACGGTTGCTAACATTCGCCGATATATCTGCTTGTGCTGGAGCTAGTTCGTCAAGCAACTGCTGAATAAGGGAATCTTGATAGTCATCTTCTGGTGTAGCTAATTCCGGTTCTCCATAGATAATATCGTAGCTTGTATCTAGATAGTCTGCAACATCCCTAGCAGCTGATTGGCTCACGATCCCTGTGTGACTTAGAAAAACATAAAAATTGGATAACGTAGCAGAAAGAAGATCCTCATCAATTTGATCTAACGTTCCAGCGAAAAAGATGCTTGGCGCAGTTAGGTTAGTAGTGACCGTGCAAATTTTATTTTTTAACATGAAGTGGTTCAAAAATTGGTCTAAGATACGACGAGCAGTCTTATCATCTCCCATTAACTGACCATCAGCACTGGCGATAAACTGGTCAATCATTTGCTGGTTGTTTTGGCTAATCGCTTGAACTGTTGCTGGATTATCTGCTGAGGCTTTCCCTTCGTCATCCGCCCAAATACGGGGATCTTTAAATTGTGGCTTGATCGTACAATATTTGGATCCCGGTCGTGGAGATTTCACCTTTACCGGATGTTCTTCATTAACCAATTGGCAAAATTGCATTAGAACTTCCTGATCGTTTCCAGATAAAGCTAATAACAAGTAGACAAGATCATTGAAATCCTCAGTTGATGAAAAATCATTATCGTTAAGGCTTTCTTTAAATTCCGCTTGGTGGCTAGCAATTATCTGCAAATAATTTTTAAGTTTTTCGTTTTCAGCAGATGGGATTGGCCGGTATAAATTAAATGAAAAAATATTCTGCATTAACCAAGTACGTTGCGGATCAACCAAAAAAGGCATTTCATTTAGAAAGTTAATGGCAACTTGACTAAACTTACCCTCGCCTAATTTGTCAGTAAAGACTGGCAAACCAGTTTCCTCTTCTACATATAAGTAGTATGTTTTATTATCAATCTTTACCGGACTAAGCTGCCACCGTCGTAAAGGTTTTTGGCTAATCTTACCAGTATTATTATGAGGTAGTCGATCAGCCAGGTCAGGACTATAAAATAACTGTGCCATGATGATTGCTCCTTTATTTTTGAATGTGTGAGAAATGAATTTTATTCGCGCTCTATAAAAGAAAGCGAAGGGAATATCACCTATAGTTTACAGTTGTAAGAATGTCCAAGCAAGTTATGATCCCTGAACATTAATCCACAGTTTTAGCAATTTTTGATAGTATTAATCATTTTACTTAAACCGATATTGGGCGATTTTTTGCAAATAACGTTGGCGGCGTTGCGGGGATGACCAGGAAATCCCGCCAAAGTTAAGCCACTTCCGATGCTCAAAGCCAAGTTGTTTCAAGGTTGTATTAACAAATACTCGCTGAATAGCATTCCCACAGAAAAACCGCAAGTACCAAGTTGGCGAAGTTGAAGTAGTTAATACATAGCAATGCTGGACGTTCGTCAATAGCCCTTTAATTCCGGTCCTGGTTACCGTATGGGAGAGATCGGGGCCCTCTTTCATCACCTTATCAATAAACCCCTTTAACTTTCCGGGAATACTATTCCACCAGCAAGGAGTTATAAAAATCACTGTCCGACATGATTTTAAGAGTTCTAAATATTTGCGCACCAAGGGATCAACTGTCCCTCCTTGATGATACAATGAAAGTTCTTCCGCAGAATAAGTAGGATCAAAATGTTCCGCATAAAGGTCAATTAATTGATAATTAATGCCTTGGCTATTCAAATTACTTTGCACTCTTTCTAATACTGCGTGGTTAAAACTTTGCGGATAAGGATGACAATAAATGATTAATGTATCCATTATTTTCCTCCTACCATTTGACTGAGGGTTACTTTAACGACTTGAGGATCATAAGTGGTGACACCATTTTTGATTAACAGCGAATATCCCTGAATGAAAGACCATAGCTGTTCAAAAAATTGCCGATCATTCAGAATTCCTGGATTCACTTGTTGAGCCAACCGTTGAATCACCTGTAAAAAACTAAAGTCATTCTTGTCCGCTTGGTAAACCTGAATAATTGTTGGATTGAAGAAAAGAAAATCCATTACTTGTGGTTGTTTTTGAAACTCCTCACAAAACTGTTGCGCAATTTGGAGGATCTGGTCAAAAGCTGATAATTCACTGTTAATTGATAAGTTGGTAACAAATTGCTGCGATAAAATCATCGCTGTTCGATAAAATAAAACATCCTTATTCTTGAAGCGCTTATAAAACGCCCCTGTTGTAACTCCGGCTGCTTGAGAAATTTTACGCAGTGAAACGGTTTGATAACCATTTGTACGAATAAAGTTAATTGTTACTTTTATTATTTTTTCTTCAATTTTATCATTCATTTACGTCACTCCTGATAACGGTGTTATTTGTAAAATTAAAATAACACCGTTATCAAAAAATGTAAAGAAAAGCATCACCTTTAAACATATCGCTAGATGATGCTACATAAATTTATGTTTAAGAACTAACTACACTTATTGAAAGCATAGCTTGCTATAGCTCTTCTCCGGTTATCTCATCTTTATCATTAATCCAGTTGCCTTTATCTTTGTAAAATACACTATAATAAGATCTAAGTACTAGCTCTCCAAATTCTATTGATTCAGTTTTTGACGCACTTACAGCCCATTCATTATAATGTGCGCCTATTAAATTACGATTCATAATAAAATCATTTAATGTTTCAAATGTTTCTTTAGCTGGGGTTCTTTTCATTATTTTTAATATTCCAGGCCATAAATCCCCGATAGTATATCTATCGTCTTTTTTTCTTTGAACACCCGAATGTATAATTACACTCAGATTTTCACATAAATATTCTAATAGATAGCCTGCGCGTGCACTAATATCAACAGCATCTCCATTACAAATCACTTCTTTTAATTTTTCATCATAATTATTAATACCTATAGCCAACTGTGGTCCATCTAAAAGGCTCCAGCGATTAATTTCATATTGAACCAATGTGCTATTGTGATTTCTAAACAGATTTATCAACTGCTCTTTCCATAATTTATCATGGGTTGTTAATATAAATTGCCATTCATTAAATCGTTTTAAAAGATACCGAACAAGATTAAGCCTAATGGTGGAATCTATACTTTGAAATACATCATCCAATATTAACACTTTATTCTGTCCTTCAAAACTCTTTGCATATATAAATTCAAAATATAATAATAACGCTAATAAATCACGATTAGCTTCTGAAAAATATTTCTCTGGATTCGCTTCTAAACCATTCGTAAGAATAACATCAAAATTTATAGAAATATCTGTTTGTTTTGCAACAGAAACGATAATTCTATCAACACAATCACTTGATGGTGAAATATTTTTAAACCATTTTGTAATTTCTGGAGAAATTTTTTCCATAATTTTCTTTAAGTCATGGAATTTCCCGTTTTTCTTTTCTTGAAGAGCCTTATATTTTTTTCTTATATGTTTAATAGATTTGTTACAGCCCGATATAACATCATAATATCGATATAATCTTCTTAATTCTCGATATTTTCTAGACTTAGTCTTTCTTAAATTATTAAGTTTTCTTACATGTTCCCTCTTCTTAATTTTCAAAAATAATCTATTTTTGTCTTTTAATTGTTCTTCTTCATAATCCCAATTATATTCTTTGCATATTTTTTGCAAAAGATCATTTCGCTTTTCTTTAAATTTCAAACGCTTCTTATTAATTCTATCTATTTTTTCTTGCTCCGTAATTGGGATAAAGCCAACATCGTTTTTAGGACTTGCAAATGGTATAAAAATTTTCATTCTTTCAATGGAATCTAAATCCCAAAACTTTATAATATCTCTTCTTCTTAATACTAATGGGGCATGACAAAAGCTTGGGATAGAAATATTTTTATTGAATTCTTCTTCATTTTTGAAAGTGACTATGTTTAATTTATTATCATCAAATACATAGTCCTTTTCAACACATAATCCATTATCAAATTTACACCATACTTTAGTTGCAGATTGATAATTAACTTTTGAATTTGAACTGTATATCCAGTCTCCGGAACTCGTTGTTCTTCTATTTTGTATAGTTCCTTGAGCAATAAATTCTATTGCATCTAAAAAGCTTGACTTCCCGGTACCATTATCTCCATATATCAAAATTGATCTAGGTTTAGAATTTTTAGTAAAGATTAATTTTCTTGTTTTAGAAATTCCTCGAAAATTAGAAATAGATAATTCATTAATTTTCACAAAATACCATCCTTATACAACATCCAACTTTGAAAGTAATATATTTCATTAGATCATCATCCCAAAGATCACTTGTATTTATGATCCAAATTTTTAAAATTATACTTTATACAAAATTTTGAAATTTAATAAACATATTCATTTATCTTCTCATCTCCAAATTCACATCACATTATATTTCCTTCTGCGTATCTTACGGTATCAATTACTTAAAGTATTTCCAATTAGAGAAACCTTCAGTTATTCAAAAACACCAAAGATATAGTTATTAGTAATTTGTAGTAGTAAGAAGGTATAAACCCGACGCTCAAGAGTGTAATTAATTCATTCATGGTTCTCAAAAAATATTTCATATTTTCACTGGACACTTGATAATTCCTGTAACACACAATTCAAATCTCATAATGCAGAACCGTTCCAATTTTGGTTTTCTCTCGATATAGCATTTTGAACTAGGCAGCAATGAAGTCATAGTCAACAAGCGGTTCATTGTTTTTTATTAAACACTTATATCAGAAAAAATAAAAATCTAATTGAAACGCTATCGCATAGAGTATCACTAGTATTCTCTTCGTTGCCTAGCTCCTCGACAACATTGTGATACTCTCGACGGTTCGCCACTAGCCAATCATTCGTCACTATCTTCCTCATTCTTCGAGCGTTATCGTATGGGTCATTCATAAGTAATCGAACTTTGCTATGCTCGTTCCAGCACCGTCACACTCTCAACATGCGTCGTCTGTGGGAACTGGTCTACTGGCTGAATTGGCTTCGTCACATGGTAACCCTGTTCAGCGAAACGTTGAATATCACGGACTAAAGTGGCTGGATTACAGGAAACATAAATCACTTTCTTTGGTCCCATCTTACCAGTAGCTTCAATCAATGATTCAGCCAAGCCCTTCCGTGGTGGATCAACAATAACAACATCTGGTTTGAGGCCTGCTGCTTGCCACTTAGCAAATTGTTCTTCGGCCTTACCAACAACAAATTTGGCGTTCTTAATACCATTCCGTTTAGCATTATGTTTGGCGTCTTCAATCGCGGCTGGGACAATTTCCACTCCATAAACTTGCTTAGCATGTTTAGCTACTGCAAGGGAAATCGTGCCAATTCCACAATAGGCATCGATGACCGTTTGATTGCCGTCCAAGCCAGCATTATCAATGGCCGTTTGGTAAAGGCGTTCAGTCTGTTGCGGATTAACCTGGTAGAAGGACAGTGGTGAGATTGCAAAATCAATTCCGAGGAGCTGATCATGAATTTCATTGGTACCCCATAATGTTTTATTCTTATCACCAAGCAAGCGGTTCGTTCGCTTATCATTGATGTTTTGCACAATACTTTTTACTTCTGGAACTCCGGCAACGATCCCGTCGACGATTTGCTTTTCCATTGGTAACCGCTTCGTATTCGTGACTAAGACTACCATCATTTCATGGCTGTAATATCCCCGTCGAACCATTACTGTGCGAATCACGCCCTTACCAGTTTGTTCATCATATGGTGTAATGTGGTATTGCCGTAATAAGTCACGGACAACTACAATTGCCTTATCGATTTCTGGATCCTGGATATAGAAATCTTCAATCGGTACTAAATTGTGGCTCCCCCGCTTATAAAAACCGGTTTCTAATTGACCGCGGACCATTTTTACTGGTACTTGGGCCTTATTACGGTAATGATAAGGCTTTTCCATCCCCATCGTTGGTAAAACTTCAATCTCATCTAAGTGTGCTTTGGCCAATAATTCTTGGATTTGGTGTTGCTTGAATTTCAACTGGGCCTCATATTTCAAATGACCAAGGGGGGCGATACCGGTTTGAATGTACTTTTTATCCTTAACATCAACGCGGTCTGGACTCTTCGTCTGCCAGTCCATTACCCGTCCCCAAGCAAAGTGGCTGGTTACCTTGGTGATCTTTACCGTAATCTCTTCACCAGGAAGGGCATTAGGAACAAAGACGGGAAAATCATCAATCTTAACGACCCCATTGCCTTCATAAGATAAATCCACTACCTTCGCTGGATATTCTTCATTTTTATGTACTGGAATGTTTAGTTTCAAAGTTATTCCTCCATTAATTTCAACGTTACAAACTTCTCCTATTATAACAAAACAAACGGCCAACTTCCTCTTTGTGAAGCTGACCGTTTATTTATTCTATTTCTTTTCGCGATCTTTATAATCGTCAATGCCATTCATAAAGTCTTCTTCGACCCGCTTAAAATCAGCTGAAGTTGTAATCGCATCTTCTGGAATCTCATCCAAGTTAGCAATTACTTCTAGGTGCTGCTTAAGGTTATGAAATTTCATTGGCGCGTCGCCACCGTATTCCCCGTCCAGGTTAACCATCAAGCGATCTTCCTTGTTTAATGGAATAACTTCAATATCGGTTGCCTTAGCATAAATAATACGCGGATCATCAAGGTGCTTTCCTTGAAGCGCCTTTGCCATTAAGCTGAGCATATCGATCACGCTGCTTTTCTTGACGATAATCATCGTAAACTTTCCATCATCAAGTGAAGCATCCGGCACAATCTGTTCAAAACCGCCGACCGAATTAGTCAAGGCAATCATAAACATAGAAGCACTGCCCCGGTATTCCTGATTATCATACTTGATTAGCATGTCGACTGGCTTAATCCGCGGCATCAATTCTGCTCCCTTGGCGAAGTATGCTGCGTAACCAAAGAGGGACTTCATTTGCGAAGGGACCTCATAGGTTAATTCAGTCATCGTTCCACCGGCAGCAATGTTCATGAAGTAATTTTCACCAGCCCGACCAATATCAATTTTAAATTTCTTATTCTTCTTTAGGATTAACTTAGCCGCAGCGATCGGATCATCACGAGGAATCCGTAATGCCCGTGCATAGTCATTAGTCGTCCCTGCTGGAATAATCGCTAATGTTGGCCGATGTTCTAACCCAGCAATTCCATTAACCACTTCATTCAGGGTGCCGTCTCCACCAGCGGCGACAATCAAATCAAAACCGTCTTCAGCAGCACGAGTGGCTTCGTTCTTAGCCGAGTTAGGCGCAGGAGTAGTCGCAAAAGCACTAGTTTCATATCCAGCTTTCTCATAAATTGCGAGAATATCAACTAAATCATTTCGCAATGTTTCACGACCTGAGGTAGGATTATAAATTATCCGAGCACGTTTTCGCACGGTCATCCCTCCCTACTCTATTTAGCCTTCAAAGACTTCATCAATAATTGAGTAACAACTTGTGGATTAGCTTTACCACGCGTTTGCTTCATGATTTGACCCATTAAGTAACCGACAGCCCGGTCTTTACCATTCTTAAAGTCTTCAATTGATTGTTCGTTATTGTCAAGAACTTCATCAACGATTGGCTGCAGTTGCGCAGGATCCGATAACTGAACAAGACCGTGTTCCTTTGCATAAGCATTGGGTTCTTCACCATCTAAGATTCCCTTGAAGACTTTCTTAGCCATCTTAGAAGAAATAGTACCATCTTCAAGTAACTTCACCATGCCGGCAAGGTTAGCTGGAGTAAGCTTAGTATCTTGTAAATCAACTTGCTGATCGTTTAAGTATGAGTTCACATCGTTCATTAAGTAGTTGGCTACCCGCTTAGGATCGCCACCGTCCTTAACGGCTTCTTCAAAGAAATCAGACATTTCCTTAGTCTGGGTAAGAACCATGGCATCGTAATCAGTTAAGCCAAGGTCCTTAACATAGTGCTCACGACGCTCACCAGGCATTTCTGGCATTTCGCTTTCAATTTCATTAATCCATTCATCACTAACATTTACTGGTGGCAAGTCTGGTTCTGGGAAGTAACGGTAATCATCAGAACCTTCCTTTGTCCGCATCAGAATAGTCTCACCAGTCGCTTCATCATAACGACGGGTTTCCTGACCAATGTGTCCACCAGCCATCAATACTTTTTGATGCCGTTTTTCTTCAAATGCGAGGGCCTTCCGAACATAGTTAAAGGAGTTGATGTTCTTCATTTCTGTCTTGGTTCCAAACTTGTCAGAACCGATTGGACGAATTGAGATGTTGGTATCAACCCGCATGGACCCTTCTTCCATCTTCACGTCAGAGATCCCCGTAAATTGGATCCGTTGACGCAATGCTTCCAAGTAAGCCACTGCTTCTTCAGGTGAGGCAATATCTGGCTTAGAAACAATTTCGATCAAAGGAGTTCCTTGACGGTTCAAGTCAACATATGAATACTTACTGGTGTGAGTGTTCTTACCAGCATCTTCTTCAATGTGCATTTCTTTGATACCGATCTTTTTCTTCTTACCGTTTACTTCAATTTCAATCCAACCGTCATGAGCAATTGGAGTATCTGATTGAGTAATCTGGTAGGCTTTCGGGTTATCAGGATAGAAGTAGTTCTTCCGATCAAAGTGCATGTGATGGGCAATTTGAGCATGAAGAGCAAGTCCAGCCATGATTCCGTCACGAACGACACCCTTGTTTAAGCTTGGCAATACACCAGGGTAACCCCAGTCAATGACATTGGTGTTTGCGTTAGGCTGGTCACCGTATTCAACGGGGGATGGACTGTAAATCTTTGAATTAGTCTTTAATTCAACGTGGACTTCTAGACCGATTGTTGTTTGAAAGTTCATCTTAGTTTTGACCTCCTAACTTTGGTGTCTTCTTGTGGAAATCAGTTGTCTGTTCAAAGACATATCCAGTGTTATAAACTGTTTGTTCGTCAAATGCTTTTCCAATGATTTGCAGACCAACTGGCATGCCATTTTTAGCAGAGAAACCAGCAGGAATGGACATTGCAGGAAGGCCGGCCATATTAACGGGAACAGTCAATACGTCGTTCATGTACATAGTTTGTGGATCGTCAATCTCCGCACCAATCTTAAATGCCGTTGAAGCACCAGTAGCACCAACGATTACATCATGATCCTTAAATACGTCTTCAAAATCTTGGGCAATAAGACGGCGAACTTTAGCGGCCTTATTAAAGTAAGCATCGTAGAAACCAGCAGAGAGAGAGAATGTCCCTAACATAATCCGCCGCTTAACTTCTTCACCGAAACCTTCCGAACGAGAACGAACATAAACGTCTTCCAAGTTCTTAACATCAGCAGCTCGGAATCCATAACGAATACCGTCGTAACGTTGGAGATTAGAAGATGCTTCAGATGAGGCTAAAATGTAGTAAGCAGGAACCCCATACTTGGTGTGTGGCAAACTTACTTCATCAACAATTGCACCGAGGGATTCTAAGTGGTCCAAAGCAGCCTTGATTACTTCTTGAACATCTTCGTCTAAGCCATCAAAGTATTCCTTTGGCACAGCAATCCGCAAGCCCTTAACATTCGTATTTTCGTTTAATTGGGCTGCCCAGTCTGGAACTTCTTTAAGGGAGGATGTCATATCCCGTTCATCATTTCCACTGATGAGGGCGGTCAACAAGGCATTATCCTTAACATTTTGGGTCAACCAACCAACTTGATCAAAACTTGAACCAAAAGCAATGATTCCCCACCGTGATACACGACCGTATGTAGGCTTCATCCCAACGACACCGTTAAAGGAAGCAGGCATCCGAATAGAACCACCAGTATCAGTACCAAGCGCACCTAGAACATCCCCGGCCGCAACAGCAGCAGCAGAACCACCGGAAGAACCACCAGGAACCCGTGTAAGATCCCATGGGTTATGAGTTGTAAAGAATGCTGAATTTTCAGTAGATGATCCCATGGCAAATTCATCAAGGTTAGTCTTACCAACGTTGATGTAATCAGCGGCATTTAACTTTTCAACTACTGTCGCGTCATATACAGGGTTAAAGTTTTCAAGCATCTTAGAAGCAGCCGTCGTTGTGAGGCCTTTAGTTAAGATATTATCCTTAACTGCAAGCGGAACCCCTGCAGTTAATTGATCAGCACTAATGCCCTTTGCATCAATCTCAGCTGCCCGCTTCAGTGCTTGGTCTTCATTTAAGCTGATGAAGGCTTTAACTTGATCTTCGTTACCCTTAATGTGGTCAAAAGTTTCCTTTGTTAATTCAGTTGCACTGATTTTCTTATTTACCAAGTCATCGTGCAATTGACTCAAGCTTGTTTGGTAAAAATCCATTATTCGCCGTCCTCACTTTCGTCAAGAATTGCTGGAACCTTGATGTAGCCACCATCAGTTTCAGGAGCATTGTTAAGCAAGGCTTCTTGTTCTTCTTTAGAACTCTTAATTGCCTTATCTTCACGCATTACATTTACCCGATCGGTTGCTGATGTCATTGGTTCAACGCCATCAGTATCAACCGCTTCGAGGTCTTCAAACATATCAATAATGTTTCCTAGTTGAGTGGTAAACTTACCAAGTTCATCCTTAGGGAACTCAAGCTTAGCAAGTTCAGCAACGTGTTCTACTTGTTGCTCAGTGATTTTACTGGCCATTCTCTCTACCTCTTTTCCAGTAATTTAAAATCTACATATACATTTAACAATTTTAGCACAGAATAGGCTCCTATTTCATCCATGTAGAAATAAAAAAGGAGTTATCGGTTCGCATTTTCTAGTAACGAATCGATATCCTCCTTTTTCACCTTTAATAAGAATCAAAAATATGCGACTGGAAGTTATCAGAACCAGCATTCCGATAAACAACCGCTTGAATTTCTGAATCAGATTGAATTTTAATATCAATCGGAATCCCATTAGGCAGGTACTTTTTCGCTGCCCGGGTAATATATTGGGTAAAACTAGTAATTTCACTTTGACTATAGAACTGAGTAGTAACGGTAATGTGCATCCCTGACAAAGTTCCATTTTCATATTGTGCTTGTGCTGTAACTCCGCTCAAGTTAGGGAAGAAACTTTGAATCTGACTCTTAAAGTTTGAGAAACTATCATCATCAGTTTGATCAGAACTATTAGTTGTTGATGCACTAGCCTTTGGAAGGACTACATTCTTGTAATTTAACTTCCGCCAACTACTAATCGTATTACCACTATTCTTGCTATAAGCAAAGAATGTACCACCAACTAAACTATCATCTGGTGCTTGTTTGTATAGTGCAATCACGATTGGAACATTTCCAACGCCAGGCTTTTTCCGCACTCGTTGAAGTACCTTTTGTGCCGCAATTTCACCTTGACGACGAACCTCACTATCACTAATTTTCTTAGTTAAAGTTGGGCCTCCTGTCTTAGTTTGGTAGTTATATTCGGAATTTATTCCAATCCCAATCGTAATCCCCCGCAATTTCATGGAATTACCACTTTCTTGCATATAATCTTGCTCTTCAATTTGTTGAATATAGACTGGGTTAGGATTGCTCTTCTTTCCTTGAGCCGGGTTTAGCCCTTCAGGATTACTTTTTGTTTTTCGACCGAGCCAGTTTTCAATCGTCCCACTACTAAGGTATTGACCTTCTTGGAAAATATAGCTTTTTGTTGAAAAGACCCGTTTTGAAACCTGAGTCAAACCACTTTCAAAGCTTTTAAGGTTATATTGATTATCATTTTGTGAGACATTTATCCCCCGAGCTTTACTTGTTCGGTAACGACCATTTTTAATCACACCTTGATAAGTACCATTACTTGAACCAGTCGTTGAATAGTTTTTCGATGACGACTTTCCGCCAAAACCACATGATGCAAGCAAGACAGTACACATCAAAACGGCAGCACTAACGGCTATTTTTTTTGCCTTTCGCTTCACGATTTACTGTTCCTCCTTCATTGCTTGGCTGAATTGCTGTTCATTCCATACATCAATACCCAAGTCTTGAGCTTTTGTTAGCTTACTACCAGCGTCAGCCCCAGCAATGACAATATCTGTTTTCTTTGAGACGCTTCCGGTTACCTTAGCTCCGTGGTTTTCAAGCCATGATTTTGCTTCCCCACGAGTCATTTCAGTTAGCTTACCAGTCAGTACTACTCGCCGACCATTCCATTCGCTATCAGGATTAGCATTTGACCGTGAGCCAAGATAAGCAAAGTTTACCCCAACTTCTCGCAGTTCGTCAATTAATTTAACAACCTGTTGATTAGCAAAATAAGTTACGATACTTTCGCCAATTGTTGGACCAATTCCATTAATCGCAGAAATTTCATCGGCATTAGCCTCCATTAAGCTATCAAGGTCACCAAAATGTTCCATAATAATTCGAGCAGCCTTCGCACCTACATGACGAATTCCAAGACCAAATAATAAGCGCTCGACAGAATTATTACGACTATTATCGATCGATGTCAATAGGTTAGAGGTCGATTTCTCGCCAAATTTATCTAAAGTTAATAATTGGTCACGATTAAGTCGATATAGACCGGCAACATCATGAATTAATTCTTTATCCCATAACTGTTCAATAATTCTAGGCCCAAGCCCATCAATATTCATTGCATTCCGGGAAGCGAAATGTGCTAAACCTTCTTTAATTTGCGCTGGACACATTGGATTAATACAGCGTAATGCTACTTCCCCATCAAGATGAACTAATTCTGAGCCACAGACTGGACACTTCGTTGGAATCTCATATTCGACAGAAGCATCTGGACGCTTAGTTAGATCTACCTTTGAAATTTCAGGAATAATATCACCTGCTTTATGCAGATAAACAGTATCACCAATCCGAATATCTTTTTCACTCAAGTAATCAGGATTATGCAAAGAAGCTCGGCTAACCGTTGTGCCCGCCAATTGAACTGGATCCATAACTGCTGTTGGCGTTACATTGCCGGTCCGTCCGACAGTCCAGACAATATCACGGACAATCGTGGCTTGCTCTTCGGGAGGGAATTTATAGGCAATTTCCCAGCGTGGCACCTTAACTGTATTTCCAAGAGCAACTTCCGTATCAAGATCATTTACTTTTTCAACAATTCCATCGATCCCGTAAGTGAGCTTGTCTCGTTGAGCTGTATATTCTTGAATATATTTCTCAATTTCTTCACTGTTATGAACAACCCGATTATTAGGATTAACATTAAAGCCTAATTCTCGCATACGATCAAGTGCTTCTGCTTGGGTCTTAACACCCAACTTTTGATATTCAGGAACATAATATATAAATGTATCTAGTTCACGTTGCGCCGTTACTTTCGGATCTAGTTGCCGCAAACTCCCAGCTGCTGCATTCCGGGGATTGGCAAAAACCGGCAATCCTTCTGCTTCGCGTTTAGCATTTAACTTTGCAAAAGCCGCTTTTGGCATATAACATTCGCCCCGAACCTCGATCGATAATGGTTCTGGCAATTCTGCGGGAACTGACTTGATAGTTCGGACATTAGCAGTAACATCTTCACCAATCGTTCCATTGCCACGCGTAGAACCTTGAACTAACTTTCCATTCTCGTAAACAAGTGAAAGAGAAAGGCCATCGATTTTTAGTTCGAGATTATATTCGGGCTCAACTTCGACATCCCGATTTTCCTGTTGTCGTTGGTTAAAGTCCATCAATTCTTCAATCGAAAAGACATCCCCCATCGATAACATCGGAATTTCATGCCGAACTTTTGTTAATTGGCTTTCTGTTGCTCCTCCTACTCGTTGGGTTGGCGAATCAGCAGAGACTAATTGGGGAAATTGTTCTTCCAGCTGTACTAATCGCTGATAAGCACGGTCATATACATGATCCTCTACGGTTGGATTATCTTGTTCATAATATTCTTTTCCCCACTTGGTCAATTTTGCTCGTAATGGCTTAATCTCATCTTGAGCTTCTTGAAGGGTTAATTCTTTTACTGGCGTCTGTTTTTCACTCATCTCATCCGCCTCATTTCATTATTTTTGTACTTTCGTAATTGGGGCAAAACTTGCTAATAACCGCTTTACCCCCTGACTTGGAAAGGCAATATCTAATTCCATATCATTGCCACTACCGTTAACTTTGACCACTGTTCCTCGACCCCACTTTTTGTGCTCAACTTTATCGCCAGTTTTCCAGCCAACTTTATCGGCTCCAGTTCCGGTGTTAGTAATTGGTTTAACCCGCTTGCCAGCACTGCGATATGTCCGTTTTTGCTGATCACGGTAGGTAGTAGCGGTCGCGGCAGCACGATCAAATGGTAGTTTACTATCTTTAATGCTATTACCTGATAGGCTATTTTCAAACTGTAATAACTCAGAATCAATTTCTTCTACAAATCGTGATGGTTGGTTACGCTGAATACGACCATAAAGTAAACGTGAAAAGGCATTAGTAAGATAAAGCTTCTTCTTTGCCCGTGTAATTCCAACATAGGCTAAGCGACGTTCTTCTTCCAATTCATCATCTTCCATTAAAGCCCGCGATAATGGGAAAATCCCTTCTTCCATTCCCACAAGGAAAACAACTGGAAATTCAAGTCCCTTAGCTGCATGTAATGTCATTAAAGTTACAGCCGGTGCTTGTTCATCAACATCATCTTGATCTGAGACAAGGGCCAAATCAGCTAAAAAGTTAATAATTTTTTGCAAGTTAGGGTCATCATCGTCTTTATGCTGCTCATCATATTCTTGTGTAACCGACTTAAATTCATCAAGGTTTTCACGACGAGCTTGTGCTTCAAGACTTCGATCATCACTTAGCATCTTATTGTAACCACTTAACTCTAAAATCTGTTCAGTTAAATCAGTTAACGTGAGATATTCTGCCTGGTTAGTCAAGTTAGCCATTAATTGACCAAATTCATCAATTTTATTTCGTGTTCGTGCAGTAATCTCACTAGCAGTATCAACATTTTGAGCTGCTTTTAGTAGTGTCCAGCCATTTTCATTAGCAAAATTACGAAGATGTCCCACACTAGTTAAACCAATTCCTCGTTTGGGCGTATTGACAACTCGTTCAAAGCTCATTGAATCGGCAGGATTAACGATTAAAGTCAAATATGCTAAAATATCACGAATTTCACGCCGGTCATAGAATTTATGGCCACCAACCATCGTATAGGGAATACTACTCTTCAAGAAAGTTTCTTCAACCATCCGTGATTGCGCATTAGTCCGATAAAGGATCGCAAAGTCATTAAAGTGATACCCATGCTTTTCTTGTTCTTCTTTAATCTTCGAAACAATAAACTGCGCTTCATCGTGTTCGTTTTGCGCGCGGTAATATGAAATTTTGTCTCCTTGACCATTTTCTGTCCACAGATTCTTCTTTTTTCGATAAAGGTTATTAGCAATAACTTCATTCGCTGCATTTAAAATTGTTTGCGTTGACCGATAGTTTTGCTCAAGCATTACCGTCTTAGCTTGGGGATAATCATGTTCAAAATTCAAAATATTGTTCATATTAGCTCCACGCCAACCATAAATACTCTGATCTGCATCCCCTACCACACACAGATTTTGGTACTTTTGTGCTAATAAATTAACTAACCGGTATTGAGCATCATTTGTATCCTGGTACTCGTCAACATGGATGTAGTGGAACTTATCTTGATAAAATTCAAGCGTCTCTTGGTCACTTTCTAATAACTCAATGGTCTTCATGATCAAGTCATCAAAATCTAATGCTTGATTAGCTTCTAACTCCTGTTGGTAAAGCTTATAGGCACGCGCAACCATGTTTTCAAACATACTATTAGCTTCTTTGCTATAGTCATCTGGTGTCAACAAAGCATTTTTAGCATTAGAAATCGCGCTTAAGATACTGCGGGGATCAAATTTTTTAGTATCAATATTTAATTCTGCGCAAATCCGCTTCATTAACGTCCGTTGCTCGCTTGTATCAGCAATCGTAAAGGCGCGATTATAGCCAATTTTTTCAATATCACGACGGAGGATTCGAACACATAAGGCGTGAAAAGTCGATACCCAAATCTCATTAGCATTTTCACCAAGCAATTTACCGACCCGCTCTTTCATTTCGCGCGCAGCCTTGTTAGTAAAAGTAATCGCTAAAATATTCCATGGTAATACACCATTTTCTTCAATTAAGTAAGCAACCCGGTGTGTAAGAACCCGTGTCTTTCCTGATCCAGCACCGGCCATTACTAATAATGGTCCCTCTGTAGTTAATACTGCTTCGGATTGCTTATCATTCATTCCTTCTAATAATGCTTGCCCGTTATTCACGCTGTTCCATCCTCTCTAAATTTTCATCGGCTAATATTATACCAAATTAGGATCTCATTTGGTGCTAAAATCGAACATATGTTAGGAAAAATAAAGAGACTGCGATTTCATCCCCAGTCCCTCGTAATCTTGTACGCTTAATTTATAATTTCGTGATCAAGCTTGGTCGTTCCAAACTTCGGTATCGTCAACTTGATTCTTTAAAGCTGCTAAGTTATCGCCGCCAGTTACCCAGACAAAGCCGAGAATTGCTTGATCGTCATCCCCAACATCATTAAAGAATCTAAATTGCCAGTTATTCTTCAGCAACCATTGCCGTTGAATTGCCCGTGATTGATAATTGCGAACGACCATCAGCAAACCAATTTGTAATGGTGTAATAACGTGTAGGGGCATTCCAACAGCACTTCTTAATTGTTCTTCATACTGATCAACATTTGCTGTGACATCATAAATATTAGCAATTGACGTTAACCCTGGTTCAATATTCTTTACATAAAGGGTACCAGTAGAAGTAACATAAAAGTTAACCGAAAATACACCCCGATATTCAAGAGATGCCGCAACACTTTTTACAATCCGCTGCATCTCTTTTAACATATCATCGTGAATATTTGCTGGTGTCGCAACAGAAATCAACTGGCGCTTGTCATTGTAATGAAGCTGAGCAAGAGGAAAAATCTCTGTATCTTTTCCATCAGTTGCCGCCGTCATAGTATATTCATTTGTATGTTCAATCCACGATTCTAGTAAATATGTACCAGTATCAATAAAATCAGCGGCTCGAGTAATATCAGATTGACGCTCAATCAGCATTGAATTTTCCCCAATTCCTCGTTGAATGGGTTTTAACAGCGCAGGATAGCCAATGGAATCAATTGATTGGTAAACATCATCTAAACTAACCACCGTCACATATGGAGCAATATTAATATTTACTTGATCTAAGAAAGCACGTTCCATTAACCGATCTTGAACAATTTCAAGAGCATTAATCCCCTGGGGAATTACCGCATATTGACTCAAAAAGTGCAGGACACGAGAATCAACATTAGGGGTTTGATAAAGAATTGCATCACATGCTTCTCCAAACTGAGTTAGTTTTGTGCGATCGTTCATTGCTCCTACAATTGTAAAGTCAGCCATTTTAGTTACTGACGGCTGAGAACGATCCACATACACACCAACATTAAAGCCTGCCTTCTTCGCTGTCGCAATAAGTGCTGCTCCATTGCGATTAATTCCAATAATTCCTAAAGTACTACCTGGGTAAATAGCATCTCTGCCCATTTTATCACTTCCCTTATTAGTCTTTTACGAATTCAACTTTATTATCACTCAATGATTGAATTCGTGCCAATGATTCGACACGAATTCCACGTTCTTTTAGTTCACCAGCTCCAGGTTGAAAACTTTTTTCAATCACGATTCCTGCACCAGCTACTTGAACCCCTGCTTGATCAGCAATTTCTAATAATCCCTCTACTGCTTGACCATTAGCCAAGAAATCATCAATCATTAAAATCTTATCATTAGCATCTACATACTTTTTAGAAATTGAAATCCGATTGGTTGTTTTCTTAGTATATGAATATACGTCAGCAGTATACATATTTTGGTTAAGCGTAAGACTCTTATGCTTACGAGCAAAAATAACTGGGAGATTCATTTCCAACCCGGTCATTACAGCTGGAGCAATTCCGGATGATTCGACTGTCCAAATTTTAGTAATACCTTCATTAGCGAAAAGCTTGGCAAATTCTTGCCCGATATGCAACATTAATTGAGGATCAACTTGATGGTTTAAAAAGGCATCTACTTTTAAAACATTACCTGGTAAAACAGTCCCGTATTCCTTAATCTTTTCTTCTAATTCTTTCATTTTTGTCCCCCTCTATATTACTTATCATAAGTATATAACTTATACGCCTTAATCACCGAAATTAATTTTTGTGCATAATCAGGATCAGTCGCATAACCTGCTTCTTGTAATCCCCGAGCTGCTTCTTGATAATTAGTCGCATGGACAACTCGGTCATAATTTTGTTGATTGGTGTCTGTCCCATTTAACATCAATCGCGTATGGTCTTTAATCGAATCACTCCAACTATCATAAACGCGGAATCGTCCCTTAGTAACGATCCACTTACCATTAATATATTCTTTAGTTGTCATTACTCGTGAATTTGTTCCCGTTCCCTTAATTCCAAATAAATTATGGTATTGTGACGCTAACTGACTTGTTCCCCATTGAGATTCAAGAATCGCTTGGGCAATCGTAATTGATGCATAAACATGATAGGTATTTTGCATTGCCTGGGCTTCAGGAGCAACTTGCTGAATAAATAATTGCTTCGCTCGGCGATCCTTTTCACGTGCCTCTTGTTCAATTCGTTGCTGATTCCAGATTCGGTAAAAATGGTGCCCAACGTAAACACCCAAAAAAATAACAATAACAGCAAGAATGCTAATAATCCAATTTCTACCCGTATGGCGGTTTTTGTTTCTCCGCTTCCGTTTTGCCACAAGCTTAGCCTCCTCTTTTCTACTAGTTATTAATTGTAGCAAAATCCATCTCGTTTGGGTTAATTTATCGTAATATTTTTAGAAGAAGTTAAAAAAGCACAACTGAAAAATTCTTTTCCAGTTGCGCTTGATGCTACTAGCCTTAAATATTAATGGAATTGCATTCCACCATCAACAATAATTGTTTGTCCAGTAACGTAATTTGAATCAGGACCAGCTAAGAAACTTACTACATTAGCAACGTCCTCTGGTTCAGAAAGACGCTTCATTGCAATGTTCTTGGCAAAAGTTTCCATTCCCCATTCATCACTCTTACCAGCATTTTGACCAACTTGATGTGCAATATCATACATCATCGGCGTCTTAACAATTCCTGGTGCAAAAGCATTTACCGTAATATCTTCAGTTGCCAAATCTTGAGCTACTACCTGCGTAATGCCTCGAATAGCAAATTTTGTTCCGGAATAAAGGGCAAGGTTAGGATTACCAACAACACCAGCTTGAGATGTAGCATTGATAATCTTACCACCATGACCAAGCTCCTTAAATGCCTTGTGGGCAGCTTGAATTCCCCATAAAACTCCGGCAACATTTACGCCATATACTTTTTCAAATTGTTCTGGTGTAATTGAATCGATTGGAGTCGTAGGACCTAATCCAGCATTATTAACGATTACATTAAGATCTCCAAAATGTTCAACAGTTTTCTTAACAGCTGCAAACACTTCTTCTCTATTTGCTACATCGGCTACAAGTGGTAATGCTTCTCCACCATTATTATTAATTTCATCAGCAACTTGTTGGAGCTTTGCCTCATTTAATGCTACAAGAGCAACCGCAAAACCATCCTTAACCAATCTTTCTACAATTGCTTTACCAATTCCTTGGCTTGCTCCAGTTACTAATGCTACCTTCTTAGTCATTAGTAATCCCTCCTTTATATTAATTATCATTTATTATATCGTATATTAAATTCTCTTTAAATATAAAAAGACATCAGCAAAATACTGATGTCTTTGGAAGCGATAATCGAAATATTAACGCTTACTGAATTGAGCAGCCTTACGAGCTTTCTTAAGACCTGGCTTACGACGTTCCTTCATACGAGGGTCACGAGTTAAGAGACCAGCCTTCTTTAAAGCGTCACGGAAGTCTGGATCAACAGCGAGAAGTGCACGGGCGATACCGTGACGTACTGCACCTGCTTGACCAGAGAATCCACCACCATTAACGTTAGCTAAAACGTCGTATTGACCTTCTGTTTTAGTAACAGCAAATGGTTGGTTAACGATAGCACGTAAGTTGGCAAATGGAATGTAGTCTTCAATTGCCTTGCCGTTCATCGTAATCTTACCTGAACCTGGTACTAAGCGAACACGTGCGGTTGCATCCTTACGCCGACCAGTACCACTGTATTGTACTTGTTGAGCCAATTCCATTCCCTCCTTAGATTAAGTTAGTAATGTCTAAAACTTCTGGGTTTTGTGCAGCATGTTTGTGGTCTTCACCAGCATAAACATGTAACTTCAAACCTTGCTTGTGACCAAGAGAGTTGTGTGGAAGCATACCCTTGATAGCAGTTTCCAATAACTTCTCTGGTTCCTTTGCAAGGAAGTCACCAGCAGTCCGTTGCTTCAAACCACCAGGGTAGTTTGAGTGACGGTAGTACATCTTTTGAGATGCTTTCTTACCAGTTAACTTAACTTGCGCAGCGTTGATAACGATAACGTAATCACCAGTATCAACGTGTGGAGTAAATGTTGGTTTGTTCTTACCGCGCAAAATTGATGCTACTGCAGATGCTAAACGACCCATTGGGACATTCTTAGCATCGACAACGTACCATTTGCGTTCAACTTCACCAGGTTTTGCGATGTATGTCGTTCTCACGATTAAGTCCTCCAATTTTGTTTTTCTTTTACATATAATAGTGTACCGAGTTATTAGATGGAAAAGAAATACCAATGGCTAGTATACCTTCTTCTAGTACTTTCGTCAATCCTTTTCATCATTTGTTCCATAATCTACATTAACTAAATATAAACCACTCGCTGGAGCCGTCATCCGTGCTAATGTCCGATCCTTTGCTTCAAGGACTCGCGACACGTCATCTACTGGCCGCTGATTGCTCCCGATTTCTAAGAGAAAAGCGACCATTATGCGGACTTGATTATAGAGAAAACCATTACCAGTAAAATCAAAGACAACCTCATTTCTTAGTTTGTCTCGTCTAATTGTGATATTCTCAATCGTCCGAACATTGCTTTTTGCTTGACTCCCCGATGCAACAAAACTTGTAAAGTCATGAGTTCCAACCAAATCATTAGCTGCTTTTCTCATCTTTTCTAAGTTAAGGGGATATTTAAAATGAGAAGTATAGTTGCGTTTGAATGGGTTCACAAATTCTCCCTGATCAACTCGATAACGATAAGTTTTACGATGAGCACTGTATCGCGCATGGAAATCATTATCCACTAATTCGGCCTTCTTAATTAAAATATCCAGTGGCAAAATACTGTTGAGAGCCTTTCGCATAGATTCATTACTTAAATGATAGGGAATATCAAAGTGCGCAACTTGATTAAGCGCATGAACTCCAGCGTCTGTCCTTCCTGAACCAATAACAGGAATAGCTGGAGTTGGATGCTTAGCAATTTTATTTACTGCATTCTTTAATGTTTGTTCTACAGTTCGCTTATTTGGTTGAATCTGGAACCCAGAAAAATTAGTTCCATCATAAGCAAAGGTTATTTTATAACGATACATTGTTTACTCCCTTATTGATTTAGAAAAATATTCGAATACAAACTAGACCACCTGTTACAATTAATAGTCCCAAGCCAGCCCAAGCATCATTTTTGTGCCAAACTAACTGCCGATAATGAGTCCGTGGTGCATTAGGATCATACCCTCTTGCTTCCATGGCTGTTGCTAATTCTTCTGCTCGCTTAAACGAGTTGACAAATAATGGGATAAGAATCGGAACTAAATGTTTAATCCGTGTCAAAAGAGTTCCAGTGTTAAAATTAATCCCGCGAGCCCGCTGAGCTTTCATAATTTTATTAGTTTCATCCATAATAGTTGGAACAAAGCGCAATGCAATGGAAATCATTAACGTAATCTGATTGACAGGAACTTTAATTACTTGTAATGGTTTCATCAACCATGCCAAGGCATCTGCTATTTGAAAGGTTTGGGTAGTGGCAGTTAAGACAGTTGAAGCGGTGATAATCACAATAAAACGATAAAAAATAATTAATGAATTAATAAGACCGTCACGAGTTATTGCCATAATTCCCCAATGCCAATACATCTTTCCGCCACTACTAAATAAAATTTGAAACGCTACTGTTATCAAAATAATTAAAAACAACGGCTTAATTCCCTGCCAATATTGCCTTAAACCAACATTACTTAACTTAATTGCCATAAGGAGCGCTAATAAAAGCCACATAGCAGCTAAAAAATTATTCACGAAGAAAATTAAAATAACATAAATAATACACATGATTAATTTTATTCGTGGATCAAGACGATGGAGGATCGATTTTACTGGTACATAACTACCAAATACGATTTTACTATTCATTTTCTTTTTCTCCCCATCGCTTCTGCTATTTCGTCTGCTAACACATCAAGCGTAAGCGGTTCAGTATTTTTTAAAGTTATCCCATCTTTACTAAGGCATTGCGCAACCTCGACGGAAACAGGCAGAGTCAATGATAGTTTTTTTAATCGTTGAGGATCCCTAAATAATTGCTGAGGAGTAGTATCCATAACAACCTGCCCATTGCTCATTGCAATTACATGGTTAGCATAATAGGCTACCTGCTCCATTTGGTGAGTAACCATTATAATCGTTGTTCCCTTCTCGTTAAGATCTTTAATAAGTTTAAGTAAATCATTAGTTGCTTGAGTATCCAGTCCCGCTGTTGGTTCATCAAGAATTAAAATTTGGGGATCCATTGCTAAAACGCCAGCAATCGCTACTCGCCTCATTTGTCCTCCAGAAAGTGCAAAAGGGGAGTGTGACCTTAATTCTAAAGGTAAATTCACCATTTTTAATGCTTCGTCAACTGCTTTTTCAATTCTCTTTGTAGACCATCCTAAATTATGAGGCCCAAAAGCAATATCTTCGGCAACCGTTTCTGCAAATAATTGCTGTTCAGGAAATTGGAATACAAAGCCGACTTGATGATGAATCCTATTTAAATTTTCAGCTCTGGTCGTGGCATTAATTTCTAGACCTGCTACATTAAGTTCCCCACTACTGGGCTTTATTAATCCATCAATTAATGAAACCAATGTCGACTTTCCACTTCCGGTTTGTCCAATAATAGCAACAAATTCTTGCTTCTTAATTGTTAATGAAACATTATGTAAGGCTTCATTAGTAGAATTAGGATATGTATAGTGAAGTTTTTTTACTGTAATTGCTGCTTTAGCCAATTTTTTAGCTCCTCTAAATTTAAATATCTATTTGGAACATCAATTCCTCGTTCAACCAATAATTTCTGCAGTTGCTGGCTTGCGGGAATTCCTACTCCAATTTCAAGTAATAATTCTTTATCTTTAAGAATTTCCGATGGAGCACCTTGTTTTACAACTTGCGCATCATTTAATACAACTATTTTATCTGCTAATTCAATTTCTTGAGGATCATGTGTAATTGAAATAATTGAAAGATTATATTCTTTTTTTAATTTTTGTAATAAAGTCAAAATTTCTTGTCGTGCTAAAGGATCAAGCATACTAGTAGCCTCATCAAGGATTATTATCTTAGGCATTAATGCAAGGATTCCTGCAAGTGCTACCCGTTGCTTTTGTCCTCCAGAAAGATTAATAGGGGCTGTATTTTTATAATCACTCATTCCTACCATCTTTAAAGCTTTATCAATCTTTTCCTCCATTTTATTTCGATCTACTTGTCGGTTTTCAAGTCCGAATGCAACATCATCAGCAACGGTTGCTCCTACAAATTGATTTTCAGGGTTTTGAAAAACGAATCCTATTTGCTGGTGAATCTTACCTATAGAGCTTTCGTTAACTTGCATTCCGTCAACTTCAATCGATCCCGCAGTAGGACTGAGTAATCCATCAATTAATCGGGCTAATGTACTTTTTCCACTACCATTATGACCAATAATCGCTGTCCAAGAAACTGGTTCAAAATCCAGATTGATATTTTTTAAAACGGGGTATTTACTGTCTGGATATGTAAATACAAGTTTTCGAATCTTTATTCCAGTCACAGTATTTCCTCTTTTCAATATTAGTTAATAAGTATATTTTAGCAAAGTCCACAGAATTATCTATCAAAATTAAATTTAAAATAAAAAATCACTTACCATTGAAGTGCACGAGGGTTTCCCGCATTCAAGCTAGACTAGGGTTTCCCCACCATCGTAACGCTCTATACTATCAATGATAGTGATTCTTTATTACGTATTTAGTTTATGTGAACAGATCAATTAGTCCACTAATTCAAGAATAACCATTGGTGCACCGTCACCACGACGAGGCATAGTCTTCAAGATGCGTGTGTAACCACCGTTACGATCTGCATACTTTGGAGCAAGTTCTTCAAAAAGGTTTTGAAGAGCAGATTGTACACGAATATCATCGCCATCTTCCTTAACATCAGCAACAACATTACGTATAAAAGCGGCAGCCTTACGACGAGAAGCTAAATCACCATGCTTAGCAAGTGTAATCATCTTATCAGCGGTCTTACGAACTTCCTTAGCACGTGCTTCAGTAGTAGTAATACGACCATTAACGATTAAATCTGTAGTTAAATCACGTAATAAAGCCTTACGTTGTGAACTTGTACGTCCTAATTTACGGTAACTCATAAAGTGGTTCCCTCCTTTGCAATTGGTATACTAATTAGTCGTCTTGGCGAAATGAAACACCAAGATCATTTAATTTAAGTTTAATTTCTTCTAACGACTTTTGTCCTAAGTTTCGAACCTTCATCATATCAGACACTGTTCTATCAGTTAATTCCTTAACAGTATTAATACCAGCTCGCTTCAAACAATTGTAAGAACGTACAGAGAGATCAAGCTCTTCAATAGTCATTTCAAGCATCTTCTCTTTGTGTGTTTCTTCTTTTTCAACCATCACTTGAGCATTTTGAGCCGTTTCTGTTAAATCAACGAACATAGCTAAGTGTTCAGTCAAAATCTTCGCACCTAGACTAACTGCTTCAGTTGGTGTTAATGAACCATCAGTCCAAACATCCAGCGTCAACTTATCATAATCGTTACGCTGACCAACCCGTGCATTTTCAACAGTGTAATTTACACGTTCAATTGGGGTATAGATGGAATCAATCGGTAAAACACCAATTGCTAAATCATCCATCCGGGCCTTATTATCGTTAGCAGAAAGGTAACCGCGACCCTTATCAGCAGTTAACTTGATGTGTAATTCTGCGCCATCAGCAACAGTTGCAATATGCAGATCAGGATTTAAGATTGTAACTTCATTATCACCCTGGATATCACTTGCAGTTACTTCAGCAGGTCCTTTAACATCTAATTCAAGATTCTTTTGATCCTCAGAATCAAGCTTTAAAGAAACTTTCTTAAGATTTAGGATAATCTGCGTAACATCCTCAGTTACACCTTCAACAGTGCTAAATTCATGTAAAACACCATCAATTTGCATACTCGTAATCGCTGCACCTGGCAAAGATGCAATTAATACACGCCTTAACGAGTTACCGAGAGTGGTTCCATAACCGCGCTCAAGTGGTTCTACGACAAACTTACCGTAGTTATCTGTTTCTTCAACTTTGTGAATATTTGGCTTTTCAAATTCGATCATTCTATCCTTGTACCCCTTTCAAAACGTGGTTCGTATTTGAGACAAAAAGGCAATTGATGGAAATAATTGTCTCCAGCAATGTCAATTAAACACGACGACGCTTTGGAGGACGAGAACCATTGTGAGGAACAGGCGTTACATCACGAATAGCAGTAACTTCCAATCCAGTTGCTTGAAGTGCACGGATAGCAGCTTCACGACCTGAACCTGGACCCTTAACTTCAACTTCAACAGTCTTCATACCATGTTCCATAGCTTGCTTAGCAGCAGCTTCTGAAGCCATTTGAGCAGCAAATGGAGTGGACTTCCGACTTCCCTTAAAGCCTAAAACACCAGCTGAGGACCATGCTACAGCGTTACCTTGAACGTCAGTAATCATGATCAAAGTGTTGTTAAATGTTGAGTGAATGTGCGCAACACCAGTTTCAACATTCTTTTTTGCACGACGCTTACGCGTACCTTTTTTGGTTGCCATATCTAGTACTAACCTCCTTTTTTATAAAGTTAAATTACTTCTTCTTATTAGCGATAGCTACAGCCTTACCCTTACGAGTACGAGCATTGTTCTTAGTATGTTGACCACGAACCGGTAGGCCACGACGGTGACGCATACCACGGTATGATCCAATTTCTTGAAGACGCTTGATGTTCATTGAAACTTCACGCCGTAAATCACCTTCAACTTGAATTTGATCTACTTGTGCACGAATCTTTTCTTCTTGATCTGGAGTCAAATCACGAACACGGATATCTTCTGATACACCAGCATTTTCAAGAATCTTCTTAGCAGTAGAATCACCAATACCAAAAATATATGTTAAGCCGATTACGATTCGCTTGTCACGAGGTAAATCGACACCTGCAATACGAGCCATGAGCTACACCTCCATTTCTCTATAAAATAAATTACTTACCTTGACGTTGCTTATGCTTTGGGTTAGCAGAGCAAATAACCATAACACGACCATTACGCTTAACGATCTTGCAGTGCTCACACATCTTTTTAACAGATGGTCTTACTTTCATTCTAAAATCCTCCTAGTTGAGAGTAAATGATCAATAACTACTTGAACCGGAAAGTAATCCGACCCTTTGTAAGATCATATGGAGACATTTCTACTTTAACACGGTCTCCTGGTAAAATTTTAATGTAGTGCATCCGAATTTTGCCAGAAACATGTGCTAAAATTTCTGCTCCATTTTCCAATTCAACTTTAAACATTGCATTAGGCAAAGTTTCAGTTACTTTACCTTCTACTTCAATTACATCGGCTTTTGCCACGAAATAGTACCTCCTTACCTATTCTAGATATTACGTAAAAATGGTGGAAAGTATAAAACTTCCCACTACTCAGATAGATAAACCTTGCATAGTTTAGCATATGTTTATAAACTTCGCAAGAGATAACTATTATCTAGTTTAGGTTTGTTAATACTTTCTTGATATCTTCGTAAACTTTATCGATATCTTGTTCACCATTAATTTCGTGCAAAACACCTTTCTTTTGGTAATAGTCTACCAGTGGTGTGTTCAACTTAATATTAACATCTAGACGATTCTTAACCGTTTCAGGCTTATCATCATCACGCTGATAAAATTCATGATGACCACAAACGTCACATGTGCCTTCAACTTTAGGAGCATTATAAAGTTTATGATACGTTGCTCCACAGTTACGACAAATAAAACGTCCACTTAAACGTTCTACCAATACATCCGGTTCAACGTGAATATTGATCACAGCATCAAGATGCCGATTACTCTCTGCTAACATCTCATCCAAAGCTGCTGCTTGGTTAAGATTACGAGGAAATCCATCCAGCATAAAGCCATCTTTAGTATCATCTTGAGCTAACCGTTCCTTAACGATACCGTTAGTAACTTCGTCCGGAACAAGTTCACCTTTATCAATATATTTCTTAGCTTCAATTCCCATGGGAGTTTCATTCTTCATGGCTGCCCGAAAAATATCTCCAGTTGAGATATGAGGAATCGGAAAATCTTCAACGATCTTTTGAGCTTGAGTACCTTTACCGGCACCTGGAAGACCCATTAATACAAGATTCATACTCATTATTCATTTCCTCCTTTAGGTTCTCGAATAAATCCAATATATTCGCGCTTCATTGTTAGTCCGTTTAACTGTCGAACAACATCTAAAGCAATTTGTACGATAATCAGTAAGCTTGTACCACCTAAACCAATTGACTGACTTAGGTTCCATACGTTACTTGCAATTAACGGAATTAAGGAGATTAATCCTAAGAATAATGAACCTACTGTACTCAATCGCATTAACAATGAAGAAATATAGTCTTGGGTGCCCTTTCCAGGACGTACTCCAGAAATATAACTTCCTTGCTTTTGTAAATTTTCAGCAAGTTTTTCTGGGTTAACCTGAACAAAGGCATAGAAAAAGGTAAATACAACAATCAAAAATACATACAGTGCGATCCCAGGACCAGATTGCATGTTAAAAATGGTCGTCATGATTTGATACCAACTATCCCCACCATGGTTTTGCTGGAAAGCCATAAGAATAGTTTGTGGGGTTGAGATAAAAGAACCAGCAAAAATAACAGGAATAACACCTGATACGTTAATCTTCAAGGGAAGATAACTACTGGATGGTGAAGTAGTGGTCCGTCTTGTGTATTGAATTGGTAGACGTCTTTCCGCCTGTTGGACCCATGTAACAAACGCTACAATAATTAAAATTGCAACAATAACAAGAGTAACAAATCCAATTCCCATCCACAAAGCAGAACCAGATTCACCAGCAATTTGGTCATCCCATAACTGACGAATTCCACCTGGCATTTGCGCAACAATACCAGCAAAAATTAACATGGAAACACCATTACCTAAACCACGTTCAGTAATCATGTCTCCCATCCAAGTAGCAAACATTGTACCTGCAGTTAAAATTAAACCGATTGTTAAATACGTTTGAACACCAGGGTGATTAACCAAACGAATAGTACTCAATGCATTAAACCCGGCGGTAATACCGATTGATTGAATAAATCCAAGTACAATCGTTAACCATCGGGTTGCTTGATTAAGTTTTCGCCGTCCTACTTCTCCTTGTTTACTCCATTCAACAAAACGCGGAACAATATCCATTTGTAATAGTTGAACAACAATTTGCGCAGTAATATATGGAGACACTCCCATTGCAAATAAAGAGTAATTCTCCAATCCACCACCACTAAAGGTATTGAGGATTGATGCTAAACCGGTTGAGGAGATTTCCTGCAAAGCAGCAGCGTTAACTCCAGGAACGGTAATCGCTGCCCCAATCCGATAGACAATCAATACAAACAATGTAAAGAAAATCTTTTTACGGATATCTTTTACCTTGAATGCATTTTTGACGGCTGTGAACAAACTACATCACCTCAGTTTTACCACCGGCAGCTTCAATTGCAGAAACTGCAGAAGCAGAAAACTTATTAGCCTTAACAGTTAATTTCTTTTCAAGCTTACCGCTACCAAGAATCTTGATGCCGCTCTTCAAGTTCTTAACTAAGCCACTTTCCATCAATAATTGTGGAGTAACTTCAGTACCATCATCAAACTTATTTAATGATGCCAAGTTAACAATTGCGTATTCTTTCCGGTTAATGTTGGTAAATCCACGCTTTGGAATTTGCCGGTAAAGTGGCATTTGACCCCCTTCAAATCCTAAACGGGTCTTTCCATGAGCCTTTTGCCCTTTAGTACCACGTCCAGATGTAAAACCGTGTCCTGATGAAAGTCCACGACCTTTACGAAGACGCTTAGAACGAGAACCAGCAGCTGGCTTCAATTCGTTTAACTTCATTAGTAGGCACCTCCTTATTATTTAATTTTAATTACTTAACTTCTTCAACAGAAACCAAGTGAGCGATCTTAAAAATTTGACCGCGTGTTGCCGCATTATCTGGTAAGATAACTGAGCTATTAATCTTACCTAATCCCAATGCCTTAACAGTACGACGTTGAGTAGGTTGTCGGTGGGCAACACTGTGAATTAAGGTAACTTTTACTTGAGCCATAATTTAGTGCCCTCCTTATTCTGCTAAGTGGTCTACTGAAACACCACGTAACTTTGCAACTTCTTCAGCGTTCTTTAATTGCTTCAAGCCTTCAAACGTTGCACGAACAACGTTAACAGGTGTGTTAGAGCCAAGACGTTTAGAAGTAACGTCCGCAACACCGGCAAGGTCCATAACATTACGAACCGCACCCCCGGCAGCAACTCCAGAACCTTCAACAGCTGGCTTTAACATGATCTTTCCACCGCCGTATACACCAATAACTTCGTGTGGAATAGTAGTTCCAACGATAGGAACAGTAATCAAGTTCTTTTCAGCAGCTGCTTGAGCTTTACGAATAGCTTCTGGAACTTCTTGAGCCTTACCAGTACCAAAACCAACATGACCTTTACGGTCACCAACAATTACTAAAGCAGCGAAACGCATACGACGTCCACCCTTTACAACCTTAGTAATTCGGTTGATGGCTACAACTTGATCGTCTAAATCCAACTTTGCTGGATCAATGAATTCTGATGATGCCATTGCAGGTTATTCCTCCTTTTTTTAGAATTTAAGTCCGTTTTCACGAGCAGCTTCAGCCAAAGCTTGAACACGTCCATGGTAAAGGTATCCACCACGATCAAACACAACTTCAGTAATGTTCTTTTCATTAGCGCGTTTAGCAATTAATGCTCCTACACCACTAGCTTGTTCAGTCTTAGTCTTTCCACTTACTTCACTATCATTTGTGGAGGCACTTGCGAGCGTCACACCCTTTACGTCATCAATTAATTGAGCGTAAATGTTTTTGTTTGAACGGTAAACACTTAAGCGTGGGCGCTCCGCAGTACCAGAAATTTTACCGCGAACGCGCAAATGACGACGTTGACGGATCTTGTTCTTGTCTGGTTTAGAAATCACAACAGTCACCTCTTATTATATTAATTCTATTAAATAAAAGAATGTTAAATAATCTTTTCAGATTACTTACCAGTCTTACCTTCCTTACGGATAATATGTTCGTTTTCGTAACGAATACCCTTACCTTTGTATGGTTCAGGTGAACGTACAGCACGAACTTCAGCAGCAAAATTTCCAAGGTGTTCCTTGTTAATTGAGCTTAATTCGATAGTAGTATTGTCAGGTACATTAATTTCAACATCTTCTGGCTTATCCATTTCAACTGGGTTTGAGTAACCAACAGTTAAAATCAACTTGTTACCTTTGAGTTGAGCACGGTAACCAACACCAACAAGCTTAAGAACCTTCTTGTAACCATTAACAACACCTTCAACCATGTTGTTAACATTAGCACGAGTAGTTCCGTGCAACATCTTCAACTTATTAGTATCAGCATCACGATCAAACTTTACAACGTTACCATCAATAGTCATTTTGATTAATGGTGAAATTTCACGAGATAAAGTACCCTTAGGGCCTTTAACAGTAACTACATTACCATCTTGAGAAATTTCAACACCACTTGGCAAATCAATTTCTTTGTAACCAATACGACTCATCTTTGCACCTCCTATCTAATATTCGTTTTTTACCAAACGTAAGCGATAACTTCGCCACCAATTTTCTTGGCACGAGCAACTTTATCAGTAACAACACCTTCAGATGTTGAAATGATAGCAATACCTAATCCGTTAAGAACCTTAGGCACAGCATCTGACTTAACGTATGTACGTAAACCAGGCTTAGAAATACGCTTTAAGCCAGAAATAACACGTTGACCGTCATTACCGTACTTTAAGAACACACGGATGATGCCTTGCTTGTTATCATCAACGTATTCAACATCGCGAATGAAACCTTCGTTTTTTAAGATTTCAGCGATGTCCTTCTTCATCTTTGATGCAGGTGCTTCTACTGATTCGTGTTGAGCCATGTTAGCATTACGAATACGAGTTAAGAAATCTGCAATTGGATCACTCATAGACATCGATGTTTTCCTCCTTTTGTCGGTTTTTTTGTTTACCAGCTAGCCTTCTTCAAACCAGGAATTTGTCCTTTGTGGGCAAGTTCTCGTAAGCAAATCCGGCATAGGTGGAATTTACGGTAAACAGAGTGCGGACGTCCACAACGTGCACAACGCGTGTATTCACGACTTGAGAACTTAGCTGGACGGTTGCACTTAGCAATCATTGATTTTTTAGCCAATTTGTGGAACCTCCTTTATTTAGCAAACGGCATACCGAGTTGAGCAAGTAATTCGCGGGATTCTTCGTCAGTTTGTGCAGTTGTTACAATAACAACGTCTAAACCACGAACTCGGTTAACTTTATCATAATCAATTTCTGGGAAAATTAATTGTTCATGGATACCAAGAGTGTAGTTACCACGACCATCAAATGCCTTGTTACTTACACCATGGAAATCACGAACCCGTGGCAATGCCACATTAACTAATTTGTCTAAGAAATCATACATACGTTCACCACGTAAGGTTACCTTAGCACCAATTGACATACCTTCACGAAGACGGAAACCAGCAATTGATTTCTTTGCCTTAGTAATTAAAGGTTTTTGTCCAGAAATCAATCCGAGTTCTTCAACAGCTTCGTCAAGATTCTTGGAGTTAGTAGTTGCATCACCAACACCCATGTTTAAAACGATTTTGTCAATCTTTGGTGCTTGCATAACTGAAGAGTAGTTAAACTTTTCAATTAGTGCTGGACGAATTTCATTTTCGTATTTAGCTTTCAAACGGTTTTCCATTAGAAGTTATTCCTCCCTTCCTTAAAAATTAGTCAAGTGTCTTACCTGACTTCTTCGCAACACGAACCTTCTTACCATCAACGAACTTGTAACCTACACGAGTTGGTTCATTTGTTGAAGGATCAATCAGCATTACGTTTGAAGCATTAATTGCAGCTTCTGTATCAATAACGCCACCATTAGGATTTGAGTTGCTTGGTTTTTGGTGTTTCTTAACAATATTTACACCTTCAACGATAACGCGGTTTTGAGAAGCAAGTACCTTTTTAATAGTACCTTCTTTGCCCTTATCCTTACCAGCGATTACGCGAACCTTATCACCTGTTTTAATGAACATGTTGATTGTGCACCTCCTTATTTTCGGTAAAATCTTTAGAGAACTTCTGGAGCTAATGAAACGATCTTCATGAAGTCGTCTCCACGAAGCTCACGAGCGATTGGGCCAAAAATACGGGTACCCTTAGGGCTCTTGTCGTTGTTAATTAAAACAGCGGCATTTTCATCAAACTTAATGTATGAACCATCCTTACGGTGAATACCATGTTTAGTCCGTACAACAACGGCCTTAACAACGTCACCCTTTTTGACAACGCCACCTGGTGTTGCCTGCTTTACAGTAGCAACAATGATGTCACCAATATTACCTGTTTTAACTCGGGAACCACCTAAAATCTTAATAACTAAGATTTCACGAGCACCGGAGTTATCAGCGACCTTCAACCGACTTTCTTGTTGAATCACGGTTAATGTCCTCCTTCCATTTACAAATAAGAATTAGAATACGAATAATTTTTAGAGTTATCTGCTAAATTAAAGGGTAGCAGCTTTTTCGACAATCTTTACAAGACGGAAACGCTTCTTGGCTGATAATGGCCGAGTTTCCATAATTTGTACAGTGTCGCCGGTCTTAGCTTCGTTGTTTTCATCGTGAGCATAGTACTTCTTTGAGTACTTAACACGCTTACCATAGATAGGTGCACTCTTGTAAGTATCAATTACAACAGTGATAGTCTTATCCATTTTATCAGAAACAACGTGGCCTTGGTAAACCTTACGTGCATTACGTTCTTCACTCATGCGCTAATCCTCCTTTTCGTATTCTTATTTGTTTAATTCTTGTTGACGAAGAACTGTCTTAACCCGTGCAATATCTTTGCGTACTTGCTTAAGACTTGCAGTATTTTCCAACTGGCCGGTTGCTAATTGGAAACGTAAGTTAAACAATTGTTCCTTCAGTTCCTTTTCACGGTCAAGTAGCTTATCAGTGGTTAATCCATTCAGTTCTTGTACATAATCTTTACTTTTCATTAGATTGTCCACCTACTTCCTCACGTTGTACGATCTTAGTGCGAACTGGCAACTTGTGACCGGCAAGACGTAAAGCTTCACGAGCGACTTCTTCAGAAACGCCCCCTACTTCAAACATTACCTTGCCACGTTTTACTGGAGCAACCCATCCTTCAGGAGCACCTTTACCGTTACCCATCCGGACCCCAACACCTTTACTAGTGTATGAGAGTTGTGGGAAGATTTTAATCCAAACTTTCCCACCACGCTTCATGTAACGCGTCATAGCGATACGAGCAGCTTCAATTTGACGATTGCTAATCCAATGTGAATCAAGAGCTTGTAAACCAAATTCACCAAAAGTAACAGTTTTACCACCCTTAGCTTCACCGCGCATATGACCACGTTGAACCTTACGGTGCTTTACACGTTTTGGTACTAACATGTGTTACTTCCCTCCTTGTTCATCATTGTTTGAGTTCTTCTTAGTAGGAAGTACTTCACCACGGTAAATCCAAGTCTTTACACCAAGAACACCGTATGTAGTGTTAGCTTCGTCCCAAGAATAATCGATATCAGCACGGAGTGTATGCAATGGAACCGTACCATCTGAGTATGATTCGATCCGTGACATATCTGCACCATTCAAACGACCAGCAACTTGAGTTTTAATACCTTTAGCCCCGGCACGCATAGCACGTTGCATAGCTCCACGCATAGCACGACGGAAAGCAATACGAGCTTCTAATTGCCGTGCAATACTCTCACCAACAAGGTGAGCATCTAAATCTGGCTTCTTAATTTCCACAATGTTAATGTGAACACGTTTACCAGTTAACTTGTTAAGTTCTTTACGAAGTGCTTCAACTTCTGAACCACCTTTACCAATAACCATTCCTGGCTTGGCAGTATGAATTGATACGTTTACGCGGTTAGCTGCACGTTCAATTTCAACGGTTGATACAGAGGCATCAGCAAGTCGCTTTTCAATATACTTACGGATTCGAAGGTCTTCGTTAAGGTAATCAGCAAAGTCCTTGTCAGCGTACCACTTTGCAGTCCAATCACGAATGACCCCAACACGAAAACCATTAGGATTGATCTTTTGACCCACTATTCATTCCTCCTATCGTTCTGTAACAACCACTGTAATATGACTAGTCCGCTTGTTAATTGGAGAAGCAGAACCCTTAGCACGAGGACGGAACCGTTTAAGAGTTGGTCCTTCGTTAGCAAAGGCTTCACTTACAACCAATGAAGCACGATCTAAGTCGAAATTGTTTTCAGCGTTTGCAACAGCAGATTTTAATACTTTTTCAACATCTGAAGCGGCACCACGAGGGGTGAACTTCAAAATAGCAAATGCTTCGGCAACACTCTTGCCACGAATGGCATCTAATACAAGACGAACCTTACGAGCAGAAACCCGTACCATCTTGGCAGTAGCCTTAGCTGACGTAATGTTTTCAGCCATATGTTATTTCACCCTCCTTACTTACCTGTCTTCTTGTCATCAGAAGCATGACCATGGAAAGTCCGAGTAGGAACAAATTCACCTAACTTGTGACCAACCATGTCTTCTTGTACGTAAACTGGCACGTGCTTCCGACCATCATATACTGCAAATGTGTAACCAATAAAACTTGGGAAAATGGTAGAACGACGTGACCATGTCTTGATGACAGTCTTCTTTTCAGAACCTTCTTGCTCCTTAACCTTCTTCAGTAATGAAGCATCAGCGAAAGGTCCTTTTTTCAAACTACGACCCATTTAGTGTACCTCCTCTCGGGTATTAGAACGTATATAAATATTAACGAGTATGTGGACCGCGCTTCCGACCACGAACAATGAACTTGTTTGAACGAGCTTTGTGTGAACGGGTCTTCTTACCAACGGTCTTCTTACCCCATGGAGAAAGAGGAGATGGTAAACCAACTGGTTGCTTACCTTCACCACCACCATGTGGGTGATCGTTAGGGTTCATAACAGAACCACGAACGTGTGGACGTTGACCAGCATAACGAGTACGACCAGCCTTACCTTTAATAATCAAGGCGTGTTCATCATTACCAACAGTACCGATAGTAGCACGGCAAGTAGCCAGGACCATACGAACTTCACCAGAAGAAAGACGTACTAATACGTATTTTTCTTCCTTACCAAGTAATTGAGCTGAGGCACCAGCTGAACGAGCAAGTTGACCACCCTTACCTGGTTTTAATTCAATATTGTGAATAACAGTACCAACTGGAATGTTCTTTAAAGGAAGAGCATTACCAACCTTGATATCAGCATCAGGACCAGATTGAACGGTCATACCAACCTTCAAGCCCTTAGGTGCGATGATGTATGATTTAGTACCATCAGCGTAAACAAGTAAAGCAATATTTGCAGTACGATTTGGATCGTATTCAATTGCCTTAACAGTTGCTGGAACATCATCTTTAATTCGCTTAAAGTCAATAATACGGTATTGACGCTTTGTACCACCACCACGGTGACGAACAGTAATGTGACCATAGCTGTTACGACCAGCAGTGTGCTTTAACGGAGCCAATAATGACTTTTCAGGTGTTGTCTTCGTGATTTCAGCGAAGTCGTAACCGTTCATGTTACGGCGACCGTTGGTGGTTGCTTTGTATTTACGAATTCCCACTGTTTTTTCCTCCTTTTTTAATGATTAGTTTTCGTTGTTGTCGTTAAACAACTTAATTTCATTTGAATCGGCAGATAAAGTAACAATAGCCTTACGACGACGCTTAGTGTATCCTTCGTAACGACCTTGGCGCTTTAACTTACCTTTTACATTCATAATGTTAACTTTTACAACTTTAACGCCAAAAATTTCTTCAACAGCATTTTTAACTTGTGTCTTAGTTGCTCGTAAATCAACATCAAAAGTGTAACGCTTGTTGTCCATACCAGCCATTGAAGCTTCAGTAACTACTGGACGTAAAATAATGTCGCGTGCTTCCATTATGCGAGCACCTCCTCTACTTGAGAAAGAGCTGACTTAGTGATAACAATCTTTTGGTTATCAACAACGTTCAAGATGTTAACACCTGCTGGAGTAACAACTGTAGCATTAGCTAAGTTACGTGCTGATAAAGCAGCATTCTTGTCGTCATCAGTAACAACAACTAATGTCTTTTCAGCAACGTTTAAGTTACCCATAACATCAGCGAATTCTTTTGTCTTTGGTGCATCAAAGTTTAATGCATCAACTACTACAAAGCTGTTATCAAGAACCTTTTGGGAAAGGGCAGACTTGATTGCAAGTTGACGAACCTTACGAGGAAGGCTGTACTTATATGAACGTGGAGTAGGTCCAAAAACAATACCACCACCACGGAATTGTGGAGACCGGATAGAACCTTGACGGGCACGACCAGTACCTTTTTGACGCCATGGCTTCTTACCACCACCGCTAACTGCAGAACGATTCTTTACAGCATGTGTACCTTGACGTAATGAAGCACGTTGACGCAAAATTGCATCAAATACAACATTTTCATTTGGTTCAACACCAAATACTGCATCGTTTAATTCAACCGTACCGTTTTGGCTACCATCTTGTTTATACAAATTAACGCTAGTCATTATTTACTTCCTCCTTTCTTCTTATTTATTGTGTTGTTTGCTAAGGCTCTTCTTAGTATTAGCCTTAACTGAGTTCTTAATAGTTACGTAAGACTTGTTTGCACCAGGAACATTACCCTTGATGAGTAATACGTTGTTGTCAAGGTCAACCTTAACAACTTGTAAGTGTTGCATGGTAACAGTCTTGCCACCCATACGACCAGGAAGCTTCATACCTTTGAAAACCCGGTTGATAATGGCACCCAATGAACCAGGACGACGGTGGTAACGAGAACCGTGTGCCATAGGTCCACGAGATTGGTTATCCTTATGGATGTTACCTTGGTAACCATGACCCTTGGTAGTACCCGTAACGTCGACAGTTTCACCTTCTGCGAAAACGTCAGCCTTAACTTCGTCTCCGACTTTAATGTCCCCTAATTCAGCGTCGCGGATTTCACCGATGAAGCGCTTAGGGGTCGTGTTTGCTTTTGCTGCATGACCTTGTTCAGGTTTGTTACTCAAAACTTCCCGCTTGTCATCAAAACCAAGTTGTACAGCACTGTAACCATCGTTTTCAACGGTCTTAATTTGCATTACAACGTTTGGTGTAACATCGATAACAGTAACTGGAACTAATTCACCATTGTCAGTGAATACTTGAGTCATTCCAACCTTTTTACCTAAGATTCCTTTGGTCATGAGTACACCTCCAATTTTATGTTTTATGTATTATTCTTATTCTAACAATTAAAGCTTGATTTCAATATCAACACCACTAGGAAGATCGAGCTTCATTAATGAATCAACGGTCTTAGGTGTTGGGTCAACAATATCGATTAAACGCTTGTGAGTGCGCATTTCGAATTGCTCCCGTGACTTCTTAAATTTGTGTGGTGAACGGATAACAGTGTAGATAGTCCGTTCAGTTGGTAACGGAATAGGACCTGAAATTTGAGCACCTGTCCGCTTAGCGGTTTCAACAATCTTATCAGCAGATTGATCTAAAATACGGTGTTCATAAGCCTTTAACCGAATACGAATCTTTTGTTTTGCCATTATGTTCCCTCCTTCGTCAGATTTGAAATTTGACTAGCTCCGCGGAAATTACCGCCACATCCTGTGGCAAAGCGGCCGGGTGTGTCGCAACCTTCCGCATCAACGCTTCGCAGCTTTCACTTAATAGGGGGTAAGGCAAATCTACCTCCAAAGCTCAAGCACCTATCCATAATACTAAAGAAACGTAATTAGATCAAGGGAAATTTTAGAATATTTTCAATTGAAATATTTTTGTAAAATTTTTTCTAAGTTAGTTAGAAATTATCGATACGAAAATACCATTAATTTTTCTAATGTACTAAAAAGTAATTTATTCCTTTTGATAAAACTCATTAAAATGCCTTTTGAATTTTTGGCTCTACGTCAAGTAGTGTTGATACGCAAATATGAATCTTCGCCAATTAAATTGGTCTAGTTAGAATCGTCATTCGTGGCGGTTCTTTTTAGTTAGTTTGAATTTGGTGGCCAATAATTAAATAAATTCGAGTTTTAAATGCCGTAAAGTAACGATAACCACAGGCAACTCGTTTGATAGTTTTAATTCGATTATTAATCCTTTTGGTTCGACCATTTGAGAACTTCGTCTCAAAGCCTCGCTTAATTCCCTCTTTATAGCGCGCTAAAACCTGACAACGGTGGATTGTATAATGGCTGACACTGTCTGGCCGAAGTTTAAGCAATTGAAAGAAAGTTGTAAAATCACGTTGATTGTAAGCACGCTTCAAGGATTGAATAAAATTATAGGTGGCTCTTAACTCTCGGTCATACGCTAACATTAAGTCTAAGATCATAATTGAATTAACAACGCGATTAAAATATCGTCCTTCGTAATAAAATTTTGTACTTAAATTTTCCCGATCTTGATGAAATAGCCGCCAATAACGTTTAAGCCGCCGAGCTTGTTTCTGCTCCACTGAATCGCCTTTTCGCAAACGGTTAAAGACATGAATTCGCACATGATTCATCGTGTCATTAAGGTGTTTGGCAATATGAAAGCGATCATAAATAATTTGAGCACAAGGAAAAACTGTTTTAACTAGTTGATCATAAGCAGCGTTCATATCCATCACTAGATATTTCACTCGGCAACGAGCGCGACGCGTAAACTGTTGATAGTGTTTAAATAAACTACGTAATCGCCGATCTTCAAGGAGTTCAAATAAACAACTTCGATCACCATCAACAGCAATAAAACTCATCTTGCCTTTAGCGCTCCGCATTGATTTAAATTCATCAATACATAATGTTTCTGGTAGATAATTTAAATTCGGTTTATATTGATCGGCGAGGTCCAAAAGGACCCGCTGGACCGAAGCTTCACTGATAAACAAGTCATGGGCAATATCTTTAATTGTTTGAATTCGCGTTAATCGAAGAATAACTTCACACCTTAAATCACGACTAATTGTCCGTTGCTTTTCAAAAAGATAACTAGTCGCATTAAATGTTGTATGGCAGTCAGGACATTGAAAACGTTGGGTATTAACAAGCAATATCAATGGTTGAGCCCTAAATTGTCCATATTTGTGTTTAGCTTGATAAAAACCATATTTTAAGATTTGACCACGATTAATGACTCCACAATTTGGACAAGCCCGTGGTGTATAAGAAAGGGTACAGGATATTTGTGCCACCCGAACTTTTTTAATTGATTTATATTTAAGCCAATGATGAGGAAAATTTAAATGAGGGTCTGTTAAATTGAGGAGAATTCTTGTATCATTATCCATGGAGGTTACCTTCTTTACTATGTGATTTGGCGATTTCATTGTATCAGAGGGCATGCCTCTTTTTTAGTTTAAAAAGCAAAAATCTGATATTGGTATAGAAAGTGATATTTCTATATCAACACCAGATATTGTAGAACCGAATTTTTTATTACTAAAAAAAGCTACAGTAATCAAACTGTAGCCTTTTAATGGACTTGAGATCACAATGTCAATAATTAGTTATTGCCACCGTTTTTCTTAATAATATCTTCTTGAACAGACTTAGGAACAGCTGAGTAGTGATCGAAAGTCATAGTGAAGGTACCACGACCTTGAGTAGCTGAACGCAATGCAGTAGCGTATCCAAACATTTCAGAAAGTGGAACAAATGAGTGGATTAATTGAGCATTACCACGTTCTTCCATACCATCAATGGTACCACGACGAGCTGTTACTTGACCCATAACATCACCCATGTTGTCTTGTGGTACAACAATGTCAACCTTCATAATTGGTTCAAGGATAACAGGATCAGCTTTCTTAGCAGCATTCTTAAGTGCTAATGATGCTGCAACCTTAAAGGCAGCTTCACTAGAGTCGACTTCGTGGTAACTACCATCATAAAGCTTAGCATGCATGTCAACAAGTGGGTAACCTGCAAGAACACCATTTTGCATAGCTTCCTTTAATCCTTGTTCAACAGCAGGAATAAATTCACGAGGAACAACACCACCAACGATGGCATCTTCAAATTCGAATCCTTCCCCTTCTTTAAGTGGTGTAAATTCGATCCATACATCACCATATTGACCTTTACCACCAGATTGACGAACGAACTTACCTTGAGCACTTGCTTGCTTAGTAAATGCTTCACGGTAGGAAACTTGTGGCTTACCAACAGTAACTTCAGCATGGAATTCCCGACGAAGACGTTCAACAATGATGTCTAAGTGTAATTCACCCATACCAGCGATTAATGTTTCACCAGTTTCTGGGTTAGTTTCAGCTTTGAAAGTTGGATCTTCTTCAGCAAGCTTTTGAAGTCCTTTGTCCATCTTGTCTTGGTCAGCCTTAGACTTAGGTTCAACAGAAACTTGAATAACTGGTTCTGGGAAGTCCATGGATTCAAGTTGAAGTGGATTGTCAGGATCAGTTAAAGAATCACCAGTAGTAGTATTCTTCAAACCGATAGCGGCAGCGATATCACCAGAGAACACTTCTGGAATTTCTTGTTGTTGGTTAGAGTGCATTTGAAGTAAACGACCAACACGTTCACGCTTATCCTTAGTGGCATTAAGAACATATGAACCTGATTGAAGTGAACCAGTGTAGACACGTAAGAATGTTAAACGACCAACAAATGGGTCAGTAGCAATCTTAAATGCTAAAGCAGCGAAAGGTTTGTTGTCTCCAGCAGTTAATTCAACTTCATTACCCTCAGCATCATGTGCAACAAAAGGCTTAACATCAAGTGGTGATGGTAAGTAATCGATAACAGCATCAAGCATCATTTGGATACCTTTATCTTTGTAAGCTGAACCAGCTAATACAGGGAAGATCTTTTCTTCCAAAGTACCCTTACGAATAGCTGCTTTGATTTCGTCAACAGAAATTTCTTCACCTTCAAGGTACTTTTCCATTAAGTTATCATCAATATCAGCTAATGTTTCAACCATTTCGTCATGACGCTTTTGAGCTTCTTCCTTCATATCATCAGGAATTTCAACAGTATCCCAGTTAGTACCGAGCTTATCTTCGTCATAAACATAGGCAACCATCTTAACAAGGTCAACTAAACCGATAAAGTCATCTTCAGCACCAATTGGCATTTGAATAGGGAGAGGAGTAACGTTCAAACGGTCTTTAATAGTTTGAACAGAATAATCAAAGTTAGCCCCAACCTTGTCCATCTTGTTAGCAAAAACAATCCGAGGAACATCAAAGTCATCAGCTTGACGCCAAACGGTTTCAGTTTGTGGTTCAACACCAGCTTGCGCATCAAGAACAGTTACGGCACCATCAAGAACCCGGAGTGAACGTTCAACTTCGACAGTGAAGTCCACGTGTCCTGGAGTATCAATAATGTTGATACGGTGGTCATTCCAAACAGCAGTTGTAGCTGCAGAAGTAATAGTGATACCACGTTCCTTTTCTTCATCCATCCAGTCCATTTGTGAAGCACCATCATGGGTTTCACCAATCTTGTGGATTTTACCAGTATAGTAAAGAATCCGCTCAGTTGCAGTCGTCTTACCAGCATCGATGTGTGCCATGATACCGATGTTACGAGTTTTAGCAAGTGGGTATTCACGTTTATTAGCCATCTTAAAAGAGTATCTCCTTCCGAAATATGGTTATACTTATTTTACCATTATTTTCAAAAAGGGGTGACGTAATCGATGTTTTAACGTCACCCCTTCACTGAAACTAGTTAAATAACCAGAATCAAATGACAGTGATTATTACCAGCGGTAGTGTGCGAATGCACGGTTGGCTTCTGCCATACGGTGCGTATCTTCACGCTTTTTAACTGAAGCACCAGTATTGTTTGAAGCATCGATGATTTCACGTGCAAGACGTTCAACCATTGTATGTTCACCGCGCAAACGTGCGTATTGAACAATCCAACGAAGACCTAATGTAGTACGACGGTCTGGACGAACTTCAATCGGAACTTGGTAGTTAGAACCACCAACACGACGAGCCTTAACTTCCAAGACAGGCATAACATTTTCCATTGCTTGTTGGAATACTTCAACTGGATCATTACCAGTTTCGTTCTTAATTTCATCAAAAGCAGCGTATAAAATCTTAGTAGCAGTTCCACGCTTACCATCAATCATTAAGTGATCAATTAAGCTAGTAACCAACTTTGAGTTGTACATTGGATCTGGTAAAATTTCACGCTTTTGTACATGTCCTTTACGTGGCATTACTTAACTCCTCCTTAAAATTACTTCTTATCTTTAGGCTTCTTAGCACCGTACTTAGAACGTGATTGCATACGGCCTTCAACACCAGCAGTATCTAGAGTACCACGGATGATGTGGTAACGAACCCCAGGTAAATCCTTAACACGACCACCACGAATTAAAACAACTGAGTGTTCTTGGAGGTTGTGTCCAATACCAGGAATGTAAGCAGTAACTTCGATTAAGTTTGAAAGACGTACACGGGCGTACTTCCGTAAAGCTGAGTTAGGCTTCTTAGGAGTCATAGTACCCACACGAGTAGCAACTCCACGCTTTTGTGGTGATGGAGTCTTAATTTCTTCTTTCTTGAAAGTGTTGTAAACATAACCAAGAGCTGGTGACTTTGACTTGCCCTTGTGGCTCTTACGGCCTTTACGTACCAATTGGTTAATGGTTGGCATTATTTTTTCCCCTTCCTTAATTTAAGTCCACACATCCAGGCGGTTCTTTTTTATGAATAAAAAAAGACCTGTATGTATTTATACAATTTTTGTGCCTTCGTTGACGCATCTGCCCAACGACAGACACTCCGTTGCTAAAAAAGCACCTTAAATAGATTATCATGCTCACAAATGAATGTCAACGTATCCTCATCGATTTCTTTTAAATCGTTAATTTAAAAGTGAATTTCATTAAAAATCACGTATTTATTTATTGGGAGGTTTTTTATGTTATTTTTATCATTTTTATTTGGGGCTTCTGTCGCTTCATTTATTACTTCTTGTTGCTATCGTCTTGGTAATAACCACTCTTTAACCATTCCTCAGCGATCATATTGTGATAATTGCCATTCTATTTTGCGATGGTGGCATCTTATCCCTATTTTTAGTTTTATCATCCTTCGCGGTCAATGTTTTTATTGTAAACAAAAAATCAGTTTATATTTGCCAGTAATTGAGTTTTTATCTGGTATTGCTTTCACTACTTTCCTCATTTATGAACCTATTCATGACTTAATTATTCTTCTCTTTCTCACTAGCTTAATCTTTTTAACTTCTACTGATTTTTTTAGTCATGTAATCTATTCTTATTCACTATTGGGATTGGTTCCGATTGCCTTACTATCTATTCCACAAAATTATTTTTACAATTTGGTTTTTGCCTGCATTCTAGTAGTCAGTTTACTATTGTTTGCTACTTTTACTAAGACACTAGGAATTGGTGATATTGAGTTTTTGTTTGTAACATGTCTGATATGGGGATGGTATCAAACACTCTTAATTATCCAATGGAGTTCTCTAATCATGCTATTTATCTTTGTATTTACAAGAAAAAAGAAACTACCATTTATCCCCGCCCTATCCCTTGTTACTATTCTGTGTCTTTTTATACAAGGCTGTTAAAAAATAAAAGACCAGGATACCCTAGTCTTTTACAATGTTTAATTAGTATCATCTTTTACCGGTTTGAGTTTTACTACAAATAAGTTTTGCCCAAATTGAGCGAGATTTTCAATATTTTGTAGTAATAAAAGCAACCAAGAAAAGGCTAAGCCAAATTCAAACAATTCGAATGCTGTTAAGGAAAGATAGTTTGTTAACTTAAAAACAATATATTCAATACTCATTACGGCTCCAATCGTATAAGAAATCACCAAAAATTGTTTAGTAACTTCAGGTAGAACCCACCTAATAACTACAATCAGAATTAGCATAATATACACAAGCCACATTGAAATTCGGTCATGTAAAACATGAAATTCTGGATTATTGGGAAAAAGGCCAATAGAAGCAATACAGATAGCTAACATAATTAACAGCCACCGCAATACTTGAATTTTATAACCGTGATACCGACGTTGAATATTTACAAATAAGTAATCAACTAAAGCAATCATTAACAATCCGGTAAAAATCAAAGTTATATTAAATTGCAGACTTGTGGAATTTTTCGCTGTTCCTAAAAAACTGAAATTATAACGCCACCAGTCTCGTTTAGAATTCGTCAACATTGAAAAAAGCATTCCACCAATAATCATTATTGTTAATAAATTGGTGATAACTCCCGATGATAATGTTAACGCTAAATTAATCATAATATAGTTTATTGCCGCAATAATCACAAATATAAAAGCAGTTGCTGTATAAATATCAAACCGCGCATCCTTAAACATCTGACCGAACAGCCAAAAAATTGCCGATAGCGAAAATGCAATGATTAGGCCGCATGCAATCGTAATTGTTGGCAAACTCCGCCAATGAAAATCTTTGCTAGGCCCTTTTCCGAGAATTTTAGTAATAATAAAAGTTATCAAAAACGATAGAATTCCACTACATACTCCTAAGATTAAAGCACCATTGGCAATGGAATAATCATCACCTGTTATCGGGACTGTGTTAATTTTTTTAGCGCTAAAAAAAGCTAAAAATATTGCAGCTAAAATAATTGAAGGAATCACATACCAGAAAATGTTAATTTTAGGTAGTTGATCACTCACATTTATTGGACGGATGTTAATTTGCTTATGGTTAACACTAAGAGAGAGTTCTTCATTGGTAGAGAAATCTGTCTTTTTAAATGCTGAGTCAGGAATTTCTATCTGATATTTTTTTGCCAAATAATCACCTCATTTTAAACTAAAAAGGCAATGGCCCCTTCACAGGTTAACCATTGCCTTTTTTATAAATTAGTTTTGCTTATCTTCTTCTTTTAACTTAGCCTCAATATCTTTAATTGAGTAAGCAGCTACACTAACTTCTTTTGGCTTGATATTCCGGTAAGCACTCATACCAGTACCTGCAGGAATAATCTTACCAATAATAACATTTTCTTTCAATCCAACCAACGGATCGTTCTTACCACGAATAGCAGCATCCGTTAATACACGTGTAGTTTCTTGGAAAGAAGCAGCTGACAAGAAACTGTTTGTCTCTAAGGCAGCCTTAGTAATACCAAGAATAACAGGACGAGCGGTTGCAGGAATATTACCAGCAACTAAAGTATCCTTGTTAGCATCACGGAATTGACTGATATCCATTAATTGACCCGGTAGAAGGTCAGTATCACCTGGATCCATGACACGAACTTTCCGCATCATTTGACGAATCATAATTTCAACGTGTTTATCTAACAAGTCAATACCCTGCATCCGATAAACACCTTGAACTTGCGATAAGAGGTAAGTTTCAGTAGAAAGAACATCACGAACCTGGATTAATTCCTTAGGATCAATCGAACCTTCATTTAGTGGTGCTCCACGGTGAATGAAATCACCTTCAGCAACTTTCATCCGTGCTGTAATTGGAAGGGTGTAAGTTCGGGTATCAGTTTCACCCTTAATCGTAATATCCTTCGTCCGTTCAGCTGGATTTTCTTCGATAGACACAACTTCACCAGTAACCTCTGTAATTGTGGCCCGACCTTTAGGATTACGTGCTTCAACAATTTCTTGGATACGTGGAAGACCTTGCGTAATATCATCGTTACCAGCAACCCCACCAGTGTGGAAGTTACGAAGGGTTAACTGAGTACCTGGTTCACCAATTGATTGAGCGGCAACCGTTCCGACAGCTTCACCAGCTTCTACACGGTCACCAGTAGCTGCATTTCGTCCATAACAACGTTCACATACACCATGTTCAGTGTTGCAAGTAAATGCTGAACGAATAGTTACTTTCTTTACGCCTGCATCAACAATCTTTTGAGCCATTTCTTCGTTGATAAGGACATTCTTACCAACAATCTTTTCCCCAGTCTTAGGATCAAAGACAGACTTCATAGTGTAACGGCCCATGATTCGATCATAAAGTGGTTCAATCATTTCGTTACCGTTTGTAATAGCAGTAACTTCAAGTCCACGATCAGTGCCACAGTCTTTTTCACGAACAACTACATCTTGCGCAACATCAACCAGACGACGAGTTAAGTAACCTGAGTTGGCAGTCTTCAAGGCTGTATCAGTCATACCTTTACGAGCACCGTGTGATGAAATAAACATTTCCAACACTGAAAGTCCTTCATAGAAGTTTGACTTAACAGGTAATTCCATAATCTTACCGTTTGGTGATGCCATCAATCCACGCATTCCGGCTAACTGAGTAAAGTTTGAAATGTTCCCCCGCGCACCAGAGTCGGACATCATGTTAATTGGATTATGGATATCCATATGTTCAATCAACTTGTTTTGAACTTCATCCTTCGCATCGTTCCATGCACCGATTACTCGTTCATAACGTTCATCGTCTGTAATTAACCCACGACGGAATTGCTTAGTAATTAAAGCAACTTGCTTTTGTGCCTTATCAAGAATTTCTGGTTTTTCTGGTAAATCATGAATATCAGACATAGCAGTAGTTAAACCAGAAATAGTTGATTCGTAGTAACCTAAGTCCTTAATACGGTCTAAGAATTGAGAAGTCTTCGTAACTTTATAACGCTTATATACTTCAGCGATCAAGTCAGATAAGAAGCCCTTCTTAAATGGTGGAACTAATGGTGCATTTTCAAGATATTCATGGATATCTTGACCAGGTTCAAGGAAGAAACGATCATCAACACCATTTTGAATATTTGCATCTGTTGGTTCGTTAATGTAAGCAAAATCTTTTGGCATAATTCGGTTGAAAAGAAGCTTACCAACAGTTGTCACCATGATCTTGCCTCGTTGTTCATCAGTAAATGGCTTTTCAGGAAACGCAGATACTTGAACTCCAACACGAGTTTGTAATGAAACATAGTCATTGCGGTAAGCAAGTTCAGCTTCATCAGTATCCTTGAAGATCATTCCTTCACCTTCACGACCCTTATCTTCAGTAGTCATGTAGTAGTTACCAATAACCATATCCTGTGATGGTGAAACAATAGGTTCTCCGTCACGAGGACTAAGAATATGGTGAGCAGCAAGCATTAACAAACGTGCTTCCGCTTGAGCTTCATCAGATAATGGAACGTGAATAGCCATCTGGTCCCCATCAAAGTCAGCGTTATATGCTGAACATACTAATGGGTGAAGACGCATTGACTTACCGGAAACCAAGATTGGTTCAAACGCTTGGATACCTAACCGGTGAAGAGTAGGTGCCCGGTTCAATAGAACTGGGTGTTCCTTAATAACGTCTTCCAATACATCAAAGACATCATCATCACTGCGATCAATCTTACGCTTAGCAGCTTTAACGTTAGCGGAAAGACCACGCTTTACCAGTTCATGCATAATAAATGGCTTAAATAATTCAAGTGCCATTGGAACTGGTAATCCCATTTGGTTCAACTTCAATGATGGACCAACATCAATAACGGAACGACCAGAGTAGTCAACACGTTTACCAAGTAAGTTTTGACGGAAACGTCCTTGCTTACCCTTAAGTAAGTGAGAAAGTGACTTCAATGGACGGTTACCTGGTCCAGCTACTGGACGTCCGCGGCGACCATTATCGATTAAGGCATCAACAGCTTCTTGAAGCATCCGTTTTTCATTTTGAACAATAATTCCAGGTGCTTGTAATTTAAGAAGTCGCTTTAACCGGTTATTACGGTTAATAACCCGCCGATATAAATCGTTCAAATCGGAGGTAGCAAAACGTCCCCCTTCAAGTTGTACCATTGGCCGCAAGTCAGGTGGCATAACTGGAATTACATCCATAACCATCCATTCAGGCTTGTTTCCTGACTTAATGAAAGCTTCAAGAATATCAAGACGACGAATAGCACGAGTCCGTTTTTGACCAGTAGCTTCTTTCAATTCTTCTTTTAATTCAGCAGCTTCCTTTTCTAAGTCAACATCAGCTAAAAGTTTTTGAATAGCAGCAGCTCCCATTTCAGCTTTGAAACGGTCACCATATTCTGCTTTTTTATCACGATATTCAGCTTCAGTTAAAAGTTGTTTCTTTTCAAGTGGAGTATCACCTGGATCAAGAACAACATATGAAGCAAAGTAAATAACTTCTTCAAGCGAACGGGGACTCATATCTAATACAAGTCCCATTCGACTTGGAATTCCTTTAAAGTACCAAATGTGAGATACAGGAGCAGCTAATTCAATGTGCCCCATCCGTTCACGACGAACTTTTGCACTAGTAACCTCAACACCACAACGGTCACAAACACGACCTTTGTAACGGATACGCTTGTACTTTCCACACGCACATTCGTAATCCTTGGTTGGGCCAAAGATTCGTTCGTCAAACAGACCCTGCTTTTCTGGCTTTAATGTCCGGTAGTTAATAGTCTCGGGCTTTTTAACTTCCCCATATGACCAACTACGGATCTTATCTGGAGATGCCAGACCGATCTGCATACTTTCAAATTTATTGACATCAATCAAAGGATGTTCCTCCTTCTTTCAGTAAACCGTAGCAACCTAAATATTAATTTTGATTAGTTTTGTCATCGGTAGTTGTTGAAGTTGCTTCAGACTTATTTTCTTCTTCGTTCTTCTTATCGTCTGTTTTATGTTCTTCTGCATATTTAGCTAATGCATCAACATTTACAACTTCATCGTCATCTTCGTCCATGTTCTTTAACTGAATTTCCTTGTTGTTACCATCAAGAACCTTCATATCAAGACCTAATGCTTGTAATTCCTTAACAAGAACACGGAATGATTCTGGAACACCTGGCTTAGGAATTGGTTGACCATTGATGATTGCATCATAAGTCCGAACACGACCAACAGTATCGTCTGACTTGTAAGTAAGGATTTCTTGAAGAGTGTAGGCAGCACCATAAGCTTCAAGAGCCCAAACTTCCATTTCACCGAAACGCTGTCCACCAAATTGTGCCTTACCACCTAATGGCTGTTGAGTAACAAGTGAGTAAGGACCAGTTGACCGAGCGTGAATCTTATCATCAACCATGTGAGCTAACTTAAGATAGTGCATTGAACCAACAGCAATCCGATTTTCAAATGGTTCACCGGTACGACCGTCATAAAGAATTGTCTTACCGTCTTCTGGGAATCCAGATTCACGAACAGCATCCCAAACATCTTTATCAGATGCGCCATCGAATACTGGAGTAGCCATATGAATTCCAAGACGACGAGCAGCCATTCCTAGGTGCAATTCAAGAAGCTGACCAATGTTCATACGACTTGGCACACCCATTGGACTAAGCATAATATCAATAGGGGTTCCATCTGGCATGTATGGCATATCTTCTTCTGGCACAACGATAGAAACCGTACCCTTGTTACCATGACGTCCAGACATCTTATCCCCAACTTGGATCTTCCGCTTTTGTGCAATGTAAACACGAACCATTGTATTTACACCTGGTGATAATTCATCCCCATTTTCACGAGTGAAGACTTTAACATCTTGAATGATTCCGCCACCACCATGAGGAACACGTAATGAAGTATCACGAACTTCACGTGACTTTTCACCAAAGATAGCGTGCAGAAGGCGTTCTTCGGCAGATAATTCAGTCATTCCTTTTGGAGTAACCTTACCTACTAAAATATCTCCATCATGAACTTCAGCACCGACACGAACGATCCCGTTTTCATCAAGATCTTTCAACGCATCATCACCGACGTTTGGAATTTCCCGCGTCATTTCCTCAGGTCCAAGCTTGGTTTCACGTGCTTCAGATTCGTATGATTCAATGTGGATAGAAGTATAAACATCGTCTTTAACTAATCGTTCATTAATAGCGATGGCATCTTCGAAGTTGTATCCTTGCCAAGTCATGAAGGCGATTAACGGATTTTGTCCAAGAGCTAATTCACCTTGTTCCATTGATGGACCATCGGCTAATACATCATCAGCGTCAACGTGTTCACCAACTTTAACAATCGGACGTTGGTTGTAGTTCTTACCACCGTTTGAACGACGGAACTTCATTAACTTGTAGGTATCAAGTGTTCCATCTTCTTCACGAACCCGTACTTCACGAGCATCAACATATTCAACCGTTCCTGGCTTCTTAGCAATCATTGCAACCCCAGAGTCATGGGCAGCCTTGTAGTCAATCCCAGTACTTACCAATGGGGCATGAGGATTGATCAAAGGAACAGCTTGCCGTTGCATGTTAGCACCCATCAAGGCACGATTAGAGTCATCGTTTTCAAGGAATGGGATACATGCAGAGGCAACAGAAACAACTTGCTTAGGAGAAACATCCATGTAATCAATGTTTTCAACACTGGTTTCGATGTAGTCATCCTTATCACGAGCCATTACTTGATCGTCAACAAATGAACCATCATCATTTAATGGTGTGTTAGCCTGCGCAATGATGAAATTATCTTCTTCATCAGCGGTTAAGTAATCAATCTTATCAGTTACCTTGTGATCCTTCCAGGAAACACGACGGTATGGAGTTTCGATGAATCCATATTTGTTTACTCGTGCGTAAGATGAAAGACTGTTAATAAGACCAATGTTAGGACCTTCTGGTGTTTCAATAGGGCACATCCGGCCATAGTGAGTATAGTGAACGTCCCGCACTTCATATCCAGCCCGGTCACGAGTTAAACCACCAGGACCAAGAGCTGAAAGACGACGCTTATGAGTTAATTCACCTAATGGGTTAGTTTGGTCCATGAACTGGGAAAGTTGGGATGAACCAAAGAACTCTTTAATAGAAGCAACCACTGGCCGAATATTAATTAATTGCTGTGGAGTAACAGTGTCAGGATCTTGAATTGACATCCGTTCACGAACAACCCGTTCCATCCGTGCAAGACCAATCCGGAATTGGTTTTGAAGTAATTCGCCAACTGATCGAATACGACGGTTACCTAAGTGGTCGATATCGTCTGTACTACCAATACCTTCTTGTAAGTTAAAGAAGTAGTTTAAGGAAGCAAGAATATCAGCTGGTTCAATGTGCTTGTATTCTAATGGGATATGACCGTTACCAATAATAGGTACAACTCGATCAGGATCAGTCTTAGAATATACTAAAATCTTTTGTAACTTAACTGGTTCAGTTACAACTGCTTCATCTGATGGGGTGTAAGTAATAGTCTTAAAGTCATCACGGTCTAAGTAAGGTTCAAGCTTATTAAGCAATTCCTTAGTTACCGTATCACCCTTTTGTGCTAATACTTCACCAGTATCAGGATCGGCTAAAGTTTCAGCTAAAGTTTGTCCAAGTAAACGGTACTTAAGCATTAACTTCTTATTCGTCTTGTAACGACCAACTGGTGCCATATCATAACGCTTTGGATCAAAGAAACGAGCTGTTAATAAGCTCCGTGCTGAATCAGCAGTCTTTGGTTCACCAGGACGAAGCCGTTCATAAATATCCTTTAAAGCCTCTTCAACTCGAGAATCTTCAGCATTTTTGTGAACATCTTTATCCAAGGTTAATGATAATGTCTCACTATCGCCACCGAACATGTCAATAATTTCATCGTCAGAACCAAAGCCCAATGCACGAATTAATTCAGTCATCGGCAACTTACGAGTCCGGTCGATTCGAACATATGAAACATTCTTAGCATCAGTTTCGTATTCTAACCATGCACCACGGTTTGGAATAAAGGTAGCACCGTAGTTTGGCCGACCATTTTTATCATTTTCTTCACTATAGTAGACCCCTGGTGAACGAACTAATTGTGAAACAATAACCCGTTCGGCACCATTAATAATGAATGTACCTTGGTCAGTCATTAATGGGAAGTCACCAAAGAATACATCTTGAGACTTAATCTCACCAGTTTCATGGTTAGTTAACCGTAACGTAACATGAAGTGGTGCTGAGTAATTAGCATCGTGTTCACGAGCTTCGTCAACAGTATACTTAGGTTCTAAAAGTTGATAGTCAACGAATTCCAAAGAAAGCTTTCCTTGAAAATCATCAATTGGCATAATATCATCAAACATTTCCCGCAAACCTTTTTCCATGAACCAATTGTAAGAATCGGTTTGGATTTCAATAAGGTTTGGCAATTCGAGAACTTCTTTAATTCGCGAGTAGCTACGACGGGTACGGTGTTTACCGTATTTAACTAAATGTCCAGCCAAACTGTTCACCTCTCTAATTTATTCCGCGAGCTCATTTAAATATTACAATTTGATTACAATTTGCCCAAAATACAACTTTTGGGCAAAAAAAATCCAAAAACAGTTTAACGACTGTCTTTGGCTTTTATGCAGAATCTGATGGACAATAGATCACCAGGTTCAAATGAACTCACAATTATATACTATTAAAGTATACAAGTTCTATTAGATTTTGTCAACAATTATTTTTATATTTTTTAATTTTTTCCGCCCCAATTTGATAAACCGTTAATAATGCAATCTAGGATTAATTGGTCACGTTGTTCTGGGGTAATTGAATGACCACCAATTAATTGAGAAGTACCAAAAATTGGAGTTAATCCTGCAATAAATAATTCAGCAGCTTCTTTAGGAAGAATATCAGGCCGTAACCCTACATCTGGTTGACGGAAAAATGCTGCAATCGGTTCTAGATAATCCATTGTAAAAATCATATTAAGTTTTTGCTGTGCACTTTTCGATAATAAGCGCATTGCCTGATTGTATTGGTCGTAAATACTTAATGGATGATGTTTTTTTAATGCCTTGGTGATTTGCCATAATTGTTCATTCGGTGACAAATCATGTTTACGCATTACTTTATTAATATCTTGGCGAACTTTTCCACATAAATTAGTCATTACATCCAGATATAAAACCTCTTTATCGCTGAAGTGGTGGTATAAAGCCGGTTGTGTAATTCCAATCTGTTTGGCAATATCCCGTGTTGAAGTTTCACCAAATCCCTTTTGTAAAAATAACTTTGTAGCGGTTTTTAAGATTGCTTGTCTTGTCTTTTCTAATTGTTCCGCTCGCTTCATTTATTGTTCATCCCCTATTTTTAATCATTAATTATCTGATAAACACATTATAAGACTATAACTTATCTTTTGACAACCGTTTTAGAAAAATAATCATCAAATGCGATAAATGAATGCAATTCGGTAGCCTTCTCTTCTATTATCATTAGAGAACAAAAGTTACAATTATAACGTTTTTTAAACTACATAAAACTTAAATGTTCATTTTGTGTATTTTAGATTTAATGAAGCTAGAATACAAAACGGTAAATTACTCTGCACTTTCAGAATAATTTACCGTTCTTTTTACCTATTCAATTTTAATTCAACAGCTTTATCTTCATCCGGCTTTTTCACTTTAAAAGTAATTTTACCTTGACGCGCACCTACTGTTACGTCATCCCCAACATTGATTTCACCACTAAGTAGTCCAGTACTCAAATCATCTTCAATATGATCTTGTAAAGCACGACGAAGCGGACGAGCTCCATAAGCAGGATTGTAACCAAGTTTTGCGATTACATCAATTGCAGCAGGCGTAACTTTCAAGTTAATGCCTTGCTCACTTACCCGTTTATTTAAATCATTAACCATGAGTTTAACGATTTGATGAAGTTCGTTCTTTTGTAATGCATGGAAGATAATCGTTTCATCAATCCGATTAAGAAATTCTGGGCGGAAGTATAACCTCATTTGTTGCTTAATCGCCGCTGCCATCGCATTATAGTCTTGTGACATATCTTTGGCCCCAAAACCAACTTCTTTTTCATCCTGAAGCTGAGTTGCTCCAAGGTTAGAAGTCATAATAATAATGGTATTTCTAAAATCAACGCGTCGACCTTTTGCATCAGTTAAGTAACCATCATCTAAAACTTGAAGTAATAAATTAAATACATCGGGATGTGCCTTTTCAGCTTCATCTAATAAGACAACTGAATATGGATGTTGCCGTACTTTTTCAGTTAATTGGCCACCCTCGTCATAACCGACATATCCTGGAGCAGCACCAATCAAGCGACTAGTACTATATTTTTCCATGTATTCTGACATATCGATCCGAATCATATTATCTTCCGAGCCAAACATTGCAGCAGCTAATGCCTTGGCAAGCTCTGTTTTTCCTACCCCAGTTGGTCCTAAAAACATAAAAGAACCAATTGGCCGACTAGGATCCTTAAGACCGCTTCGTGCACGACGAATTGCTTTAGCGACTACGGTAACTGCTTCATCCTGACCAATTACTCGTTGATGAAGAACCTTTTCCAAGTTAACCAGTCGTTCACTCTCACTCTTCTTCAATTGAGTTAAAGGAACCCCTGTCCATTCAGCAACAACTTGCGCAATGTTTTCACCAGTTACTTTCAATTTATAGTTATGAGATTCCTTTTGTTGAGTGCGTTGCTTTTTGCGGTCAATCTTATCTTTTAGTGCTAATTCTTGTTGACGAAGAGTAGCTGCACGATCAAAGTCTTGATTATCAATTGCTTCTTCTTTTTGGGTTCTCAAATCTTCTAACTGACTTTCTAATGAAGGCTGATGATTTTTCTTATCTTCAGCATCAATTCGAACCATAGCTGCCGATTCATCAATAAGGTCAATTGCTTTATCCGGCAAGAACCGATCCGAAATATAACGATCTGACAATTTAACTGCTTCTTCTAGCGCTTCATCGGTAATCTTAGCATGATGGTGCTCCTCATACTTTGGTCGCAGTCCTCGCAGGATTTGTAGAGTTTGGTCAGTAGTCGGCTCATCAACTTGAACAGTGGCAAAGCGTCGTTCAAGTGCCGCATCCGATTCTATATATTTCTGATATTCATCAAGCGTAGTAGCACCAATTGTTTGCAACTCGCCTCGTGCCAAGGCAGGTTTCAAAATATTGGATGCATCAATTGCACCTTCAGCGCCACCAGCACCAATTAAGGTATGGAGTTCATCAATAAAAAGAATCACATGCCCGTCATTTTGAATTTCATCAATTACTTTTTTAAGACGATCTTCAAATTCTCCTCGATACTTGGTACCTGCAACTAATGATCCCATATCAAGCATCATCAAACGTTTATTAGCCAATTCAGCTGGAACCTTACCATCAACCATCCGCTGAGCAAGTCCTTCAGCAATCGCCGTTTTCCCTACCCCCGGTTCTCCAATCAAAACAGGGTTATTCTTGGTACGGCGACTGAGAATTTGTTCCACACGTTTAACTTCCTTATTTCGACCAATTACAGGATCAAGCTGGCCGTTCCGAGCAAGTGCTGTCATATCACGAGCTAGTTTATCTAATGTTGGTGTACCAGTTTGCTGGGGCCGTCGACGAGATGATTGACGATTAGAATTGCGTTGCTGACTATCAGCAATCCCCAACCGACGTAAGATTACTTTTCTCATCTGCCGCGGAACAACATCTAAACTATACAAGATTCGTGAAGATAGGACACTTTCATCCGCAATTAATGCTAATAACAAGTGTTCAGTGCCAATTTTTAATGCATGCATTTGTTGAGCTTCTCGCCCAGCTAATGATAATACCTGCTTTGCTTTTGGTGAATATGGAAGATAATCTGAAGCTCCCAGATTTTCCAGCGTTCCATAGCCAATCAAGCGTTCAATTTCTTCACGAATATCATCGCTTGTAATAGAAAATTGTTCAAATATTTTGTTAGCAATCCCATCTTTATCCATTGAGAGGGCAAGCAAAAGGTGTTCAGTCCCTACTGCTTGGTGTTTAAAGTATTTCGCTTGTTCTTGTGCAATTGCTAGAACATGCTTTGCACTTGGCGTGAACATATTATCCATGTACAATCCCCCTTTTAACTTTCATAGCGAAGTCGATTCAAGAATGATACTAATATACGAGCGCGAAGTTGATCTTCAATCTTACTATCATTAACTGCTAGCGCTTGTTTAGATAATGCAACAAGCATAAGGTCTCCTTCACGCCTCGTAATCACGTCTTCTTCATATAACGTTCGAACAATATCAAAAGCATCACGTTCACGAACCGAGTCGCCAATTGCTTGAATAAGTGAGTTTAGCACGTTTACATCATCAAGTAAATTAACTCGCTCGATTCGAATGTATCCGCCGCCTCCACGCTTACTCTTTACTAAATAACCATTTTGAATGGTAAACCTAGTCTTAATAACATAATTAATTTGTGACGGTACCACATCAAACTGGTTGGCAATCTCAGAACGACGAATTTCGACCTGAGCTGAGTCACCAAGTATTTCTTTTAAGTATGCTTCGATAATATCTGAAATACTTTTATTTTCCATTATATCACCTCGGCTCTTTTGACTAATCTTGACCATTATTTTAACACACTTTTAGAGTCGGCGCCTACCTGTATGACCATTCAGTTACACATTTAAGAAAATAATAAAGACTAGTGAAGCATTCAAGTGCAACACTAGTCTTTTAGAGAATTAAATATGAACTACTTTTTTAATTAATCGTTATCGTTGTGAACAAAATCAACAACATTCCGACCAACAACCTTGTTATCCTTAAGTTCTTGGATCATATCATTAATTTCGCTTAACTTACGAGTCTTAACAATTGGGTGAACCTTACCTTCGGCACCAAATTGGAAACATTCAGCTAAGTCTTGACGGGTACCAACTAGTGAACCAGCAACAATGATACCATCAAGAACCGTCTTAGCAATGTTAAGCTTCATGTCACCTTGTGGAAGAGCAACAGCAACAAGTTTACCATCTGGGCGAAGTGAATCAACCGCTTGGTCAAATGCTGATGCAGAAACAGCTGTTACTACAGCAGCATTAACACCGCCAACCTTTTCTTGAATTTGCTTATCAACATCACCGTCATGACGGTTAATTAAAATTTCAGCACCATTCTTCTTAGCAGCTTCAAGCTTATCAGGATTACCATCAACGGCGATAACATGAGCACCAAATACGTTGTGAGCAAATTGAATTCCCAAGTTACCTAAACCACCGGCACCAACGATTGATACCCATTGACCTGGTTTGATGTCAGCAACCTTTAATGCTTTGTACATCGTAACACCAGCACAAGTTAATGAAGTAGCTTCAACAGGATCAAGACCTTCTGGAACCTTAACAGCGTAATCAGCTGGCACGATACATTGCTCAGCCATTGCACCGTCAGCAGTGTAACCTGCATTAAGAACGTTACGACAAAGAGTTTCACGACCTGTTAAACAATATTCACAGTGTCCACACCCCTTGAAGAACCATGCAATTGATACACGATCGCCAACTTTTAAGGAAGTAACTCCAGGGGCAACTTTAGATACACGGCCAACCCCTTCATGACCGATAATACGACCTGGCTTCTTACCAAAGTCTCCAGCAGCAACGTGTAAATCAGTGTGACAAAGGCCACAATATTCCATGTCAACTAAAGCTTCACCGGGCTTCAAATCCCGCAGTTGAACATCTTTAACAGTAACAAAACCGTCTACTGGATCATTAATAACAGCAGCTTTCATAAGGTAAGATCTCCTTTATTAATAAACAAATTACTTTTTACAATGCTTATAGTACCATAACTCCTAGACAAATTTAAAGTGAAATTTTGCACATTTGTCAAAATGAATAATTTTCTTTTCTATTTAAAATATTGATATAACAATGACAAAACTCAGTAAATCAATTTAATTCATATTGTATAGTAAATCACTTACTAATTATCTCTAAAACTTTATCGTTATAACTTTAGACGTTCCCTATTAATAATGAATGTTATAATTTAATCAATTAGATAAAGGAGTGAGTATAATAATGTCTTATGGATATATCACCAAACTAAGCGAAAATGTAGAACGGCAACATGTTCGTTACAATAATCGTTATGGAATGGCAATTGCTGCTGATGTCTATACCCCTAAGGATCTAGAAGAAGACAAATTGTTACCTGCCATCATAATCGGGGCACCGTATGGAAGCACAAAAGAACAGGCAGCCGCAATTTATGCAAATACGTTTGCTCAATTAGGTTTTGTTACCCTCGCATTTGATCAAGTGTACATGGGCGAGTCAGCCGGCGAACCTCGTCATGTTGCTTCTCCAGATTTGTATGCAGAATCCTTCAGTGCCGCAGTTGACTATTTAGGCACAAAAGCAAAACATGTCAATCGTGATCAAATTAGTGTTATCGGTATCAGTGGGGGAGCTGGGTTTGCTCTTAGTGCTGCAGCTGTTGATACACGAATTAAATCTGTTGTGACAATTTCAATGTATGATATGACAGATATTCGTGAAATGGCTAATCTTGCTCCTGAACAATTATTCCAACTTAAAGATCAATTATCAAAACAACGGTGGGATGATTTTGAAGATGGACAACCTGACTATCATCCATCCTTCCCAGAAGAACCATATGATAGTATTGACGATTTGCCAAATCATGATGAATTAACAAACGAGTGGCTTCGTTTTTATGCTCTTAAGCGCGGTTTCCATCCAAATGCACGTGGAACCGCAACAACTACTTCTAATTTAGCCATGCTTGAATTTTCTGCCTTAGACTATATTAAAGAAATTTCACCACGACCAATCCTATTTATTTATGGAGACAAAGCTCACTCCCGATCTTATTCCGAACGAGCTTATTACCTTGCTAACCAACCAAAGCAACGATTGATCGTAGAAGACTGTGAGCATATTGATCTTTATGATAAGATGGAGAAAATTCCAGTAGATCAAATTTCGAAGTTTATAAAAGATAGTTTCAATGCATAATCAAATGACAGAATGCCAATCAGCATCTCAATTATAGAATGCTGATTGGCATTTTATTTTTAATATTTTCGGAAGTTAATAGTAAAAGACTGCTATCACTTCTATGTATAGGAGTGATAACAGTCTTTTTAACTTATCGGAATTACAAGATTTGAACTTGCGACCTCTGCGTCCCGAACGCAGCGCTCTACCAAGCTGAGCTAAATTCCGAAAAAATAAGCGTAACAGTTAAACTGTCACGCTTACTATAATTAGTGCACCCAGAAGGAGTCGAACCTTCAACCTTCTGATTCGTAGTCAGACACTCTATCCAATTGCGCTATGGGTGCATATAAGCGGAAGACGGGATTCGAACCCGCGACCCCCACCATGGCAAGGTGATGTTCTACCACTGAACTACTTCCGCATGTCTCTGATAAGTTATTTCCTATCAACGATTATTAATATTACACGAAAATCTCATCAATGTCAACAAGAATTTCAAAAAATATTAAATGCGGATGAAGGGACTTGAACCCTTACATCAAAATGATACAAGATCCTAAATCTTGCGCGTCTGCCAATTCCGCCACATCCGCAAATTAATGGAGGATACAGGGCTCGAACCTGTGACCCCCTGCTTGTAAGGCAGATGCTCTCCCAACTGAGCTAATCCTCCATAAATAGGCTTGCTATATAAATCAGCCTATTTAATATATCATCTATATACTTTTTTGTCAAATCCTATTTAAGATTTAATTCAATTAATTTTTCATCAATCATGGCTAAGACCTTCTTAGCTGCAGCCGGATCTTCAACAAAATCATATTTATCGCCATCAATAACCATCTTAGGGCTTTCATTATAATCCTCATACCATTGAACATAACGTTCGTTTAAATTCTTATAATATGAATATAAGGAAGGATCATTAGCGATTTGTTCAAATGAACGTCCCCGCTTCTTAATCCGTTCAAGCATTGTCTCAAATGAAACCCTAATTGTAATTAAAAGGTTGGGGGCTTTTTGGTGTGGTTGCTCTGGTAATTCTTCCATCATATTACCTAATAATGAAGAATAAATATTTGACTCTGTTTCCGTAGCTCGGCCCATATCCGCGTTTAACTTGAATAATAAGGCATCTTCAAAAATTGACCGGTCCAAAACATTTAAATCATTCGAGTATGAATCTTTAATCTCATCAAGCCGCTTGTTTAAAAAGTAAATCTGTAATAAGAAACCATATTTTTTAGGATCTTTATAAAAAAGCGGCAAAATTTTATTATCGTCAACAGATTCATAGAAAGCCTGACTATTAAGATGGTCTGCCAACAGCTTTGTCAAACTAGTCTTTCCTGCACCGATTGTCCCGGCTAAAGCAATCATTAGTTATTTCCCCCTGTTTCAAATTCAAAAAGTAACGAAAACAATTCTAACATTTAAAATAAAAAGGAGCGAGTATTTTCTCGTTCCTTTTTATTTTATTAATCATCTTCTGGTTCGTACGATTCACCCTTTGTTCGCCGTGATAAATCAACCTTATCAAGCGGAATCAAGTGCGTCTTATAACGAATCTTGTAGTAGAAGAAAAGAATTAAGAATAATGGAATTCCCATGTAAGTAATCAAGATGTTTTGCCAATCCATTTTTACAAAAGCATCGATGTTTTGACCACAAATAACGATAATACATAAAGCAAGTGCGAATACTGGACCGAATGGGAATCCTGTTGCGTGATACTTCAATTCGGAAAGCGTATGTCCCTGCTTAAGGAAAGCTTTTCTAAAACGATAATGGGAAACTGCAATTCCTAACCATGCAATAAATCCACACAATCCTGATGCACCAATTAAATAGTTATAAGCTTTTGGACCAATAAATTGGGTTGCATAGGCTGCTAATGAGACAACCATTGTTCCTAGTAAAGCATAAATTGGAATACCACGCCGGTTTACATAACCAAAAATCCGCCATGCATATCCTTCACGTGCTTGTGAATAAAGCATCCGGGTTGAGGCATATAAACCAGAGTTAGCAGCAGAAATGACGGCAGTTAAGATAACCGCATTCATTGCACTAGCTGCAAAGGCTAATCCCGCTCGCTTAAACACAATTGTAAATGGACTCATTGTAATGTTTGAAACATCTTGATTCAATAAGTTCTTATCTGTGTAAGGCAGGATACAAGCAATAACAAAAATAGCAAAAATATAAAAAAGTAAAATTCGCCAGAAAGTTGAATGGATTGCCTTGGAGACAGACTTTTCTGGTGTAGCAGCTTCACCAGCAGTAATTCCAACTAATTCTGTTCCTTGGAATGAGAAACCAGCAACTAAGAAAACACTAATAATTGCTGGCACTCCCCCAACAAACGGTGCTTGCTTGTAGTGGAAGTTGCTTAATCCAACAGGCTTGCCGCCCATAATTCCAAAAATAATTGCAACACCAACAATTAAAAATACGATAACTGTGACCACTTTGATTAAAGCAAGCCAAAATTCAGTTTCACCATAGGATCGTACCGATAAATAATTGATTAAGAAAATTAACGCCATCACTGTTACACTAAAAATCCAGCCTGGAACATTGGGAAGCCAATAATTCATTACAATACCCGCAGTTGTAACATCAACGGGGATTGTAATTGCCCAGTTAAACCAATAGTTCCAACCAAGAGCAAAACCTAGTGCTGGATCAACAAATTTCGTCGAATAAGCTGAAAACGACCCCGTCAATGGCATATATGTTGCCATTTCACCTAGACTCGTCATTAGGAAATAAACCATAATTCCCATAATTCCATATGCAACTAATGCTCCACCAGGTCCTGCAGTTGAAATAGCGGATCCACTGGCAATAAAAAGTCCAGTACCGATTGTCCCACCAAGAGCAATCATGGACAAGTGACGTGTCTGTAATGTCCGTTCCATATGACCCGTCGACTTAGATTCATCTGCCATAAATATATTTCCTCCAAATTTGTGTGCCTTAACGTCAACATTTTCGAAGAGGATAAATTAAAAGGGTCTTCTGATCGGTAACCCCACCAGAAGACCCAACTTAATACCTATAATTAATCGTTGAATCAATTTAGGAAGCGCCCCGCAATTATTGCGACAGTCTATAGCCTATTGTGACTATAGCCCAACATCTACCAGAAATAAGCTAAGTAGTGTTTCGGCATATTTCCCTTTCACTAATACTCCGGTGCTTATTCACCTAATACTAGTTACTGATAAAATATGCAACCTCTTCATCGAATGAAATTATACCCCACTCAAATAAAAATGCAAGTCCGATTATTTAATAATACGTTGCCATAAGTCATCCTTGTCATAAGTAAAACCGCATTTAACAAGTACTCGCTGAGAACGATAATTACTTTGTTTGCACTCCGCATGAATCGTAATTTTAGATGGCAAAATAGAAATAAATTTTTGAAGTGCAGTTGTCATTATGCCTTTATTCCATTGGTTTTGCTGCAAAAGATAACCTAATTCATAATGATGAGCAATTCTTTTTCCTTCATCCCCATACCAAGCACTTAATACAATCATCCCCACTACATCTTCATTTAGTTTCACTACCATTACATGATTCTGGCGAACAAACATCTTAATAGCTTGCACACGTTTTTCTCTTTGAAGTGGTAAAAGCAGTCCCACTGCTTGTGTTAAGTTTTCATTATCCAATAATTTAACTATTGCTCCTAAATTGTTATTAGTTTTTGCTGGTTCAATTATAATTTCACTCATTTTTTCTCCTATTTCCCGGGAAATAAAAAAGAGAAGCAACCCAAAAAGATTGCCCTCCATCAATTTCGATTATTAAATTTCAATACTACGGAAGAACGGAATTCGTTGCAATCGTGGTGCCCAAGCGACATAGAGCCATTCAGCTACTTGTAACCATGCATAAGCTAATAACATTGCACCAATAGTATCAAATGGCCAGTGAGCATAAAGATATACCCGCGATACCGCCAGAAAGAAGACTGCAAATATTAATAAGATTTGCAAAATTGTGCGGACAGATGCTTTTTGAATAAGTGGAATTACAATTAAGAATAAAATTGCTACTACCAAGAAGAATCCTAAAGTGTGACCACTAGGGAAACTATAGCCATCATCTGCTGCCAAGTGTTGTGCAGGACGGACCCGCTTAACGATGTGTTTAATAATTGTCCCAATCACATCACCACCAAAAATCGTTCCTAATGACCATAAAGCCGGGATGCGATAGCCCTTCAACCATAAAACACCTGCAATAATAAATACCCATACTAAATCTAAGACCGGTTTAGCTAAAAATGAAAGTAAGCTCATCAAAGCATGGAACCAGCCAATTCCTTCCAGGCGCTGACTAGTAAATAACGACTGCAGAACAGCATCAATCATTGTTAGCACTGATGAATTAAACATAATTAATAGCATCAATGCGATAAAGAAACCACCGCTTAAGGCAAAGCGCCACCACCGATGATCATCACGTTCAATAAACATAATCAAGGATTCTCCTAACTTAAATTAATTAATCAAAAATGAGTATACCACAGTGTCAAAAATTCCATCGTGACTTTTTAATTAAATATTTATGAAGATAGTTCAAAACACGATTTAAAAGCTCTCCCAAACCAAAGCCAAGCGTAATTGCACCAACAATGACAACTACCTGGTAGAAATAAACATTAACAAGATGGTAATTACCAATAGCAAAATTACGAACCATTTTATAAGCCTGTCCTCCAGGCACGAATGGAACTAGCGCGGGCACATTAAAAACAATAATTGGCATTCGTTTTCGCCGAGCTGCTGCCTGGCTTAATACCGAAATTAAGATTGCAGCAACTAAATTACTAAACGCAAGGCCAATGCCACTGCAATAATACATTATCCAGTACACTACCCATACGCCTCCACCAATCATCCCCGCAGTATGATAGGCACGTTTAGGAATATTTAAGAGGATACCAAAACAAACTGTCGAAACATAGCATAAGAAAAATTGTAATAATAGGTTACCCCAATTCATCTCCTACCCTCCTAATTAAAGTGCAGAACAATTACAATTGCACTACCAATCGAAACAGCAGTTAAAATCGCCTCAATTCCTCTTGTAGGTCCACTAATTAAGTTTCCGGAAACTAAATCCCGTGCCGCATTAGTTAAGGGCACTCCAGGAACCAGAGGCATAACCGCACCAATAATAATATCATTAATATTATTAGCAAGATGCATTTTAACAAAGATCACCGCCAAAACACCTATAATTAAGGAAGAACAAAACTCTCCTAAATACTGAATCTTAAACTTTCGTAAAAGGTATGAAAATGCTCCGTAACCTACGCCACCTGCAAGAAAGCCAGCCCAAGAATCAGAAACATTACCTGTAAAGACAATCATTAATGCACCACTTAAAATCGCAGCAGCAAATGATTCATACCAGTTTTGCCATCTTGACATCTTTTGGCGATCAATCTTTTTTAATTTAGCAAATGCTTGTGGAACATCAATTTTGCGCCGTGCTAGTTCACGAGAAACTTCATTGACATCCGCAATTTTACTTAAATTGTTTTTGCGATGACGAATAGTAATTACTTGGGCATCGGGTTCATTAATCGTCCCAACTACAATTCCAGTTACGGTTGTAAAAGCCTGAAAGCCATGAAGTCCTGCACTTTTTGCCATTCGGGATAAGGTGTCGTTAACTCGTTCCATATTTGATCCATTTTCAATTAAAAGTCTCCCAGCTAGCAAACAAGTCTTTAGTGCTAGTGCTTGTCGTCGTTTCGTTAACATCTTTTCGCCTTCTCTGTTCAAAGATATTATTATTATCCTCTGTTTAGATAAGGAGCTCAATACAAAAAAACGGCCGGAAAAATCCAGTCGTTTTTTGTATTTAGTCTTTAACTACATTTGCAGCTTGAAGGCCACGTTCGCCTTCTTCAACTTCAAACGTAACATGTTGTCCTTCGCTCAATGACTTAAAGCCATCCCCTTGAATAGCAGAAAAATGAACAAACACGTCATCGCCGCTTTCACGAGTAATGAAGCCATATCCCTTATCGTCATTAAACCATTTAACAGTTCCTTGTTCCATGTTGGAAATCCTCCTGTGCATTAAGCACTAATATAATTTGTAATTCGTCTCAGGTGAAGAGATCCATTTGCAATGAAACAATCGAACCAACCGCACTTAAAAAAACTACAAAAACCATTGTATCACATAAGCAATCATTTACATAATTAATCTTTATTTTCTTGAGCTGTATCCGGTTCAATAAAAATATTATGTGAGGCCTTATATGAAACATTAATTTCTTGGTCGCTATCCTCTTTTTGAATCACAATTGGTCCTTCAAAAGGCTCATGGCGAATTACAGTAACTTGTTCCTGAGGTCGTAATCCTAACTCTTCTAAGTAAGTGAGAAGTTCATGATTATCTAAGAATCGCTCTAGTTCAACTTTTTCCCCATCATCAGCATCTGCTAATAAACGATGTGTTACATCTGGGAACTTGCCATTAGCTGATGGAATTACTCCACCATGCGGACAATGATCAGGGTGTTGAAGAAAAGCATCTAAGGCCGTTGCTAGTCGATCACTTGTCTGATGTTCAAGAATTTCCGCTTCTGAATGGACGTCGGCAAAATTGTAGTGAAGCTTATCCACTAAAAACGTTTCCCATAAACGATGCTTTCGAACTAATTCTGCAGCATACTTTTGTCCTTTTTCAGTTAAAGAAATACCGGCATATGGTTCATGAACAACTAGCCCTTCGTCAGCCAACTTAGAAATCATCTCGGTTACTGATCCAGCGGCAATTCCTAGTCCAAGGGAAATCTCTTTATTAGAAACTTTTTTATGACTACCACCTAATTCAAAAATAATTTTTAGATAGTCTTCCTTCATTGGAGTCAAATTTTTTCACCTCTGGGTATTAAAATTTGGCCTACGATCGGTCATTATGTGTTTTTATATATTAACATTGAACCCAAATTGATTATAGCATATTATTAAAAGTGTAGTTTGGAAAGCCTAACTTTTTTGTTATAAGCTTTTTATAAACCCGCAATCGATCTTTACGGAGGAGTAGGTAAATCATGGACGAAAAAGTAACAGGGAAACGCTTTTTAGCAGTTACCCTCCTAAATATAATAATTACAATTGTTGAAATCCTCGGAGGTATCCTCTCTGGAAGTTTAGCCTTACTATCAGATGCTTTTCATAATTTAGGGGATTCGCTTTCCATTGTACTAGGCTATTTTGCCCAGCATATTGGCGGACAGCCAGAGAATCGGCAGCGAACCTATGGCTACCGGCGAGCTGAAATCCTCTCAGCATTAACTAATAGTATCTTTTTAATTGTTATCTCTGTCTTTTTAATTATTGAAGCTATTAAACGGTTAGAGCATCCCCAGCATATTAACGGGGGCATTATGTTAACCGTGGCCGTGATTGGTCTGCTTGCAAACTTTATTTCCGCAGCCCTTTTACATGCTGGCAGCGAAGACAGCTTAAATGTCAAAGCAACTTATCTCCATATTCTAAGTGACGCGCTCTCTTCTGTCGCTATTATCATTGGAGGAATCATTCTTACCTTTGTTAATGTTCCATGGCTTGATCCCGCCTTGACAATCGGGGTTGCTCTTTATATTGCTTATGAAGCTTGGCCAATTATTAATCAAACCATCAAAATTCTCATGCAGTCCTCCCCAGATCTTGATTATAATTCCATCGAAAATGATTTAAAGCAAGTCGACGGGGTTACAGCAGTTCATCACGTTCATGCATGGATGATGGATGAACACCGAATCATTTTCTCTGTCCATCTTAATTGTGATGACTTGCCACTAAGCCAAGTTGAGCGAATCTATAGTCAAGTAGAAAAAATCTTGCATGAAAAATATGGGATCTGTCATGTTACTATTCAAGCAGAATATCACCGAGGGAAAGATGAAGAACTATTCAATACTCCCGTTGATGAAAAAAATGTTATTAATAACGACTTCAAACAGGACTAAAATTAAAGGAAGCAAAAAGTTGAGCGAAAACTCACCTTCTTGCTTCCTAATTTTTATATAAATTAAAATAATTTTCCGACTCCGTAGTGAATCGTAATTGTAATCAAACCAATAATAATATTTCGAATAACTGCCACTTTTACAAGCCCGTTACCAAGCTTAGAACTGATATAACCAGTTAGGGCACTAGTAAAGGCAACCGCCAAAATCACGGCATACCACTTATATGCTTCGGGAGCAAAAGTCATTGCCATCAACGGAATCAATCCTCCAGCAGCTGCTGAAAAAAGAGAAGAAAAGGCAGCATCCCAAGGATTAAGATAGTGACCAAGCTCAATATCATACTTAATCCGAACAACCGTCTCAAGGGGCTTTTTATTAAGGAGGTCCTTAGCAATTTTGATTGATGTTTCAGGGGTAACTCCTTTATTTACATAATAGTCTCTTACTGCCGCAAGCTCCCTTTCATAATCGTTTTTTAAGAGCTGCTCTTCTTTAGCAACGGCCGCTTTTTCCGTATCCTTTTGAGTAGATACAGAGGCATATTCGCCAGAAGCCATTGAAAATGCACAGGCAAGCAAATCAGATAAGCCAGCAATGAAGATAGTAAAGCGGTCACTTGTCGCTGCTGCTACTGATACCAGGACACCGACAACAGTCAGAATTCCATCATTTGAACCTAGTACCCCAGCTCGTAACGTATTCAGTTTTTCTTCCATTGTTTGCTTCTGTTGCTTTTTCACCTTAATACTCATTTAATCTCATCTCCCTACCGCGCAAATAATTGTCCAATCAGGTACGTAACTCCCATTGTTAATAATCCAGCAGCTGCATTCCTGATCATCGATTTAATCCGGTTAGATTTTCCTAAAACCGCCGCAAAATAACCAGTAATTAATAAAGCAATCAGAACTGCAATTGCGGTTGCTAAAATTCGAACATTTGCAGGGGAAACGGTAACCGCCACCATCGGTAAAATTGAACCGGTTGGAAAAGATATAAAAGAAGCGATCGCCGCCGCATATGGACTTGTAAACTCATTGGGATTAAAGCCATAGCGCTCTTGAACAGCTGTTCCTAAAGCATCTTTTTCCATTAATTCTTTCGTCGCTTGTTTAGCTAGTTGCGGATCAATATCTTGAGCTTCATATTTCTTTTGAACATAGTCAAATTCATGCTGGTATTGATTTTGAAGTCGCTGCTTTTCACTAATCAAAGCCATTTTTTGTGAGTCTTTTTGGGTTGAAACCGAGACATACTCCCCCATACACATCGAAATCATCCCGGCAAGCGTTCCGGACAAACCTGCAATTAAGATGGAACGAGCATTACTCGTCGCTGCTGCCACCCCGATAACAATTCCGGCAATTGAAATAATCCCATCATTAGCCCCCATTACACTCGCACGCAGAACATTTACCTTTTGTGCTAATGACATCTTTTTCTTGGACACATTTATCCCTCTCCTCTTTTAATTTAGAATCATTATAACATAGGGATGGCTAAAAACAACCAAATAAATTTCAAATGATATCCTAGATTAGAATCATTAAAATATATCTATTCATATAAAAAGCGATAGTCCTAATCAGAACTATCGCAATAATCTAAAAAAATTAAATTATTTATTCATAAGCCTGAACAGTATTTGTCCGAATAACAAATACTGACGTTCCAGCATGGCGAGCCATGTATGATGCCTGAGAACCAACCGCCTTACGATTACCCTTCTTACCAATTGAACCAACGACTAATAAATCTGGCTGAAAAGCAGGGATGACATGATTACAAATCCGCTCAGCTGGCCGCTCACCACGATCAACAATCGCCGTAATCTTTTCTGGATCAACACCATAATCAATTGCTGCTTGGACATATTCATTTACTCGTTGACGTAATTCATCTTCACTGCTATGAACGTAATCCTTATCTAAGATTTGATATACATTTACCCGGTCAGTTTCAAGAATCGATACAATTCCTAATTCTGAACCATCACGTTTCGCCTTATCAACCGCGTATGAGAAAGCGGCACGGGCATCTGGTGCATCGTCAACACCAACGAGGATCTTCTTGAACTTCTTTGGCTTTATTTCGAACATTAGTATTCTCCTCCCTATGTTCTACACTTTAACGATGAAGCATTACTCGCTCCTCTTCGTTAAGTCATATTCTTCACTCCTTATGTTACTACTTATCTCAATTTTGTAAATAATTATTTCGGTCTTCCTAAAATAAAAGTGGTTTATTAAAGAATTTTATAATTATTTTAGCAAATTAATAATTACACAATGCAGCTTTTGACGGGGTATAGAACAAAATATATAATTAAGGATGTTTACTGCTTATTATAAATACAAATGAAATGGGGGTTAGCTACACATGTCAATGATTGAATTTCATAATGTGCAAAAATACTATGGTAATTTCCATGCATTAAAAGATATTAATTTAACAATTGATGCTGGCGAAACGGTTGTTTTAATCGGGCCATCTGGTTCGGGGAAAAGTAGTCTGATTCGAACAATCAATGGATTAGATCCTATTAGAGATGGTCAATTAATCGTCAACGGGTTTGACCTTGCAGATAAGAAAACCAATGTTAATTTAATTCGAAAAGATGTCGGGATGGTCTTTCAACACTTTAACCTATATAACAATAAAAGTATTATCGAGAACATCATGCTCGCACCACGAATCGTATTAAAGCGCCCAGAAGACGAGAACCGTGAGTTAGCAATGAAACTGCTTGATAAAGTTGGGCTTGCAAATAAAGCTGAAAGTATGCCTGCTCAGCTATCTGGAGGCCAAAAACAACGAATTGCGATTGCCCGCAGTCTGGCTATGAAGCCTAAATGCCTCCTATTTGATGAACCAACAAGTGCTCTCGATCCGGAAATGATTGATGATGTTTTAGACGTTATGAAAGATATCGCTAAAAACTCCAACATGACAATGTTAGTAGTAACCCACGAAATGGGCTTTGCGCGGGCAGTTGCTGACCGGGTTATTTTTATGGCAGATGGTCGGATCTTAGAAGACGATTCAACCGAAAAATTCTTTGGTGATCAGCCTTCTACAGAGCGTGCTCGCGAATTTATGAGTAAGATCAGTGGCCACTAAGGAGGAATTACAATGAAAAAGTATTGGCGATTAGTTACTCTTAGCGCCCTCCTCTTTGTTACTCTCCTTACCCTTTCTGCTTGTGGTACCTCAATTGCAAAAAAAGATGTCCTGACTGAAGATATGCGTAGTCAACGAATTACTTGGGGAGTTAAAGCAGATACCCGCCTATTTGGGCTGGAAAATATCCGGACAGGAAAACTAGAAGGATTTGAAATTGACCTCGCAACAGCTCTTACCAAAAAAATTCTAGGTCCACAAGGAAAACCAATTTTTGTTCCTGTAACTAGCGGAACCCGGGTGCCCCTATTAAAAAATGGTAATATTGATGCGATTATGGCAACCATGACGATCACTCCTGAGCGAGAAAAGCAAGTTGATTTTACCCATTCTTACTTTGATGCTGGTCAATCTCTCCTAGTTAAGAAGGGAAGTCCAATCAAAAACATCAGCGATTTAAATCGACGAGGCGCTGTAATTCTTGGGGTTTCTGGATCAAATTCAGTTAAAAACGTTGCGAAGTTTGCTCCTAAAGCCCGCGTCCTTCAATTATCTGACTATGCTCAAGCGATGACGGCCCTTAAATCTAAACAGGGGGATGCCCTTACCACTGATAATGGGATTCTCTATGGGATGGCAGCTGAAAACCCAGGCTATGAAGTTGTTGGCGGTAACTTTACCAAAGAACCTTATGGAATCGCCGTTAACAAAAATCAAACGCGTTTTCGCAACAAATTAAACTGGGCGTTAAGAGAAGTTGAAAAGGATGGAACCTACAACCGTCTTCTTCTTAAATGGTTTGGCAATGTTAAAGGATTTAATTATCAGGAGATGAAGCGCTAATGTTAAATTTAATTATAAATGAGTGGCATCCCCTTTTAACCGGCCTCTGGAATACTATTCTATGTAGCCTTATTGCACTAATCGGGAGCCTTATTATTGGAACCTTTTTTGCCCTTCTCGAGATTTCGCAGCATCGGGTTTTAAAAATCATCGGTCATGTCTATGTGGAGGTCTTTCGTAATATCCCATTATTGGTAATTACAATGGCTTTTTTCCTGATCATCCCAATGTATGTAGTGAAAATTAATGGATTTACTGCGGGAACAATCGGCTTAACTCTTTATACGTCCGCATTTATTGCTGAGACTGTGCGTGCTGGAATTAATTCAATTGATCCTGGTCAAATGGAAGGAGCCCTTGCCAATGGACTTACTTATGGGCAAACGATGCGCTACATTGTTTTACCACAAGCATTTCGCGTTGTTATTCCGCCACTTGGCAATCAATTTATCAACTTGGTTAAAAACTCATCAGTTCTTGCCTTTGTCGCTGGCTTTGATCTTATGTACCAGGGAAATCTAATTGCAAATGATACCTTAGCAACTATGCCCACTTATTTCATTATCGGTATCATGTACCTCATCATTACGCTTCCGTTAAGTTATTATATGCGACACCTTGAAAAGAAATTAGCCTAGGAGGGATGATCAATGCAAAATTTTATTGACGCTTATTCATGGATTAATATCCGTTTCCTCCTAGAAGGACTTTGGATTACAATTGAAGTTTCCGTAATTTCAATTATAATCAGCTTTATTTTGGGAACTTTTCTCGGAATTATTCGTTACGCTAATATCAAATACTTATCAGCAATTGTTGGGTTCATTATCGATATTATCCGTAACCTTCCCCTCCTGCTAATAATTTTCTTCACCTACTTTGGTCTCCCGAATATCGGAATTAAACCAGAAATTATTCCGGCTGCAATTATGGCGCTTTCAATTTTCGAATCGGCAATGGTTGCCGAAATTGTTCGCTCAGGAATAAATTCGATTGATTATGGTCAAACAGAAGGAGCATTAGCTAATGGATTAACCAAGTGGCAAGCTTTACGAATTATTGTCTTACCACAAGCAATTAAGAATATGATGCCGGCCCTCGTTAGCCAGTTTATTTCATTGGTTAAGGATACTTCACTAGCAACAATTATTGTCTTGCCAGAGTTAATGTACCACGCCCAGATCATCTATGGACAAAATACAAATTATATTATTCCAATGTTCGTTGCTTTAGCAGTCCTATACTTTATTGTCTGCTACTCATTATCATTGTTTGCACGTTATTTGCATAAACACATTGCCTAAGCATTAAAAATGGCGAGACTAGAAAATTTTTCTAATCTCGCCATTTTTAATACTGAATCATAAAGTCAAACCGTTGGTGCTCTCCGGTTAAGCGATTAACATGCCGTTCCATCACTTGACGTCGTTGTCCAAACATCATCCAAACGGCAATTCCAATAAATACCACTAATTCAATTCCCGTCCCAATCCAATCTTGAACTGTTACTTTTCCAGTCATCAATGTTGAATCAGAAGCAACAAATGCTGTCCAATCTAATAGGAAGTGCATTACCATTGCTAGCCATAATTGACCAGTGTAAACATAAACAGTTGCAAAAAATAATCCAATTCCCGCTGCGCTAACTGCTTGTAAAACAGTCATTGACCATTCTTGAGGACCATAGTTGGTAAGGTGAACAATTCCAAATAAAATTGAGCTAGTTGCTAATGCTAATGGAAGTCGTTGTTTTACATTACGCCAAGCATAGAATAAGATGCCCAGAATAGCAAAGCGGAACAAAGTCTCTTCCATTACCGCAGCTTCAAATGCCGAAAAGGTAAAATCCCAATTAGCACGATGGAGATTTGGCATTTCTCCTGTATTTAAAGCCATAAAGATAATATCAACAACAACTAATCCAGCAAATATCCCCCAATTAAAATCACCGCTCCAATGTGGCTTTAAGCCTGGCCATGATAAGTGCCACGTCCGCATGACAGTTGTCGTAAGAATAAAAAAGGCAACTGCGCCAACTGCACCAGTGGATAATGCTAATAATAAGAAGTGATTATCAATCAAGTCTGTTGGCAAGGCAATCAATGGCGTAAAAACCACCAGAGCTAACCAAGCAATAAAGATTAATCGTTCAATGCTCCAATGCATGAGTTCACCAATTACGCTTGCAAATGGTGCAAACATAATAAAGTAATAAAAAATCATCATTGTCACAACGCCCCGGGATGGTAAATGTAATAAAACAATAATTTCTCGAACCATTACATCCCAAGCAAATACTAAAATTATCGGCTGAGTAATCACTTGTAGCCATGCATTCAGCTTTTTAACTAACAAGGATACATTAGGTAAGAGTTCAAAGACTAAACCAATTCCTAAAATAATAACCATGATCAATAATGCTAATGCAACGGTCTGACGATTAAATTCGTAATTACGAATCATCATCATTGCTAAAATGACCAGGGTCGCCCCAATTTGAACCCGGTACCAGATCCTAAGATAATCGTTTCCGGTCATTTTTCCTCATCCTCTCTGGGAAATCTAAAATAATTGCTAAATATGATCATACCAAACAATCTCCTTAGTTTTAAGAACAAATCTTCTTTTTTTAGTTTAAACCATAAAAGAACCTGCAGGCAAAAAAACTGCAAGTTCTTTTATGGTTTATTCTGTGTTTCCTGTTGCAACTGGTTGCTTCTCTTTACCATTCTTCTTTTTAGAATGTTGTTGAGAGTTTCGGTGGGAATGATTATTTTGTCGTTCGTTTTTATGTGTTTGATTATTTTTATTGTTTGGTCGACGATAGTGTTGGTTTTCGGAACGATTATTACCATTCAAAATTGTCACCATCGGAATAATCACTGGACGACGACCAGTGCGATCATAGAGTAATTTTTGTAAACGGCTGATAATTGTCCGGTTTAATACTCGTTGATCAACGTGTTTGTGATTCTTAAATGTATTGAGTATTGCCCAGAATACTTCATGATTGGCGGCCTTAATTAGTTCTTGTGACTCATGCATATAAACAAAGCCACGAGAAACAATATCAGGTCCCGCAACAATTTGGTAATCCTTTAAGTCAACAACCGCAATCGCTGTTACGACTCCTTCTTCCGAAAGTAAGCGCCGTTCGCGAATTTCTGGGTTCCCAACTGTATCTCCCGCATCACGACCATCAATATAAACATCGCTAACGCTATCAATATGGTCCGCTACTCGGCAAGAATCCTTTGTAAGAGCTAAAACATCCCCATTTGCAAGGACAAAGCTATTTTCCTTTGGTACACCAGTCATTTCAGCCAATTTAGTGTGAATTTTTTGCATTCGGTATTCACCGTGAACCGGAGCAAAGAACTTAGGTTTCATTAACCGTAGCATAAATTCTTCATCGACTTGCCCACCGTGTCCTGATGTGTGGATATTATTAACATACCCGTGAATTACATTAGCCTCGCTTTCTTCAAGCTTATTGATGAGGGCGTTAACACTAGTAGTATTTCCTGGAATTGGGTTACTAGAGAAAACAACTGTATCTTCTGGCTGAATAGTAATTTGGCGGTGAGTACCATTAGCAATTCGACTAAGGGCTGCCATTGGTTCCCCCTGCGATCCAGTACACATGATCAATACTTTCTCTGGTGGGTAATTGTTAATTTCATTTTGGTCAATAAGTGAATCTTTAGGAATGTTAAGGTAACCTAATTCTTGACCAGCAGTGATTGCATTTTCCATACTGCGACCAAAAACCGCAATCTTTCGGCCTTGCGCAATCGCGGCATCAGATGCTTCACGTAATCGATAAACGTTAGATGCAAATGAAGCAAAGATAATGCGCCCCTTAATTCGTTCAAAGATCCGGCGAATATGGATATCAACCCAGCGTTCAGACTTTGTAAATTCTGGTCGTTCAGCGTTTGTACTATCTGATGTTAGGAGGAGAACTCCATCATCCCCTAACTTAGCCATCTGTTGAAGATTAGGACCTGGTAAATTACCAACTGGTGTTAAATCAAACTTAAAGTCACCAGTCTGGACAATTGTTCCTTGAGGAGTATGAACAGCCACACCCAGTGTATCAGGGATTGAGTGGGTTGTTCTGAAGAAACTAACCCATAGCTTTTTAAAGTGAACTTCATCGAATTCATTAATTTCATGCAATTCGGCATTTCTTAGCAAGTGTTTTTCTTCTAACTTACCCTTAATCAATGACATGGCAAAGGGTCCTGCATAAATAGGTGCGTTGACCTTTTGCAAGAAGAATGGTAAGCCTCCAATGTGGTCTTCGTGACCGTGTGTGATAAAGATTCCCTTAATCTTATCTTTATTTTCAATTAGGTAATCATAATTTTGAATTACGTAATCTACTCCTAGTAATTCATCTTCGGGGAATAAAACCCCACAATCAATAACAATAATTTCATCTTGGAATTGTACACAATACATATTTTTACCAATTTCACCAAGACCACCCATGGCGTAAAAGGCAACTTCATTGTTTTTAATCTTTAATTTTGTCATAATACCTTTCCTTCTATAGATTTTTATCATGTTAATTAACGGAATTTAAGTAAGCCAAAAGAACCGCTTTGTTTTGGCAAGGTCGGTTATTAATATTCATTTTATTATTGGCACTTAATCTTAATTATTTAATCCGTACGTAAAACTAACTATTATTTTACCACATCTACAAAATTGAAGGTAGTAATTGCCTAATTCTTTGATTAAAAAAGAAGGTGGGAGAAAGTATATATCTTTACTCCACCTTCCTTATTAATAAGGGCTTTTCCACTAGTTATTTGCCTAATCTTCTTCTGGTAACTGTTCCTCTTTTTGTTCCCAAGCCTTCATCCAATCAACAACCGGTTCCCCATCTTCATGAAATTTAACATTAGTCAATGCGGTTAAAATTTTTTGATAAGCTGGCTTACTTAGCCGCGTGCTTACATTAACTAATTCTTGATGACCCATAAAAGCATTATCGCGCAAGATTTGATTAATTGTAGCCATTAGTTCATTAGATACTTGTGAGCTAAGGATCTCTAAACTACCCCTACGATATTGATCAACATAAAAATTAATAAAGGAATTAAGGGCAACTTCTTTAGCATCGTCGCTTAACTCACTATAACTTAAACCTGTTGTAGCCAATTAGTATTCTTCCTTTCTCAAATTAATTTACTTTGATTATCCTCTACATTTTAACCTTAACACAAAGTTTATTATCCGTTAATTTTCTTTCCGATCCCGAATACGAAGACGAGTCTTATCACCATCAATCACTGCATATACTTCTTTTGTGAGATCCTCAGCTAATGGGCCCAACCTAACTTCTCCACTATCTTCCCCAGTTTGTTCTACCTCTTTGATGCCGTCCGTAATAAAACGGGTAAAAATCTTATGAAGTTCGCGCCGTTTACGTTCCTTTTTTACAGCCATTGCTAAAGTAAAGCCTTGCTCCAAAAATACTTTAATCGTTAATACTTGAAAAATTGTTGGAAAACTAAAATAGTGATTTTTATTCTGCTCATCTTGTTCAGATTTAATGTAACCTTTTTTCTCCCAGTATCTTAATTGACTAGTAGAGACACCAGTTACACGTGCCACTTCACTCATACTAATTTTTAATTGTTTACTAGCGATTATTTTTCTAATTCTTCCAGAAAGCGGATCCATCATTTTCCTCCAAAGTGTATGTTTTAATCATAAATTACCAAAAATTTGATATCTTTGTCAAATTATTTGACAAAGATATCAAATAGTATTATTATTTTTCACATTGTAAAAAATGTAAAGGAGGATTCTATTAGTGAATCAAGAGCCACAACCTGTTGATATTAATGGTCAAACTTATAATCGTTCCTTAATGATCTTTGTCTTATTAATTGGAGCTTTTTGTACCATTTTAAACCAAACTATTCTTTCAACAGCCTTTCCAGCATTAATGGATGCTTTTAATATTAGTACAGCCACCGTTCAGTGGTTAACTACCGGTTTCTTAATGGTTAATGGGATTATGATCCCCGTCAGTGCCTACCTAACCAGTCGTTTTAATACTAAAAGTCTTTTTATCATTGCTATGTCAACCTTTGAAGTTGGGACAATTCTAGCATGGATTGCTCCATCATTTGCCGTTCTATTAGCTGGTCGTCTTATTCAAGCAGTCGGAGTAGGGATCAACATGCCCTTAATGCAGAATATCATGCTGACTGTTTATCCTCCTGAAAAGCGTGGAGCTGCGATGGGAGTGAATGGCTTAGTTATTGGATTAGCACCAGCAATCGGTCCTGCTCTATCTGGGTGGGTTATCGATAGTTATAGCTGGCGGTGGCTTTTCGGAATGATTGCCCCAATCACTGCTTTAGTCATCATTGTTAGTTTTTTTGCAGTTAAGAATGTTATCCCTAACAAAAAGCCGCATCTTGACTGGCTTTCTGTTGTTATTTCAACATTAGGATTTGGAAGCATGCTTTATGGATTCTCAAGCGTCGGTGATAAAGGTTGGTCCGATCCAGTTGTTCTTTCAACCATTATCATTGGGGCGATTTTAGTTGTAATTCTAATCATGCGTCAAAACAAGCTAGACGACCCATTCCTTGAATTCAAAGTCTTTGAAAGCAAAGAATTCTCCCTCGCAACTATCCTTAGTTCAATTGTAATGATGGCCATGGTTGGGGTGGAATTCGTCATCCCTCTTTACCTTCAAATTATTCACGGAATGTCTGCCTTCCATTCAGGTCTTACCCTTTTATTTGGGGCCCTTTTTATGGGAATTATGAGTCCAATTACTGGGAACTTATTTGACCGTCACGGTGCTAAGCGCTTAGCCTTTACAGGAATGTTTATCTTAACTGTTGGAACAATTCCTTTTGCCTTTATTACTCGTGATACCCCAACTATTTATATTGTCTTCTTATATGCAGTCCGGATGTTTGGTATTTCGATGGTAATGATGCCAGTTACTACGGCGGGAATGAATTCTCTTCCTTACAATTTAATCTCGCACGGTACAGCTGTTAACAACACCATTCGTCAAGTTGCTACTTCTGTGGGAACAGCAATCATGATCTCTGTTTTGACAAATATTACCAATAGCAATCGCCCTGCTCATTCATTACTTACTCAATCTCCTTTGCAATATAAGGCAAAGATGTTTGATGCTACTTTGATGGGTTATCATGCAGCGTTCTGGTTTGCAATCGCCTTCTCACTCATCGGTTTATTCCTCACATTCTTTGTTACAAATGGTAATGGAATTCACATTCGGCTGGATAGTGAGGAGATAGCAAACTCAGCTGATAAAGGAGGGATGAAATAATGGTTATTATTTTAACTTTTCTGGGAGCAATTGCCTTTTTTGCTTGCATGATGTTTATTCAGCAAAAAAACCTGCGAATCATTTTAGCCACACTCACGGGAATTACCTTTGTAGGCTCGACTCTTTTAATGACATTGAACTACAGTCACCATTTTGGAATGCAAAAAGTTACGACAACAACCACCAAGCGGATTTACTCTGCTTCAAATTCCTCAATGCCCCTGGCAATTTATCAACCGGTTGGTAAAAGCGGCCATGATGATGTTTATATTTATAACACCAAAGTTAAACAAAAAACGCCTAACCATACCCAAGCAAACGAATATACCACTAGTCGGATTAAATGGACTAATGATACTACGCCTCGGCTCGTAACAACTGAGACACGTTGGCAATATCGTAATAATTTTTATAAAGTCCTATATGCATGGTCAGGAATGAACAATACATTGGTTAAGCGAACTAATGTGTTAGAATATCCACGAATGTATGTTAAACTCACAACGAGTCAAGCTACTAAACTTGCCAGAGTTGCTAAATCTGCTACAGGAACCAAACTACAAGCACAAGCCGCAGAACAAGGACGCGCTTTTGTTACATCAAAGGTTCAAGCAGCAATGGCTAAGAATCCTAACATGACTGCTAAGCAAATCCACGAAATATCAGCACAAGCAGAACAAGAATTTCAGACCCAAAGCGTTAAACAAATTTTAAAACAAATTAAGTAAAAAATAGTGAGTGGAAATTAACTTTCTCGACAAGGCGGTGGGCTAAGGATAGAACGGTGATTAGCACGGCACGGGCTGATTACCGTTCGGACTTAGGCTCAAGCCTTGTAGTTACGACGCGAAGCTAGCCTACGAGGATTTCCACGATATCTTAAATAATCTTCACATAAATAGAGAGGCTAAAAAAACGAAGTTTTTTCAGCCTCTCTATTTTGTATTTAAACTAATTCAAAAATACTGATGGTAATTCTGAGGTAAATGTCATTTGTTTAAGAGTGAAAGGATCATTAAAACTAATTTTACTTGCGTGAAGCAACTGATGATTATACTTACCAGTATCGCCCCCATAAAGATGGTCACCAATCAGGGGATGACCAATAGAAGCAAAGTGAACTCTAATTTGGTGGGTTCGTCCAGTGTGGAGTCTTACCCGTACTTGTGTCCACTCTGCACCTCGTTCTTCAACCCAATACTCAGTCAAAGCTCGTTGCCCATTCTTGTCAATTACCCGGGCTGCTTGACCATCCTGTCTTCCAATCGGCTTGTTAATCTCGCCATGGTCGTCCATAATTTGTCCTTCTACTAAGGCAGTGTACTCCTTCAGCATTTGATGATGCTGCACTTGCTGACTGATCATACTTGAGGCGATATGATGCTTAGCGATAAGAAGTAATCCCCCCGTAAAGCGATCCAGTCGTGTAATTAAATGAGGACGGAGATCTGCAGAATTATTTGCGATTAAGTATCCCTTTACCCGATTCAAAACTGTATCATTTTGAACGGTTGGTCCCGGGATAGAAGTCACACCTGCCGGCTTATCTACTACCAACCAATTATCATCTTCATACACAACATTTAAGGGCTCATTACTAATTTCAACAGTCTCATCAGCTAATTCCGGCTGAGCTTTAATGGTTAAGGGCTGATTAGGAAGAATCTGGGTTGTTGGTCGTACCTTCCGATGATCAACAAGAAATTCTCCTTCACCGTTTTTTAGATCGTTAAATAAACGATGCCCCATCCCCAATGACTGAAGATACTTCTTTATTTTAATCGGTTCGGTTCCTTGGTATATCCACGTATTTTCCATCTTAATTCCCTCCATCGACATTATAAAAGATACAAAAAAAGAGCTGATGACCTAAATCACAGCTCTTTAATATAGAACGGTCCGTACGAGACTCGAACTCGTGATCTCATCCGTGACAGGGATGCGTCCTAAACCAACTAGACCAACGGACCAACTTGACAACAAATAAAAGTATACGAGATTTATCGAAATTAGTCAACAAAAATTTGCAATTTATTTTTAATTTTTCGTTTTTCCTATCTATACCGCAAAAATTCCCAATAGTTTATAATGAAAGTATTAGCTATTATTAAGGAGGAGTTTTTAATGCAGCAGTTGGGCAAGCGCCTATTAAACTGGTGGTCTAAGTATTCAAAAATCATAAAGGTAGTGTTTGTAACTTCAGTCCTAGTCTTTGTTATTCTCGCTTTAGGTAACTTTTTTAAAACAGTTAAATGGCATGAAGTAGGAGTTGGCTTAGCAAACCTGTCTTGGGAAAGCATCATCCTACTCCTAATCACTGGATGTATCGCTGTTATCCCCATGTTGGGATATGATTTTGTAATCACCCATTTATTACCCGGGAAATTTAAGAAATCATATATTATTCGTTGTGGATGGATTACAAACACTTTAACAAATATTGCTGGATTTGGCGGAATTCTTGGTTCTACCTTACGAGCATACTTCTATCGAAAGAATGCCAGTAAAAAAGAGATACTACTTGCTATCTCTAAAATCGCCGTTTTCTTACTTTCTGGCTTATCAGTTCTTTGTTGGGTCGCTTTGATTATCATGTTTGTGTTTCATGATGGTGGGCACTTCAATCAATACGCACTTTGGCTTGTTGGGGGCGGACTATATTTTCCAATCGTTTTTTATTTTACTGTTATTCATAATAGTAAAATCTTTAAGGATATTACGCCAATGGTAGGAACCTTTTTAGTCACCAGTTCAACTTGTGAATGGCTATTTGTAGCACTTTTTTTCTTACTCGTCGGGTGGTGCTTAGGGGTTCGGCATAATCTTATTAGCGTTCTGCCGTTATATGTAGTTGCCCAAGTTCTCGGGGTCCTTTCGATGATTCCAGGGGCACTTGGTTCGTTTGATCTTTTAATGATGTTAGAACTGTCATTACTTGGTGTTTCACAAACTACCTCTGTTATCTGGCTATTATTATTCCGAATTTTTTACTACATAGTTCCATTAATTATTGCCGGATTTATGTTCTTGCACTCACTGGCATCACAAGTTAACCATTTTTTCGACGGATTACCATTGCTAATGGTCCGCAAACTTGCTTACTATTTAATTACAACGTTTATGTATGTTTCTGGAATTTTAATGCTTATTACTGCCTCAATTCCAGACATCACTGCACAAAATAAGATTATCGCAAACCTTTATCCCTATACCTTCTTCTTTCTCCACCAATTGACAACCATCTTATTTGCACTTGCTATGCTTGCCTGTGCTCGCGGTCTTCAATCAAAGGTGAAAAAGGCATACCTTCCCACTTTAATATTATTAGTAATTGGAATCGCTAATACCATTTGGAATTTGGGAACATTGAGTTTAACAATTTATCTAGTCATTGTTTTGATACTTGTTTTACTCTCTCGCCATGTGTTGTACCGGAAGAAATTGGAATACTCAATTGGAAAATTTGCAATTGATAGTCTTATCTTTGCTGGGGCATGTATCCTCTATGTAATTGTCGGAGTTATTAACGCTCCTCAATATTCCAGTAAGCACCACATCCCTGATTTTCTATTTTTCCCTGGTGAAAAGATTTGGATTTCAGGACTCTTTGGATTAATTCTCGGTCTCTTATTAATTTTCGTCATTCTGCGCTACTTTATGGCAGGAACTGATCCTTTCAATATTAAAAGCGTATTTGATGCTGAACGGATCCGCAATGTTATTAAAGAATATGGAGGAAATGAAACTAGTCACCTCGCCTTCTTAAAAGATAAGAATATCTACTATTACAGTGTTGACGATCATGATAAGCTCTTTTTCATGTATCGCCGTAAATATGATCGCCTGATCGTAATGGGCAATCCAGTTGGGGACAAGGATAGTTGGCGACCAGCTCTTCGGCAATTTGTTTTAGAAGCTGATAAGTATGGCTATCAGCTTGTCTTTTATGAAGTCTCTAGCGATATGACAATGCTTCTCCATGAATTCGGCTTCGACTTTATTAAAACTGGTGAAACTGGCCTCGTTAAGCTAGCAGACTTTACACTTGCTGGTAAGCGCCAACGATCACAGCGAGCATTGATGCATAAATTTGATCGTGAAGGGTATACTTTCTCCGTTGAAAAGCCACCATTTAGTAAAGAATTAATGCAGGAGATGAAACAGGTCTCCAATAGTTGGTTAGGAAACGAAACTGAAAAAGGATTCTCTCTTGGTTTCTTTGACTCTTACTATATTAATCAGGCACCAGTTGGCATTATCCGTGATAAAGAGGGCAAAATGGTCGCCTTTGCAACGTTTATGCCGACAGGAGGTAAAAAGATTTTAACAATTGACCTCATGCGTCATAGCAAAGATGCTCCTTCTGGAATAATGGATAAAATTTTCATCAGTATGTTCCAGTATGGTCAGGAAAACGGCTATACCTACTTTGATCTCGGAATGGCACCTCTTTCGAATGTCGGGGAATATCAATTTAGTTTTATTGAAGAAAAAGCTGCGCACTTCATTTATGAATATGGCTACCATTTGTATGGCTTTCAAGGACTACGGCGATACAAAGATAAATATGCGACAGTTTGGTATTCACGTTATACTGCCTTCCGCAAGAAGAATTCAATTATTGCCACCATGATGATTTTAGTTAGCGTTGTTAACCAACGTGTTGATCAGCAAAACCACCGTTCAATCTTCTGGTGGTTGATTAAATAATATTAAGAGGGTGAGGAAAAACTTTTTCGTTTTTCCTCACCCTCTTTACTTTTATCGATTATTTCTGATCCATTAAGTAGTCGTATAGCATCTCATGCTTAATCTTATCAGTATTATATCCTAATACCTCTGCAATCTGATAAGCAAAAGCTAAGGCAGTTGCGGGACCACGACTGGTAATAATTTTCCCATCATTATCAACAACCGTAATATCCTCTTCAAAATTTGCTGTTGGGGCTACCTTAGCAATTTCTTCGTTAATTCCTGGGAAGCAAGTATAGTTATGATTATCAAGCAAACCATACCGCGCCAAGGCAATCGGAGCAGCACACATTGCGGCATCCCACTTGTTTTCTGCATTACGTTTTTGCATCAATTTCATCAACTTGTCATTATCGCGGAGCTTTTGGGCACCCCCGCGACCACCAGGAAAGGCCACCACATCATAGTCGAGAAGCTGATCACTAATTACTTCGTCACAAGTTAATTCAATCCCATGAGCACCGGGAACATGAATATCTTCTAATCCAACCATTGTGGTATCAATTCCCATTCGGCGGAGAACGTCCACAATTGTAAGTCCTTCAACTTCTTCACAACCTGGTGCAAACACTACAGCAACTTTAGCCAAAATATCACCCCATCAATTATTAATTATTGTCACTACCCGTTTCATTACACCCTTTGCTTCTGGAATGGGATAAAGCGGGTAAATATGAAACAGTCCACGACCAATATATGAGTTTACAGTAATCCCAGCGTCACGCAATTTTTGAACAAACAAAGTCACATCAGGATACAATATTTCCTTTGTTCCCACAAAAATAGTCACATCTCGCAACTGCTCAAGATTCCCATATAAAGGACTTAAACGATAGTCTTGATGGTTTGTATCACCAGCCCACATTGTCCCAATTTTTCGTAAACCGTTCACTGCTAGTGTAACATCTTTATCCTCATATTTGCTAATGAGGGGATTTGTGAGGTCAAGGTCAAGCCAAGGAGAAAATAAGATGAGGTGGCCAGGCTGTGGAAGCCCCTTTTTACCAAGATACTCACAAAAACCAGCTGCTAATCCTCCGCCAGCTGAATCGCCCATAATAGTTACTTTACTAGCAGGCATAAGGGCATAAATTTTGCTATAGAGACTAGCAATTTCTTGGTAGGCAGTACGATAAGTAGCATGCGGAACTAAAGAATAAATTGGGACATAAATCTTCGCATCCGTGGCGAGTGCCAACCGATTTAAATATTGCCAATGAGGCTTATCGGGGCGCTGAATATAGGCTCCACCGGTTAGATACATGATTACTCGTTGATTATTTCCGTGATCATTTAAGACATATGTTGTCAATTCATGTTCTTGACGTTGAACACCAACCGTCATTACGGCAGCAGGTAAATAGTAATCAGCTTCATTGTCAATCCATGCGTTGCCCACTAAAGCATTAAATTTATTGTTTTCTGCAAGATCATTTTTAAATCCGCTTAATTGGATTCCCATTTCAGTAAAGGTTGCTTTACTAGAACGATGCGCACCACATCGTCGTAACTCCCGTAAACTATTCTCAATATTGTTAGCCAAATGACTAGCAATTTGAGTATTAAATTTCTTTATTTTCTCCACTGAAACGATCGCTCCTCATTTAAAATCTTACTATTATCCTATCATGATTTAAGATTTTATGTCTTTAAGATTACCTAAAGCCATTAGGTCGCGTTGGTGACAATGATTTCGCCAGCCTAAAGCAACAACTAAAATTAAGGCAATAACGATTAAAACTACTGCCGCAATGATAATATCTCGATACCCATTATAAAGTATCGTACGCATGGTTGGTAAAAGCTTATCTGGAAGACTACTAGCAGTTTGGGCATTTGATAGTTTATTTAGCATTTTTAAGGTAAGTCCGTGGTGTGTTTGGACTCCCTGGAATAGTTCTTGGTTAAGAATAACGCCATAAACCGCGGACATAAGGGTCTGACTCAAAATTCGCAATAAGTATCCTAGTGAAGTAGCAATTGGCACATCCCGTAATTCAGCATCTGTTTGAACATTAATCTGTAAAATATTAAAGACAAGCCCAACACCAAAACCTTCAAAAGCACCCATAAATAAAATAAGCCAGAATGGTGTTTTTTGTCCCCCAATCATTATTCCTAAATAAGCAATAAAAATTGAAACTGCCCCACAGGTAACAATCCAGTATTTGCCCCATCGTTCCTGCAATACCGGTACTAATTCTGAACCAATAAAGTTAGTAACCGCACCTGGAATTTGAGTCATCCCGCCAAGGAGCGCACTTAAACCTAAAATTCCCTGAGCCCACATTGGAATATAAGTGACAAAAGCAATAAATGAGCCCCAAATTATAACAAATAAAGTAAAATCAATTACTAGTTCGCGATTTTTAAACAGACGGCTAGGAACAATTGGGTCTACTGCCTTACTGTCAACTTTTATCATTCCGCCAAGCAATAAGAGACCAACAACTAATAAACACCCCACCACTAAACCGGAGACTGAACCAATCAGTTGAACCGCTACTAAAATAATTACTAAACTAACTACTAATAGGGTCGCTCCAAGATAATCAACCGGCTTACCGGCAGCTTGCTTTTTCACATTCTTATAGAACAAGCTAATGATCGTAATCGCAATTAAGGCAATCGGTACATTAACATAGAAAACCCAGTGCCAACTCAACGCGTCCACAATCCATCCACCGAGTAGGGGACCAATAATCGAAGCAGTTCCAAAACAAGCACTGGCAATCCCTAATACTTGAGCTCGTTTTTTTAGGTTGTCGTACAATTCAGCAAAAACAATAAACGGAATTGTATTCATTCCGCCAGCACCAATTCCCATTACAGTTCGCGCAATAATAAACCATAAAATATTAGGGGCTAATCCTTGAAAGATGGCTCCAACTAAAAACATAGAGGTAGCAGTAATATAGGCTTGCTTGTTTCCCTTATGCTCACCAAACTTACTCCATAATGGGGTTGCAACAGCCATTCCCAAAAGAAAAGTTGCGATGATCCACCCCATATATTGCAACCCATGAAGGTCACTGGTAATAGCTGGCAAGGCCGTATTTACAATCGTACCATCCATCCCCGCCATGATGTTAGATAGTAACAACGCACCAGTAACTATTGTTCGTCGTTGTTGTAATTCCACTTTTTCATCTCCCTTAATTTTCTACGTACTAAAGAGGATGGAACAGAGCATCAAAGTGCATTGTCCCATCCTCTTTAATTACAAACTGTTTCCCATTATACGACCTTTGTCACAAAAAGTATAATAGTTATTTTTTCATTTTCTTAATGTCCTGCCCTAACTGTTGCCAATCAGCTTTAATAGTAGGCTCCAATCGGCGGGCATAGAGCACTGCGGCCGGATGATACATCGGCATAATCCAATGCTTGTCAGTCGTCAACTCATAGCCATCATGCGCTTCATTGGTCCGTTGAATTTTCTCGTGGAGAAGTTGCCCATGAAGTTTACCAATATTAGCCTGACTACCAAGTAACCGTTGTAAAGCCGTATTGCCAAGCGTAACAATGATTTTTGGCTTAACTTGCGCTAGTTCCCAATCAAACAAAGGAGCAAATGCTAAGACTTCTTTTTTAGTCGGCGTCCGGTTAGGCCGCTTTTCAATTACTTCACCTGTCTTCTTATCAACTGTTTTTTTAATACTATAGGGCCGTTGACGAACCACACTGGTAATATAAACGGTTGAACGTGAATATCCAATTGATTCAATAAACCTCATCAGTTCTTGACCAGAAGCACCAGAAAAAGGAATATTTACTTTTTCTTCGTGACGCCCAGGAGCCTCTCCCACTAACATCAAGTCTGGATTAAGTGGTCCTTGACCTGGGGTAAACCCTGTTAATTGCCGATCCTTCGTCTTTTCTTTTACCTCTGCTAGGAGTGTTGGCGGATATTCTGCAATCATGTTCTCAATCTCCTATCCATTATGTCGCCATTTAGAATCTGTAAGAATACGAGCAGCAATCAATCCCATTGGTAAGAACACAACAATCATAAGCGCCTTGGTCATCCAAAGTGTTCCTACACTAATCGAAGTTAAACCAATATTATACATTGCCCGATACATATAAAGTCCCGGAACCATAATAACAATCGATGGAACCGTGATCGAAATTTGCGGATACTGAATTTTACGTTTAACAATCGATGCCAACAGTCCAGCAACTAGCGCTCCTAAAAATGCAGCCGCTCCTGCTGGAATACCAGTTAAATCTGTTAATTCTAACCGTAATGTATTAGCAATCGCACCAATACAACCGGCAATAGCTGCCATTTTAGGCGTACTGTTAAACATTATTGAGAAGCCAAACACCCCACAAAAGCTGGCTGGCAACCGGAGTAAAAAGAGCATTAATGCAGATAGCGGCAATGCTTGAAAATTCTCAGGACGCAGGTTAACCATTAATGCTACGATCCACCCGACCAAGGTAGCAACTGTAATAATTGCGATTGCATAGGTCATTCGTTCAAGCCCGGACCGCATATCAAGTTTTGAAATATCAAGTCCACTAGTAATGAACGGAAATCCTGGAATAATAAACAGCATTGCGCCGATATACCCTGCTTCATGACGCGAACTCACATTAAATGTTAATTGCATCAAACTTAATGCCAGCAGGTAAGAAAGGCACGCAACTGCAACCGCCACCGCTACGCCCGCAAATAAGGTAATGTGATGGTCAATCATCTTGCGGCGGGCATAGTTTCCGAGGCCAGCCCCGATAAAACTACAAAACATTTCAACTGGTCCACCACCGAGTAAAAAGACAAAGGCGCTACATGCCAGAGCAGCTGCTAGTCCTACTTGGTAAGGAGCATAATTACCTTTTGAGTGGGCAATTTTCTCCAAACGGGAGTGAATTTCTCCAATTGTCATCTCACTCCCATTCTGGTCAAATTCTTTAATAAATCGTTCCATCTGCGAAAGTTTTGTCGTATTTACACTTGTGCTTGGCAAAGATATTGCCTGCGTGTAACTATGGTGGGCATCCATACAAGTATATTCGAGGGAAACTAACCCAATATCGACCGAACAAGTCATTTTTAACGTCCGAGCAACTGTATTCATTGAATCACGGACTCGCCATGCCCCAGTTCCATAAGAGAGCATCATTAATCCAATTCGCCCGACAATCGCCGCTCGTTCTACTAAATTAGCCTCATAAGCAGGGGTGAAATTATCATTTGTAAAAAAGTCATGCCATGGAATCGCCATATGATGCTTATCAGACAGATGTTCATTCGGCTCAAAATCATTCGCTGAGATCTCTTTATCCTTACTCAAAACCCATCCAGCTCCTCTTATCAATTCTCTTAACTATTTAATTATACGGCGGCTGTCAAGCGATGGGAGTGATTTCTTTTAATTTAGTGATTAATTGCTGTTCATCATCGCTTAAAATGTAATCCTCCCGTGTGGCAAGCGAAATAAAAAATTTTTCGGGAATTGAGTCTTCAATATCTAAGGCAACAATTCCTGGTTCATCCTTTACCGCATCTTTAACCATTAAACTAATTCCTTTATTTTGCCGTACTAACTCTTTAATCCAAGAAACATTTGGTACCTTATAAATTGCTGTTTGCGGATTAATTTGGGCATAGGTAGAATAAGCTTGAAAGGCAGCTTTATGCACATATTGCTGGTCATAATTAATAAAGATTTCGTTAGTTAAGTCTTGAAAACTAACCGCCTTTTTCTTTGCAAGCGGATGATCAGCACTTACGATGATACTAAATGGTCGCGTAGTTATTAATTCCGCAAAAATACCTGTTTGATCAATTGGTGCAATTGAGCCCAACATAGCAATATCGATCTTTCCCGCTTGTAATTCACTTAGCAATTCATGAGATCCCACAGAAACGATTTTTATTCGTTGGAGAAGCTGCTTAGAAAGATTGCCGATAATGTGTGAAATATACATTTTTCCAATGATTGGCGGAAGGCCGAATTTTATTTGGCGTTGATCGGACCGTGCTATTTCTTGATGAGCAATGTCTATCTTTTTGTTTATCGCCAACGCTTTTTCATATAGTAACTGTCCACTGCGCGTAATCATCTCATCCCTATGAACACGATCTTTGCGCACTAATTTTGTGTCAAATTCTTGCTCAAGGCGACGAATTGCTTGGGTAATACTAGGTTGAGAAACATTAAAATACTTTGCTACTTGCGTATAATTTTTTAATTTAACTAGCATGGCAAAGTATTGCAAATCACGAGTATTCATCGTCTTAACCCTTTCTATGTCGAAATAATATCTTTATCTTACGTCAATTAAGTATTCATTTGCAATTAAGATTCTGAATATTCTTATAATGCTTGCACTCGTCTTTATCCTAATGAAAAAACTACTTGGCAAATTTTACCAAGTAGTTTTCTTTTAAGATAAATTTTTACCACATACCAATAACTTTCATCCAAAGACTACCAATACCAATCCATACGACAAGGTAGAAAATACCAAGGACAAAGTTTAATGACCACCACTTTGATTGTGGAACATAACCTGAACCAAAGAGAACAGGAGCTGGACCAGAAGCGTAGTGAGTAGTAGATGCCATTAAGTTACCGAAGAAACCAAGCATCAAAGCTGCAAGCATTGGTGGAACATGGGCTGAAATAGCAACAGCTAAGAATGCACTATACATTGCAGTTACGTGAGCAGTAGAACTAGCAAACAGGTAATGTGAGTAGAAGTAAGCGATAATTAAGATAACTAATACCAAAATCCAGTTCATACCGTGAAGCGAGTTACCAACAGTCTTACTCAACCATGGAATAAAACCTAAAGTTGTCAATTGACCAGCCATCATAACAAGAACAGAGAACCAAGTCAAAGTATTCCAAGCGCCTGTTTCATGAAGCACATCTTGCCAACTTAAGACACCACATAAGAGTAATAGTCCTAATGCGATAAATGCAGCAAGTGTTGCATCAATCCCGATAAAGCTCCCGACAATCCAGAGAACCAAGGCAATAACGAAGATAATAGCCATTAATTTTTCTGGTAAAGTCATTGCTCCCATTTTAGAGAGTTCGTCTTCTGCCCATTGTTTAGCATTAGGAGTTTCTTTAATTTCAGGTGGATACATTTTGTAGATCAACCATGGAACAATGATTAAGGAAATAATTCCTGGTACCAAGGCAGCTAAGAACCAGCCAACCCAAGTAATGTTTACGCCATTACTTTTGGCAAGAGTTTGAACTAATGGGTTAGCGGCCATGGCTGTCATAAACATTGCCGCAGTAATCATATCACCATGATATTCAGCAAAGATCAAGAAGGAACCAATTTTACGTTCTGTTCCCTTCTTAGGATCTGAGCCAAATGATTGAGATAATGATTCAATAATTGGATATAAAACACCACCAGCACGCGCAGTGTTACTTGGTGTAGCTGGTGCTAAAATCAAATCAACACCGATCAAGGAGTAAGCAAGTCCTAAAGTTCGCTTACCAAATGCCTTAACAAAGTTCAATGCAATCCGCCGACCTAGTCCGGTCTTAATGAATCCCCGGGCAATGAAGAAGGCCATTGCAATCATCCAAATTGATGCATTACCAAAACCAACAATTGCTTTTTCCATTGGAACTGTTTTTGTTAAAACAGTTAAGGCAAAAGCAATAATTGAGACACCACCAATTGGAAGTGGACGCGTAATACATGCAATGATTGTAGCGACAAACAAAGCAAACATATGCCAACCAGCAACTGGAACGGCAGCTGGTTTAATAGGAGTCATAAACCATAAAATCAAACCAATAATAACAGGCCAAATGAACCCCTTATAATTTACACTTTCTAATTTTTTCATTTCCTTATCCCTTATATAGTTAAGTAATTAATTGATAATTGCTCTAGGCAGTCTCTCACTGCCCATTATTTTTTACTTTAAGCCACGGGCGTAAACAGTTACTTGTTGACCTGCTTGACGTCCAAAGACAATTGTTTCTGCAATTGAGTTACCACCAACACGGTTATTACCATGTAAACCACCAGCAACTTCACCTGCAGCATATAATCCCTTGATTACATCCCCATTGCCATCAAGCACTTGAGTTTTAGTATTAATGTGAATACCACCCATAGTGTAGTGAATTGCAGGGGCAATATGAATTGCAAAGAATCCTGGCTTAGTAATTCCCCGATCCATTCCTGTTGTCCGGTGGAATTCCTTGTCATCATGATTTTCAACTGCTTCATTCCATGTTGCAACAGTCTTCTTCAAGGTTTCTGGATCCATCTTAAGGTTCTTTGCAAGATCCTCAATTGTATCACCATGAACAACGAGGCCAACCTTATCGTAAAATTCGATTGCCTTTACATGATCACGAATACCTTGGTCAAAAATCAAGTAAGCGCTGTGTTCTGGAAGAGCAGTAATAGCATTAGAAACGATCTTGCGAGTGTTTAATTCGTTTACAAACCGATTACCTTCAGCATTAACTAAAATTGCACCTTCACCACGAACAGCTTCACCAATCAAGTAAACATGAGGGTTATCTTGTTGAACAGTTGGGTGAACTTGCACAAGATCCATTTGCATTAACTCTCCGCCAACGCCTTCAGCAAGCTTCAAACCATCACCAGTTGCTCCTGGTTGGTTGGTCGTCTTGTAATCAGCAAGGTCAGGGCGGAACCGCTTCATGTATTCTTTAGAAGCACCGAATCCACCAGTAGCTAAGATAACAGCCTTTGCGTGAATCGTTTTAATCAAGCCATCAGCATTAGCTTCAACACCGATTACCTTACCTTCATCATCTTGTAAAAGCTTGTTAACTTTAACCTTATTAAATACTGGAATGTTTTCCTTTTGAACAACTTCCAATAAACTCTTTACTAAGAAACCACCAATTGGCGCCATACTTGCTGGACGGTGAGTACGCTTACGAGACATTCCACCAGTAATTGTAATGTCATCAAGCTTAATTCCATGATCAGCTAACCAGTCAATCGCAGGGGCTGTGTGATATACGAAGTAACCTAGCATATCCTTATCGTTTAACCGTCCACCATCTTTATATGTTTCGTGGTAAAAATCGGCAACGTTATCAATTACTCCATGTTGTAATTGCACGTTGGTTTCAGCAGCGTTCATTCCTGAAGAAGCCCGGTTAGTATTTCCTCCAAGTTCCTCTTCCTTTTCAAGAACAACTGTCTTCATTCCTAATTCGTTTGCTTGAATTGCTGCGGAAAGACCTGTTCCACCAGAACCAATTACAATAACATCGTAATCATTATCCAATTTACTTACAGATAATGGTTGGAATTTTTCTGCCATGATATTGCTCTCCTTTTAATTCTTAAATTTTAAATATATTAACAGTCAAAAAGAGTGGAACAAGTCCTTTTTATTGCTTATTTCCACTCTTGCCAAAATTGGCATTACTTTTAACTCAATTCTTATTTATCCCGATCAACGTTGGTCATCTTAAGCATGTCCATCCATTCATCGTATTGTTTTTCTGTAAGCTTACCGGACTTCAAAGCAGCTTCTTTTAATGTGCTACCAGCTTTATCAGCAGCTTGAGCAATCTTAGCACTGTCATGGTAACCAATGTGTGGTGATAAGGCAGTAACAGTCATTAATGAATTATCAACTAATTCTTCCATCCGCTTTTCATTAACTGTCATTCCATGGATCATCTTGTCAGCAAATCCGGTAATTGTTCCAGTTAATAAGTCAGCTGATTCGAGGAATGCATCGATCAATACTGGCTTGTAAACATTCATTTCGAAGTTACCTTGTGATGAAGCCATTGTTACTACTGTATCGTTACCAAATACCCGTAAAGCAGCCATTGTTACAGCTTCTGCTTGAGTTGGGTTAACCTTTCCTGGCATGATTGATGAACCTGGTTCGTTAGCTGGGATATTTAATTCACCATAACCCGCACGAGGACCAGAAGCCAAGAAACGAATATCTTGAGCAAGCTTGAACATGTCGGCTGCTAATGTCTTCAAAGCACCGTGAACAACATCCAAACCAGAGTGGTTAGCTAAACCGTAGAACTTGTTTGAATCAGCAGTTAAGTTTAAGCCGTAAACTTCGCTAAGCTTTTCAGCAATCTTTTCAGGCATTCCTTCTGCAGCATTCAAACCAGTACCAACAGCAGTACCACCAATTGCCAATTCATCTAATGTTGGTTCCAAGGTCTTGATGTAATCAAGATCATGTTCTAAGGAAGCGATGTAACCAGAAAGTTCTTGACCAAATGTCAATGGAACAGCATCTTGTAAGTGAGTACGTCCAACCTTAACAGTCTTCATGTACTTCTCTTCCTTAACCTTTAATTCATCAATTAAGTGTTGAACAGCTGGCTTCAACTTATCAAGCGCTTCTAAAGCAACCACATTCATAGCAGTTGGGAATGTATCGTTTGAACTTTGACCCTTGTTAACATCATCATTTGGCAAGATTTCAATGTCAGGGTTAATTTCATGAGCTTTGTGCGCAACAACTTCATTGGTGTTCATGTTAGTTTGGGTACCAGAACCAGTTTGGTAAACCTTTAATGGGAAGTCCTTCCGCAATTCTTCATCACTTAATGCGAGTAATTCATCAATCGCTTTAACGATTAAGTTACCCTTTTCTTCAGAGATAGCATTAGTTTCCATATTAGCTTGAGCCGCTGCCTTTTTAATGTTCAATAAAGCACGGATGATTGCTAATGGCATGTATTGACCGGTTGGGAAGTTATTCCGACTCCGTTCTGTTTGTGGTCCCCATAATGCTTCAGCAGGGATTTTAACGGGGCCTAACGTATCTTCTTCAGTACGGTATTCTGACATTTCAAAAACCTCCAATATATTAATTGAGCAATTTTATCTTGTGAAATGTTACACATCATTTACACATATATCCTACCTTGTAAGTAAAGCTATAGTCAAATCTTTAATTTTCAATAAATTTCACTTATAACTATTGCCTTACCAACTGTTATAATAGCTTTTTCCAATCACGTTTGCAAAAGTTTCACAAACTTATACACAAAAAAACACCTAAGATTTTTTAATTTCTTAGATGTTTTTCTATCCTTGTCTAATAATATGGTTTTATTATTCACAAAGCTAAAAGCTATCTTATTAATATTGTGGCTTCCAAATTTTCTCTTCTACCGCTTTCTTTGCATCGGTAATTCCATCGCTTGCTAAGCCTTGAGCGATTGCAGATTCGGCTACTCGTTCACCTACTCGCTTAGAAAATTCTGTTAACTTAGAAACAGGAGGTAATACAGCTGCACCTGGCTTTTCAGGATCAACTAAGCCACTCAAAGCATGAGCTGCTGCAGCTAACATATTATCATTTAACACTTTAGCTTCAGCAGCCAAGGCCCCAAAACCAACTCCAGGATAAATTAACGCATTGTTAGCTTGCCCGATTTGATAAACAGTTCCATTATACTCGATATCTTTAACTGGAATTCCAGTCGCAATTAACGCCCTTCCATCAGTCCATTTGAGAAGGTCGGCCGCTTTTGCTTCTGCTAACTTAGTTGGGTTAGAGAGTGGGAAAATAACTGGCCGTGAAGTATGAGCTGCCATTTCCTTTACCACCGCTTCATCAAAACTTCCTGGTTGAGTGGACGTCCCAATCATTACTGTTGGATGAACGGCCTTAACGACGGCAAGCAAATTAGTTAATTCATCAGCATTAGCAAATTCGCTCCGTTGACGGGTAAATGGTTTTTGTTTTGGCGTTAAACCTGGCGTATCGTCGAATAATAACCCTTGTTTGTCAACAAGGTAGAAGTGTTTCTTTGCTTCTTCAGGTGTAAGACCTTGACGGATCAATTCGTCATAAAGCATCTTAGCGATTCCCATTCCAGCGGTACCAGCACCGAATGTTAAGAATATTTGATCCGTTAACTTTTCTTTTGAGATATTCATGGCCCCTAGCACACCAGCTAAGGCAATAATTCCGGTTCCTTGAATATCATCGTTAAAGGTTAAAATTTTATTCTGGTACTTATCAAGAATCCGCGCAGCCGTTCCCCGACCAAAATCTTCAAAGTGTAATAAACTCTTAGGGAATAATTCTTCAACTGCATCAACAAACTTATCGATAAAGTCAAAGTATTCTTGACCCTCAACGCGCTTAATTCGATTTCCTAGGTAATTAGCGGACTTCAACAATTTTTCATTATTAGTCCCAGCATCGATAGAAACCGGGAGAACTTGGGATGGATCAATCCCAGCCGCTGCTGTGTAAACCATTAATTTCCCAACAGAAATGTCAACCCCATTTACACCCCAGTCACCAATACCAAGGATTCCTTCAGCATCTGTAACAACGATGAGGCGAATATCACGACCATCGGCGGCATCAGCAAGTTCTTCTTTAATTAAGCCAGGATGCTCAATGCTCAAATATGCAGCATCTTGGGGCTTAATGTAACGTTCATTATATTGCTCAATCGCCTCAGCAATTACGGGATCATACACAATTGGCATAAACTCCGCAATATGTTTTTCCATCAAGTAGAAAAAAAGAGTGCGGTTAGTATTGAATACTTCCATCAATAGGTGCCGTTGTTCAATCCGTGAGTCCTTAGATTGATATAACCGATAGATTTCGGCTGCCTGTTCCTCAATCGTTCTTACACAAGATGGTAACAAGCCTAATAAACCATACTTTTTTCGTTCTTCGATTGTAAAAGCAGTTCCCTTATTCTTAAAGGGATCATTTAATATTTGCATTCCTTTGCGCAACATTATCGCCTATCCTTTACCTTTTATCTGTTTCAACATTCTTAGAGTAATTCCAGTGCTAGTTTATAGTCAAATGTATGCTATGATATAAATAAAATTGATAGTACCCATTATAATCACTGGTAGAAAGGTATCTATTATGAAATTAAACGATCTAAAATATTATCAAGCACTAGTAAAATATAAAAATTTTTCGCAAGTTGCAGCCAAATTTAATGTCAGTCAACCTACAATTACAATGGCTATCCAGCGACTAGAAAAAGACTTTGGCACATCATTTTTCATTCGTGATCATGTCCATAAGCAATTACATATTACGCCGACTGGTAAGCAATTCGCCGTCCACATTGAGATTATCTTAAATGAATTAAGGGTTGCTCGCCAAGAAATCAACCAAGCTGAATCATCCAGTATTCGCTTTGGATTGCCACCCATCATCGGCAATTACTACTTTCCGCCATTGACCCCGCTATTAATGCGAGAAGGCCTTTTAAGCCACTTAGAAACTTCTGAGCACGGTTCTAAGGAAATTCTCAAGATGCTTAAACACGGCAACCTTGATTTGGCATTACTGGGGTCTCTTAACCCCCTAAAAGAAGTGGGGCTAAAAACTACTGAGCTGGCTGAGTATCCCTTCAAGGTTATCGTTAGTAAGCGTCATCCCCTTGCCGTTAAAAAGGAGATTGATTTTGCTACGCTTAAAAATGAACGCTTTATTGTTCCTGACACTGAATTCTTTCACGAGCAAGCTTTTAAGCAAATTTGCCATTTGGCTCATTTTCGTCCCCAAGTCATCTATCGAACCGCTGATATTCATGTTATCAAAACCATGGTTGCAGAAAATCTTGGAATTGCTTATTTAACAGGTTTGGCTATTACACCAGAAGATAACATCCATTCCATAAATGTTACTAGCCCGCTAAAACAATCATTCCGTCTTTCAGCTGTGACCCGTTCAACTGAACTATTAACAGCACCCAAGCAAAAACTATGGGATCTCTTAACTGCAAAAAAGGAGCTGTGATATAAGTTAGGTCACTTCCATAAAATACGAACAGCGCAGTACAACAATGGCCTTCAGCGTCCGGCAAAGTCAAACGTTGAAGGCCTATTGTTGCTTGCGGGGGCTCCCAGAGGCTAGCTTCGCGTCGAAAAACGAAGTCACGAGTGACTTCTGTCTCGCTCCCTTTTATTACTTCTCTTTTTCAATCTTAATTGTTTTAATAATAACGTCTTTTTCAGGCTTATCCATCGCATCCCGCTTAACTTTGCTGATCTTTTCGACAACATCCATCCCGGATAATACTTGGCCAAATACTGTGTGATGGAAGTCAAGCCACGGTGTACCACCATGTTTTTCATAATACTCAATAATCTCTTGTGGATACCCAACGGCCTTCATTTGTGCAATCATATTTTCTGGAACATGTTCATTAGTGACAATAAAAAATTGACTGCCATTTGTATTTGGACCAGCATTAGCCATTGAAAGAGCACCCGTGAAGTTAAATAATTCTTCAGAGAACTCGTCTTCAAATGGATGACCATAAATACTTTCACCACCACGTCCAGTTCCCGTTGGGTCGCCACCTTGAATCATAAAATCTGGAATAACCCGGTGAAAAATCACATCGTCATAATAATTTTTCTCTGCTAATTTAACAAAGTTTTCAACCGTTTTAGGTGCGTATTTTGGAAAAAGTTGGGCCGTAATTGTTCCCATTGTAGTTTCAATTACTGCTTTTGGTCCTTTAACTTCATCCAATGCTAATTGGGGATATTTCATAAAAAAGCCTCCTCTTTTCTCTTCTAAACCTCTCTAACTATCTTAGCAGGAATGAAAAGGAAAAGACAATCATTAGTCCTCGCTAACACGTAATACACAAGCTCCTTTAATATCACCACGTTTAACATAGCGCAATGCCTCGTCAGCTTTTGCTAGCGGATATTCGTGTACTTCAGGATGAATGTTGAGACGATCGGCTAATGTTAAGAATTCTTCCCCGTCACGGCGGGTATTACTCTCAACGCTCGTTAATGTCTTTTCGTGGAATATTTCTTTTTGGTAATTCATTGTTGGAATATCAGTCATATGAATACCAGCTAATGCTAAAGTCCCACCTGGAACTAGACTAGCTAAGGCCGGTAATACCATATCACCAACTGGCGCAAAAATGATTGACGAGTCTAAAGGCACTGGCGCTGGGTCATAGGAACCCTGAACAGAAGCACACCCTAAGTCTAGGGCGAATTTCTTTGCATCCTCACCACGAGTAAAGACATGAACTTCAATCCCTTGTGCAAGTGCAATCTGGGCCGTAATGTGCGCTGAGCCACCGAAACCATATAACCCTAAGCGGCCACCAGCGGGAACATTGGCTCGCTCAAAAGCCCGATAACCAATAATCCCTGCACATAATAATGGAGCTGCCTCTAGAGAATCAAACTTTTCCGGAAGCCGATATGCAAATCCTTCTGGAACCGTGACGTATTCTGCATAACCGCCATCATGATCCCAACCGGTATAAAGTGAGTGGGGACAGAGGTTTTCGTGACCCGATCGACAAAACTTGCATACCCCACAAGCATGCCGGAACCATGGTATCCCAATTCGCTCACCAAGCTTAAATCGTTGTGTTTCTGATCCAAAGCCGACAACTTTACCAACAATCTCATGACCAGGAGTAACGTGTTCATGGTGAACAGGCAAGTCTCCTTCTGTCACATGTAAATCTGTATGACATACCCCACACGTTAATACCTTAACAAGGACTTCACCCCGTTTAGGAGTTGGCACAGGCTTTTCGGTAAATTCGATTGGTGATTTTTTACCATCAATCGGCCCAGGAGTTGTGACTGCCCAGGCCTTCATTGTTCTCGGAATAGCATTTTCGCGTTTTTCCATCCTTAAAGACCTCGATTAAATATAAATTTCATTCTCTATTGTAGTGCTTTTTATTCATAAGAGTGACGTATTTTTTCAATTTGACGAGACCATTGATTCTTAAATTTTGAAATGTTTAATGGAGCATTAATAACCGGATCATCCTTTGCCGCTTGACTCAGTCCTTCTACTCCTCCGATATCATCCAAGATTCCAGTTCCAAACCCGCCGACAATTTTGGGACTGGTATGAGCTGGAAGTCGTTTCGGCTTTACTTCCTCAAACTTAATTTTAAAGTTCCACATATCACCAAAGTCATATATTAGGTTATATTCATGGGCAAGATCACAATCGCCTACCCAACTTTGGGTAATATCTTTTGATTGACCAAAGCCACTATCAAGAATCGGCAACTGATAATGCGTATTTCCCTGACGCAATTCAAATAAGTGATGCCCGTCCGCGTTAAAGGCTGCTAAAATTGCAAAGCACAACATATCTAGACGCATATCACCGCTGACAGTAAATCGCCGCCACATTTTAGGATGATAATCACTAAGCTCAACATAAATAGTATATTGTTTATTAACATATTGGATTGCATGTTCGCGTTGATTTCTCACTTGACGTTGCATGTCACGAATTATCCGTTGTAAATGGTACATCCGCTGTTTAGAACCGAGATCTTTTACCCCTTGACTAATTGCTTGAACAAACAAATCGTAGTCTTCACTAGAGAAAAGATCTTCTGCCCGCAAAAACTTTCCAAATTCGCGAAAGGCATCACTTTTAGAATGAAAGCCGGTGTCAGTGGGACGATCATTATGTAGTTTTTCATAGTTAATTAAATAGTGATAGACCAATGTAATATCATCAAGGACAGATTCACCCAAGGCCTCACAGTAACCGATGTAATCTGCAGCACAATCTAAATCTCGATCAATAATACTCTCGCTCTTTCCACAACTTTCTAGATAACCTTGATAATCATCTAAAATCTTTTCTCCCACCGCTGTTGCATTCATGATATCGTTAATTGAAAGCGAACGGTAAAGATAGCGACGATTATGTTCATTAAGTTTAGAATGAGTAGCAACCTTAAAGTCCGTAACTGAATAATCTTCAAAAATATCCATTACAACATATTCTTGATCGGTTGTCTTATTGGTAATGCGTGTCTGTTCCGCTAATTGAAGCGCAATTTCAGCATTGGTCGGATCTTTTTCCCAATCAATAATTGAATTAGGCCCCATCATTAAGTTCTCATACATCTGCAATTGTTGTTGAGTTTCTGGCTGAATTTGGCGTGTAAATACTACTTTACTAAATTGTGCATCACGAATCATTCGAATTTTTGCATGAGGAATTGGCGAAACCTCTAATAAACTTAGGAATTCACGCTTAAATGCCGCAATAAAAGCTCGTGAGTCATTAAAGCGTTGAGGATAACGTACAATAATTGGCAACGACATTAAGTTATTCATAATAATCATAAATTCACCAGTAACACGAATTGTCCAAACGTTTGTCTCTAATAGATCAGCTGGTGCAATCATCTGGGAATTAATATGCAAATGTTGGGCAAGGGAATTTTCCACTGCAATAATCACTCTATCAACTCCTCTTATAATTTCATTTATATTAATTTTATTTGGAAAAGTATTATTTATCAACTTAATCAAACCATATTTACAAATAAAATAAAAGATTTAAAATGAGACATAAGTATTGTTTCTGAAAGGATGCGCTACTTTTGATTAATCCAAATCTCGATATCTTTGACTTACGAAAAATTCAAATCAATAAAACTAAAGCTGAATTGGAAAATAATGGTAAACGGCAGCAAAAAGAAGTCTCTAGTGATATGTTAGGCACCTTCACTCCAGTTGATCGGGACCCTGTTAAAATAATTCAGATTACTGAAGCCAATATGATCCCCGAGTTGCTTCCTTTGCGCCATCAAAGAATGCTTGCCAGTCGCTTTGCATTTTTCCGTGGAACGGCCGAATTAATGGAACATGACCTTAAACGGCAAGCACAAAGTAAGCTTCCTATCATTATCTGCGGTGATGCCCATGTAAATAATTTTGGCTTTTACGCCTCTCCTGAACGTAAACTTCTCTTTGGCCTTAACGACTTTGATGAAGCCCGGATCGGAAATTGGGAAAGTGATTTGAAACGGTTATTAGTTAGTGCTGAGCTGGCAGGAGAAGAGAATAGTTTTGATCGCAATGATCTCTATCGTCTTCTCCAATTAACTACTAAAACCTACCGCCACACCATCAAAAGCGCCAATAAGATGAGTCTTTCCCAACTGTTTTATTTTTCATTTGCTTATGAAGATATGGGAAAAGCAATTGAGTCGTTTGGTGATATTTCAACGCAAATGCAAACAGTCCTTAATAAGGTTCTTAAAAAAAGTCAGCGTAGTAATTCAGAAGAAATAATTCAAAAAATGGCGACTATCAATAATCAAGGGCATCCTGTTTTTCGGGATAATCCACCACGTGCACGTCATCTTAGTGCTGTGCGTTATCAACAGATTGTTAAGGGATATAACAAATATTGCGAAAATGTTCGTCAAGATGTTCGGGTTCTTCTAGCAAACTTTCATATTTCCGATATTATCCGCTACAGTGTCGGTGTTGGCAGTTTCGGGACACGATGTTATTTGATCCTGCTCACTGGTAATGACAACAGTCACATCGTTTTACAAGTCAAAGAAGCGATGCCATTGCGCTATAACCTACTCTCCCTTCCTGTACAACAAGTGATTAGAAATGGAGGCATTGCTGGTCAGAGAATTGTAGCAGCACAACGGATTCTGCAATCCTCATCTGATCGCTTTTTAGGAAGCACCACTTTCGGGGGTCGTAGTTATTACATCCGACAGTTCCGAGATATGAAAGAATCCATAAATGTTAATAAGCTTGACTTTGAAAGCTTTCAATTCTACTGCCAAACGTGTGCTTACTTGCTCGCGATGGCTCATTTCCAAAGCCCCACTGCACCAATGATTCGTGGTTATTTGAAACATCAAAAGAAACTAGATACCCTTTTACCAAATTGGGCTTTAAAGTATGTAGACCAAGTTACAGCAGACTATGGACAATTCAAATTAGCAATTGCTGAAGGAAAACTAATAAATTAACTGTAATTAAAAAGGACTTGCATTCATCGTTTTGCAAGTCCTTCTTTAATACTATTTGTGTTCGTTTAATTTTTTTCGATATTCTGCTCTCGTCATTTTAACGGAAGTATCTTTTAGTTCTTTTTCAACTCTTTCCTGTGATGGCTTGGACTTGTTTTTCTTGGTAATCTTAATTTCACCATAGCTTGTCGAAATAGTAGTATAAAGCGGTTGTTTTAGAGGTTGATGATTTTTCTCTTCTAATTCAATTGCTTTTTTAGCATTTTCCAAATTACTACGTGCTGCTTTTACGTTTTCCTTTGCCACCAATAGATTAGCAGAAATTCTGTCTAAATTATTTTGAACGTTTTTCAACAATTGAGTGCTTGTTTCAATTGTCGTTCGGTCGCCAATCGTTTGAACACCGGCAAATGTACTTTGAGCAGAAAGTACTGCTTGTTTTGCTTCACGGTACTTTTGATTAAACTTTTCATAGGACTGCTGAGCTTGCTCATAAGTTGCTTGAGCCTGCTTTAACGCCTTATTTACATCAGCCATATTTTCCCCTCACTTTTCGGATATAAACTAAAAGGCTGTGGCAAAGCAAACCTTCGCCACAACCCTCTAGTATGTCCGAGCAAATTATAAAATTAAATCCAAACTAATAATTGCAAAATATGATTATTAGTATTCGCGTTTCTTACCAGCTAAACCAAGACCAAACATTGCAGCAGCAGCACCTAAAGCAACTGCAGCAACGCCACTTTCATTACCAGTTTGTGGCAATGTTTCTGCTTTAGCATTGTTTTGTTTATTAGCAGCCTTGTATTCGGCACGAGTTACATTAGTAGTTGTTGCAGTAGCCTTCTTGTCAGTTGGTGCAGCAACAGCAGCTTCACTCTTCTTAGTGTCGTTTACAACTGTGCCATTATCCTTAGCAGGGGTGTTGGTGTTTTGATCCTTCTTTGAATCAGTCTTGTCTTCATCCTTGCTTGGATCAGTTGATGGCTTGTTGCCTTGGTCGTCGCCCTTGTTACTTTGGTCATCAGTTGATGGCTTGTTGCCTTGGTCGTCGCCCTTGTTACTTTGGTCATCAGTTGATGGCTTGTTGCCTTGGTCGTCGCCCTTGTTGCCTTGGTCATCAGTTGATGGCTTATCGGCCGGCTTTTCACTAGCAGCCTTCTTAGCAGCTTCAAGGTTAGCCTTAGCAGTATCTAAGTTAGCTTGAGCATTCTTTAAGTTAGCCAATGCATTGTCGTAATTAGTTTGGGCAAGCTTTTGAGCTTCTTCGGCATCCTTAACAGTTGGGAAGTCACTAAAGTCACCGTTGTTTACACGATCAAGAACTGCCTTAGCAGCATCAGCGTTCTTTTGAGCGTCTTGATACTTAGTTTCTGCAGCATTCATAGCAGCATTAGCATCATTAACAAGGTTGTTAAATACATCTTGTGATTCTTGAATCTTGTTCAAGGTTGCTGTCTTATCAGCTGGGGAAGTTGGGTTAAGGTAGTAATCCTTAAGAGCACTTACAAGAGCTTCTGCAGCATTAGCTTGTGGAGTGTTAAGACCATAAATGCCTTGAACCTTGTTTAATAAGCCTTGAGCAGTATTTAATGCATTTTCAGCATGATCAGCTTTCAATTCGTTGTATGCTGCAGCAGCATCTGTTGCAAATTCATTAGCTTGGTTGAATGCGTCTTGGGCCTTCTTAGTAGCAGCTTGACCATCTTCAAGGGCCTTTTGAGCGTCATTTACCTTAGCAGTTGCGTCATCGTATGCCTTTTGCTCAGTAGCAGTTGCGTTAACAAAGTAGTTATTAAGATCAGTCTTAGCAGCATCTAACTTAGCATTTGCATCCTTAACATCAACGGCTGCATTATCGTTAGCCTTTTGCAAAGCAGCCATAGCGTCATCAAAAGCTTTTTGAGCATCTTGGTAAGCTGCTTCATAGCCTTCCTTGATGTAATCTTCTGCATCACTGTTTTGTGCATCATCGTTCAATGCCTTAGCTTCTTTAACTGCTTGGTAAGCCTTAGCAATTTCTGGACTTGCCTTGGCAGCAGCATTATATGCATCTTGAGCATCTTGGTAGGCCTTTGCGTAGCCTTCCTTGATGTAATCTTCTGCATCGCTGTTTTGTGCATCATCGTTTAATGCCTTAGCACTATCTAATTCATCAGCAGCTTTGATAAC